>JACKOQ010000006.1 GCA_024234215.1 Pseudomonadales bacterium
AATTGCTCTGCGCCTTGAACAGCGGATAACCCCGATCCATGACGTAGCAGGTCTCCTTGACGGACGAACCTCCCACCTGCGGGTGCTGTACCAGGTAGTCGAACAGCGAGGTGGTGCCACATTTAGGCGCGCCGGCGATGATCAGATTGGGCAGCGGCGGCAAAGGTTCGACGGAGCTCATCAGTACTGCAACCTGTCAGGAATCGATCTTGCCGAACATGTCCCGCAAGCTCTGCTTGTCGAGCTTCGAGCGGATGACACGCCGGCTCGGGGCTTCATCCGCATCTGGCACCACATCGCCCAGCAGCGGCACCGGGTCGGTGAAGATGCCGGTGCGGGCCTTGTCGCCAATCACCTCTTCGAGCAGCTCTGCGTCGATCTGTTGCTGCTGTCCGGCATAGCCATAGACCAGCGCCATGTCGCAGAGGATGTTGATGCGCCGGGGAATGCCCTGGGTGTGACGGTGCAGCAGTTCGATCGCCTCGGGCGTGAACAGCGGCGCGTCGCGGCCGGCGATCTGCAGGCGGGTGGTGACGTAGTGGGCGGTCTCTTCGGCATCGAGCGGCAGCAGTTCGTAGTCGACGGCGACCCGCTGGGCGAACTGGCGCAGCTCCTGCCGCTTGAGCTTCTCTTTAAGCTCCGGCTGGCCGGAGAGGATCATCTGCAGCACCTGGTCCTTGTCGGCATTGATGTTCGACAGCATGCGCAGCTCTTCGAGAATGGCCAGGCTCAGGTTCTGTGCCTCGTCGATGATCAGCAGCGTGCGCCGCCCCTTGGCATATTCGGCAATCAGAAAGTCGGTGAAGATCCGGTAGAGGGTGACCTTGCTGCGGCTGTTGCCGTAGTCGAGCCCAAAGGCGTGCAGTATCCACTGCAGCAGTTGGCCGAATGATTCATGGGTGTTGGTGATCATGCCAACGGTGATGTCGCCGCTCAGCCGGTTGAGCAGGTGGCGAATCAGCGTGGTCTTGCCGCAGCCGACCTCGCCGGTGATGACGGCAAAGCCGGCCTGGTTCTCGATGGCATATTCGAGCAGGGTGAAGGCCATCTGATGCTTGCGGCCGAGATAGAGAAACGACGGATCGGGCAGGATCGAAAAGGGTTTCTCTTTCAGTCCGAAATGGGCTTCGTACATGGTGCTGATTCTGTTTGCGGCCCCGGCGCCTTGGCATCGAGGTACAGGGGTTTCGGGTCGACTTCAACTCAAACAGCAAACAGCCTGCCAGAAATGGCGCATCGCCCTGCTCAGGCGCCGCTGATGGCAGGCCGAATCGGGGCGGTCAACCATGGGCGTAGCCATATCCGCTGCCGTAGGCGGAGCTCTCTTCTCGCGATTTGTTGAGCACGACCCCACAGAGGTTGACGTTCTGCAGCAGCTCGTGCGAGCGCCGCAACTGCAGATCGGTGGTCGCGCCCTCTTCGACCACCAGCAGCGCGGCATCGACATAGGGCGAGAAGGCCAGCACATCGTCGAACTGCAACAGTGGCGGCAGATCGAAGATGATGATCCGGGCCGGGTAGCGGTTTTTGATCTCTTCGACCAGTTCGACCACCTGTGGCGACGAGAGCCGCTCGGATGAGGAGTCGGCCAGGGCTTCATGCCCCGGCAGCACCACCAGCCGCTCGATCGATGGGTTGAACAGCATCTCGCTGAGTGGCTGCCGATGCAGCAGATGGTCGCTGATGCCGGGCATCGGTGCATCGCTGAAAAAGCCGCCGATGGTCGGCCGGCGCAGGTCGAAATCGACCAGCAGCACGGTGTGGTTGACCTCGCGCGCCATGCTGATGGCCAGGTTGATGGCGGTGAGGGTCTTGCCATTGCCTTCGGTCGGACTGGTGACCATCAGCGTGCTCCAGCCGTTGTCGGTCATGCGCCGCAGCACCTGGGTGCGCAGCACCCGGTAGGCGTCGACCGCCGGGTGGGCCGGCAGATGGGCGACGATGCGCCGTTCGACCAGCCGGGCGGAGTCGAGCGGAATCACCCGGGTCTGGGTGTATTCGATCTCGTCCGGGGCCACCGCCACCGGCCGTGATGCATCAGAACGGGCCCGGGGCTGGCCACCACTGCTGCCTGCTCCGGCGCGCTCCTCACGGGCCCGCTCGAGCGCCTCTTTGATCCGTTCCATCTCTTTTACCTGAATAGAAGTTTGGACTGTCACACGGCAAGCCAGCCGGAATCGGCGGCTTCCCCTTCATGAACTCTCGCCGCTAGATCCCCAGCCGCCGCAGGACGCTGAACCAGATGATGTCGAGCGGCATGATGAAGAAATGAATCACCAGCACCAGCACCAGCGCCAGCACCAGCAGCATCACCAGAATCAATCGCCGCTGACGCCGCTGGCTGGCCTGATCGCGCTCGGTCAGGATGTAGGGAATGGTCGCCAGCGGCGAGATGCCCAGCACGTCGTTGACACTGGCGGCCCCGTACAGTGATTGATCAATGTTCTCGCGCATTGCCACAGTGCCGACGCCCGCCGCAGCGGCCAGCATCAGACCGAGAAACAGGATCGCCGGACGATTTGGACTCGCCGGATCTTCAGGCAGCGGCGGCGGCTCGACCAAGGTGAAGCGTTCGCCCTTCTGCTCTTTTTCAAGCGCTTCGGAAAGCTGCGCCTGGACCTGCTTGGCGCTGATGTCGGCGTGATTTTTACGGGCACTGTCAAGCTCGGCCAACAGCTTGCTGTATTGCTGTTGAACCTCAGGCATCTGCTTCATGCGCTGTTCGAGCTCGCCGATCTTGGCCTCGGCCTGCTTTTTCGAGAGTTGCAGCGACTTGAGCTCGCTCTCGGCGGCCTGCAACTGTGCCTGCATCTGGATGTAGACCGGGTTGTCCGGCTTGCTGGCCAGTGCCGCACGCTGGCTCTGCTGGCTGCTGGCGCGGCTCAGCGCACTCTCGGTCTCGGCAATCTGCCGCTCCAGCCGCTTCACATCGGGGTGGTCGGCCGAATAGCGCTCACGCAGACTCTGCAACTCCGCCTGCTGTTGCTGCTGGCGTGCAGCGAGCGATGCAGCAGTTTCGGTTGAGGCAACCTCCTTGCGCAGCGCCTCGATCTCTTTCTTCATCTTGATGATGTCGGGGTGGTCCGGCCCGTAACTGGCCGAACGGCTGACATATTCGGCTTCGAGCGACTTGAGCCGGCTCTCGTTGCCGAGAATCGGCTTGCCTTCGGTTGAGTAGAGCGTGCTGTTGGGGCTCAGTTGCGCCAGTTGGCCCTGCAGGGCGATGCGCCGGTCCTCCTGCACCCGAATGCGCTGATCGAATTCACTCAACTGCTGCTCCGCCCGCTGCATTGCCTGCTGGTTGATCTGCGCCAGTTCAGGCAGCACTTCGCCATACTTACCCTTGAAGCTGCTCAGCTCGTTCTCCAGCTGCGTCACCTGCGCCTGCCATTTTTCCGCTTCGGCGGCCAGAAAACGGGAAGCCTCACGGGTCTGCTGGGTGCGCTGCTTCAGGTTCTCGTTGAGAAACAGCGTGGCCAGTTCGTTGGCCACCCGCTGCGCCAGCTCTGGAGATTTGTTGGAGTAGGCCAATGTGAAGGCGATGGTGGCGGTGGTGGGCTTGCCGCTCTTGGGATCGACCACGTTGGCGCTGACCGGCGTCAGCAGAATGTCTTCACGCATCTGCTCGACCACGGTCGCCAGGGTGTCGCGCTGGCGTTCATCGGCATAGAGATTGTACTTCTGGATGATGCCGCCCAGATTGGCCGTGGTCATCACCTGCTGGCTGATGGCCTGCATCCGCTCGGCCGCGTAGCCGCCGACGGTCGACTTGACCATCTCGGCCGGAATCTCCTGCTGCTCGATCAGAATGGTGCCCGACGAGGTGTAGACCGATGGCAAGGCCAGGGTCACCAGCACCGCGATGACGAACACCACGCCGAACACCGACCACAACAAAACCCTGCGCCGGCGCAGGATGCGCAGATAGTCACTGATTCCAATCATCTGTTCCATGCAGGGTTTGCCTCGGTTCGGTAAGCGTTGTCTTCGATGTTCATTGCGGTGTTGCGATCACCCGGTCAGTCTCATTCCGGTTCAGAGCGGCTTGCCCTGCCCGCTGCTGCCCAGTGGGCTTGGCCAGAGATAGGAGATCGAAACAAAGAGTGCGTTGCTCTCGGCCTCGTCACCCTGGTCGAGAAATCTGTTCTGCCGGTAGCGGTAGTCGAACCGTGCGGTCCAGTTGCGCTCCACCCGCCACTCGATGCCGGGCGCCAGGGTGAGGTAGCGACGGTCATTGCTGCTCAGCGAAACAAGGTCATTGGTTTGCTGAATGTCGAGGTAGTTGGCATTGAAGATCAATCGCGTCCGCTCGTTCCACTCATAACTGGCCGTACCGCCCAGGCGGTCACGCTGAATCAGACTGCCGTCGCCACTTGGATCCGTCGAACGCCCCAAGTTTAAATTCAACCGCCAGCGCTGCCAGGATTTCTCCAGCGCCGCATCGAACTGGGTCCCGGAACTCTCATCCTCGGTCTGCAGACCGAAAAGGGTCCGCTCCGATTTGTCCTTGCGCGCTCCGACCGAGAGCGAACCGGTGAGACTGGGCGAGAAACGCTCCTGCCAACCGAAGCTGACACCCTGCCCACGCGAGATGAAGTCGAAATCGGTGGGGGTGTAGCGGGTGGCAAAGAGTGTACCGGTGAAGGAGCGGTCTTCGCTGACCCGGTATTGCAGCGCGGTCTGCGCCGTGACATAGCGGTAATCGGTCAGACTGCTGCCCACGCGGTCTTCATATTCGACTTCGGAGTAGCTGGCGCCAACCGACCCGACCCAGCGTTCAGCAAAGCTGTGCTCGAAACTGGGCTGCAACAGTTGCCGCGTCACCCGCAGATTGTCATCGACCCGCCCGGTGGTCTCCAGTTCGCTCTGCAGGGTGGTGTCACGGTGCAGGCTGGTCAGCAGCCCGAAACTGTTGCGTTCGCCCTTGTGATCGAGGTTGAGGTCGGCAAACAGGTTTTCGTTGTTCAAACCATCCTGCTGCTGATACTGGTTGGCCTCGGCCTTCAGCTTCAGTGCGGCACTTTCGGTTTCGGTGCGGTAACCGAACAGGCCATTGCCTTGCAGCGTGGTGACGAAATCTTCCTGCGGATCGCTGCTGCGCAGCCGGATGTTGTCATCGAACCCGGTGCGCAACCGCACGCTGGGCTCCTGGTACCAGCCACCCGCCGTGGCGGATCCCGCCGCCAGCAAGGCCCCCGCCGTCAGCAGGGTCGAAAATGTGGCTCGCCTCATGGCACCACGACCACATCACCGGCCTGCAGCAGGATGTTCTGCTGCAACTTCTTGCCCTGCTCCATCTCGGCGTAGTTGAAGCCGACGCTGGTCTGCTCGCCATTGACCCGCCGCAGCACCTGGATGTTCTTGGTGTCGGCAAAGGGGTTCATGCCGCCGGCCATGCTGAGCGCCTGCAACACGTCAACGGCACGGTTGACGGCAAATTCGCCCGGCCGGTTGACCTTGCCGATGACATAGACCTTGTTGCCGAGGTTCTGCTTGAGCGCCACCGTCACCACCGGGTCGGGAATGAATTTGGTGAGCCGTTTTTTGATCTCTTCGCTCACTGCCGGCACGGTCTGGCCGGCGGCACCGATCTCGCCCACCAGCGGAAAGCTCAGGCCGCCATCGGGCCGCACCAGTGCCTCGCGTTGCAACCCATCCTCACGCCAGACCGAGATCTCCAGCACGTCACCCGGCTGGATCAGGTAGGGATCGAGCGCCAGGACCAGCGTCGATGTCGACATCAGCACCACTGCAAGCAGCGCCTTCGCGAGGAGTTCGAATTTTTTTCCGACCTTCACCTTGTGCGCTCCGACTTGTTGTGTCACGAGAGTTCTTCCTTTTCATTCGCTGGGTTATATGAATTTTCGAGCATCTTCATCAGCATGCTCGAATGGTGCGATTATAGGATAAGGCACCAGAAATGCCAGCACACTGCCCCATGGCAGGGCGGTCGCGAATACTGCAGCAGAATGCTGGCAGTTTGATGACACTCTGCACAGCCATGCTGAGGCCGGGGTTTTATAAGCACATATCAGGCCAGTTCAGCCGAAAGAGTCCCGGTAGTGCCGGCCGATCTGCTGAACCCAGCGCTGGCCGACCGGACGACGGTCGAGCCAGCCGCCGATCAGCCACTGCCCGCAACGCTCAAGCAGATTGCCGCCATAGGTGATGATGGCGTGCCGTGGCGACACCACCACATCGATCCGGTCCACGGTCTTGAACACCCGTACCCCTGCTCCGCTCGGCAGCAGAATGGCATCCTGACGACCAAGAAATGCACCACCCGGTGGCAGTTCGAACACCTTGCCGTCCTCTTCGCCGAGCAGAAAAAGCGTTCTGGAGGAGTGGTTGAAAACATCAGCCGAACAACCCAGCGCCAGACCGAGCAGCAGCCCGCCCAGCCAGAGTCGAAATCTTTGCGCTTTCATCAACTTTCCCCACTCTCGACGCGGCCACGCAGGAACGGACAGCCCTGTGCAGCAGTATAGAAAAGGGCGACGAACTCCGTGTCGACAGCGCGACAGAGTGCGCAGCCGATCACATTTTCAGCGTTCACCAAAGGGGCGCGCCAGCGGCTCGCCGATGAAGAGCCCCTGCCCCGGGCTGGCCACGCTCTTCCAGTAGGCTTCGAGCAGGGTTTCACCACGCTGGTAATGGTCGATCAGCACCGCGGGCCTGGGGAATTTTTCGGGAAAGTTGCAGGGTTCGCTCACCGTGCCGTAGCTGCCGGTGGCCCCGGCGCTCAGCCAGGCCAGGGCCGGCATCTGCTTCTGGCCATCGAGCTGGCCGCCGGCGCTGGTCAGGTGGTCGCCGACCGCGCCGGGCAGAAAGCGGTTGCTGTCGAGTTGCCGCACCCAGGCCGTGCCGGTGAAGTAGAAGAGCACATCCTGCTCATGCTCGATCCAGTCGGCCTCGATGCGGCGCGGGCGGATCGGTGGCCGTGCCACCCGAAAGACCTCGCCATAGCCGAGGGCGCGCACGCTGCGCGCACGGTCGGCGGTGACCAGCAGGTAGGCACTGCCGGCAGGATGGCTGCCATCGGCGGCGATGCCGCGGTCGATCAGCCGCTTCACCTCCTCCAGATTGTTGCCGGCCAGCATCATGGCCGGACGCAGACCCAGTTGCCGGTGCGGATCGGTGACGGCGCTGTCGAAGTAGTCGAGCCGGCGGGTCGGCGCGCAGACCACCCCCTCGGGCGGACAGAAAGCCGCATCGAACCCGGCGGCCACGGCGGTGGTGATCGACATGCAGCCGACCCGGTAGGGACGGCTCCAGGTGATGGCATAGGCCTGAATGAAGTCGGGCGTGGCCCGCTCGATCTGGGCGCGAATGGCCGCAAAGGCCTCGGGCGAGAGCCGTGACTTTCCGGCCGGAAAGTTCAGGTGAATCAACTGTCTGGCCTCCAGCTTGCGCGCCTGCTGGTAATACTGCCCCACCTGCACGCTGAGCGGGTCGGCATCGTTCACCAGAATCGCCAGCGTCGTCCGATCGACCCCGCCCTGCGCCCACAGGCTGAGGCCGCAGCCCAGCGCCAGAAGCAGCACACCGAAAAGACGCGCATTCATCTGGAGTGTCGAGTTGCCATCGGTCAAACCCTCTTCGCCAATCGCTCTTATACTAGCCGCTGCTCGGCAACACGCAGACCCACCCATCTCTTTTGGCAGTGAAAACACCCCGATGAACGATCCGGAACTCCTCGAACAGCAGTCGTCATGCTGAATGAAGCGCAATACCGCACGCTGCGCCAAGCCTACAGCGAGTTTGCCACGCCGGCGCAACTGAACTGGCTGGAGCGTCATGAACGGCTGTTGCAGCAGGTGGAGCGGCAGCGTCTGTTCGCCAGCTCACTGGAGCTGTGCGAAGCGGCCTGGCGCGAGCTGGGCGACAGCGAGCCCGGTGCGGTCTATTCGCTGATCCTGCGCGAGCCCCGGCCGACCGAAATACGGCTGGGGCAGTGGTGCCGCGCCGATCTCGCCATTGCGCTGTTGCTGCTGCTCGGTGCGGAGCTGGCGGCGGCACCCCCTGCGCGCTGGTTGACCAAGCTGTTCGAGGCGGCTTCGGAGCCGGTGCGTGGCAGTGGCCTGCGGATGCTGATGCTGGTCGACCCGACCGGTAGCCTGGCGGCATGGAGCATCGATGCGGCACTGCCGGCCCGCTTTGCCCAGCGACAGGCGGCGCTGTTCCGTCACAACCCCTATCCGGCGCTGCATTTTCCTCAACCTGCCTTCAACCAGCTGGTGCTGGCGGCATTGAGTGCCGACGCCAACCTGCTCGATCTGCAGAATCTGGAGCTGCGGCTCGATGCGAGCCTGAGCCTGGCAGTGGTGGAGTGGCTGCAACAGCGGCGCGATGCCGGCGCCAGCCTGCCACCCTCGCTGTGGCTGGCGATTCGTCCGGCCGATCTCGATGCCGCCAGCAGCCGGCTGTTTCAGGCCGCGCTGGGCGACGGCGATGAAGCGCACCGCTTTCATGCCGCACTGGCGCTGAGCCGCAATGGCGAGGTGCCGGAGCCGCTGCTGCGGCTGGCGGCGCAGCGCGAGGATATCGAACCGGTCGCGGCCATCCGGCGCCTGCTGCGCAACCTGAGCCGGCTGGCCGGACCACGCAGCCAGAATTGACCTGCCGATGCACCACTCCCCTGCCCCCACCGTTACCCCGATTCCGCGCGGCGTCTGGCTGCTGGGACTGGTCAGTCTCTGCATGGACCTCTCTTCGGAGCTGATCCACAGCATCCTGCCGCTCTTCATCGTCACCACGCTCGGCGCGTCGCCGATGGTGCTGGGTCTGCTCGAAGGTCTGGCCGAGGCCACCGCCGCCCTGGTCAAGGCGGTCTCGGGCGGCCTGAGCGACTGGCTGGGACGACGCAAGCCGCTGGTGCTGCTCGGTTATGGACTCTCGGCGTTGACCAAACCGCTGTTTCCGCTGGCGGGCTCGATCGGCATGGTGTTCACCGCCCGGCTGCTCGACCGCGTCGGCAAGGGCATTCGCGGCGCGCCACGCGACGCCCTGCTGACCGATCTGACGCCGGCCACGCTGCGCGGCGCTGGCTTTGGTCTGCGGCAATCGCTCGACAGCATCGGCGCCCTGCTCGGTCCGCTGCTGGCGATGGGGCTGCTGGCCTGCTTCACCGACGATGTCAGACTGGTGCTGTGGGTCGCCGTGGTGCCGGCGCTGCTGGCGGTGCTGTTGCTGCTGGCGGTGAAGGAGCCGCCACAGCCTGCCAGCGCGCCAGAACCACCGGTGAAGGATACGGCACCGACCGGTCGCTGGCGTGCCCTGCCCACCGCCTTCTGGGCAGTGACCGGCTTTGCGCTGCTGCTGACGCTGGCCCGCTTCAGCGAGGCCTTTCTGCTGCTGCGCGGCAACAGCCTCGGACTGCCGATCGCCTGGGCACCGGCGGTGATGGTGGCGATGAACCTGGCCTATGTGCTCTCCAGCTACCCGGCCGGGCGGCTCTCGGACCGGATCGGCCGACGGCGGCTGGTGGCGATGGGTTGCCTGCTGCTGCTGGCCGCCGATGCCATGCTGGCGCTGGCCGACGGCTGGTGGCTGCTGTTTGGCGGCGCGCTGCTGTGGGGCATGCACATGGGACTGACCGAGGGGGTACTGTCGGCGATGGTGGCCGACACGGCGCCGGCCGCACTGCGCGGCACTGCCTTCGGGCTGTTCCGGCTGACCACCGGCATCGCGCTGCTGGCCGCCAGCCTGATCGCGGGCGCGCTCTGGGAGTGGGTCGGCCCGGCGGCCACCTTCATGGCTGGCGCGCTCTGCACCGCGCTGGCGCTGCTGGTGCTGCTGCGCCTCCGGGCCGGAGCAGGCTGACTGGCGCGTCAGACCAGCTCCGCGGTGCCACCATGCCGCTCGAGCCAGTGGCGGCGGTCCGACGCGCGCCGTTTGGCGAACAGCATGTCGAGCATCTCGTGTGCCGCCTGTTCGCCGTCGACACCGAGCCGCACCAGCCGCCGGGTGGCCGGTGCCATCGTGGTCTCGCGCAACTGCAGCGGATTCATCTCGCCCAACCCCTTGAAGCGCTGCACATTGGGCTTGCCGCGCCGCTTCTCGGCGCTCAGCCGGTCGAGAATGCCCATCTTTTCGGCCTCATCAAGGGCGTAGTAGACCTCCTTGCCGAGGTCGATGCGGTAGAGCGGCGGCATCGCCACATGGAGGTGTCCGGCACGCACCAGCGCCGGAAAGTGGCGCAGGAACAGCACGGTCAGCAGCGAGGCGATGTGGCGACCATCGGAGTCGGCATCGGCCAGGATGCAGACCTTGCCGTAGCGCAGTCCGCTCAGGTCGTCGGAGCCGGGGTCGATGCCGAGCGCCACGGCGATGTCATGCACCTCCTGCGAGGCGAGAATCTCGCTGCTGTCGACCTCCCAGGTGTTGAGAATCTTGCCGCGCAGCGGCATCACCGCCTGGAACTCCCGGTCGCGCGCCTGCTTCGCCGATCCGCCCGCCGAGTCACCCTCGACCAGAAACAGCTCGCCACGCCCCATCTCCTGGCTGCTGCAATCGGCCAGCTTGCCCGGCAGTGCCGGACCCTGGGTCACCCGCTTGCGCGCCACCTGCCGGCTGGCCTTCAGCCGCCGTTGCGCCTGGCTGATCGCCAGTTCGGCCAGCAGCTCGCCGACCTCGACATGCTGGTTGAGCCAGAGGCTGAAGGCATCCTTGCCGACACCGGAGATGAAGGCGACCGCTTCACGCGAGGAGAGCCGCTCCTTGGTCTGTCCCGAGAACTGCGGTTCACGAAGCCGCGCCGAGAGCAGATAGCTGGCCCGTTCGAACAGGTCATCGGTGGTCAGCTTGAGCCCGCGCGGCAGCAGGTTGCGGAATTCGCAGAACTCGCGCAGCGCCTCGGTCAGGCCGGCGCGCAGCCCGTTGACATGGGTGCCGCCCTGCGGCGTCGGAATCAGGTTGACATAGCTCTCGGCGATCGGCTCGCCCCCCTCCGGCAGCCAGAAGATCGCCCAGTCGACCTGCTCGTCGCGCCCTTCGAAGTGGCCGGTGAAGGGCTGTGGCGGCACGGCGGTCGCGCCCTGGGCACTCTCGAGCAGATAGTCGGCCAGACCGCTGGCATAGCACCATTCGATCTGCTCGCCCTCGGCACGCTCCTCGAAGCGCAATCTGAGGCCGGGACAGAGCACCGCCTTGGCCTTCAGCAGCTGCTTGAGCCGTGGCAGGGCCAGTCTGGGTGAATCGAAGAAGGCCGGATCGGGCAGAAACCGGACCCGGGTGCCGCTGACCCGCCGTGGCGCGCTGCCGACCTCGGTCAGCTCGGTCACCTTCTGTCCCGATTCGAAGCGCATCCGCCACAGCTTGCCGTCGCGCCGCACCTCCACCTCCAGCCAGAGCGACAGCGCATTGACCACCGAAACGCCGACGCCATGCAGACCGCCGGAGAAGCGGTACTGGTCGCCGGAGAACTTGCCGCCGGCATGGAGCCGGGTCAGGATCAGCTCGACCCCGCTCACCCCCTCGACCGGGTGCAGATCGACCGGCATGCCGCGCCCATCGTCATTCACCTCGATCGAGCCATCGGCATGCAGGATCAGCTCGATCAGGGTCGCATGGCCCGCCAGCGCCTCGTCGACGCTGTTGTCGACCACCTCCTGCACCAGATGGTTGGGGCGGCTGGTGTCGGTGTACATGCCCGGGCGCTTGCGCACCGGGTCGAGCCCGGTCAGCACTTCGATGGCGGCGGCGTTGTAGTCACTCATGATCGGATTCGGCCGTGGCAAAGAGAACGGTGATCAATATCCGGAACTGCTGTGGTCGGCGGTGAACAGGCCAGCGGCCACCCGTTCGATGCCGGTCTCGAACCGGCCATCGTCATGCAGTCGCAGCCAGCGCAGGCCGGGCGCCAGGCTGTCGATCGCAAAGTCGTCCGAGTCGGGCCGGAACTGCACGCAGGTCGAGGGCGCCGACAGCAGCCAGAGCGGACCGAACTGCCGGGCCTGCTGCTGATGGATGTGACCACACAGCAGCAGCCTGACCTGCGGATGGTCGGCCAGCAGCGCCAGCAGCCGTGCGCCGTTGTCGATGCCCTGGTCATCGAGCCAGGCGCAGCCGAGCGCGCAGGGCGGATGGTGCACCGCCAGCAGTGTCGGCCGCTGCGGTGCGCTGCACAACGACCGCTCGACGAAGTCGAACTCCGCTTCGGCCAGATGGCCCGCCACCGTCGCCGGCAGCGTCGAGTCGAGCAGCAGCAGCCGCCACGCCCCCAGATCGAGCGACTTCACCAGAGTGCCCGCCGGCGACAGCGCCGCCATCACGTCCGGCAGGTCGTGGTTGCCCGGCAGCCAGACAAAACGCTCGCCGCGACCCTGCACCTGTTCCAGAAAGCGGCGGTAGGCCGCGACGCTGCCATCCTGGCTGTTGTCACCGGTGGCCAGCAGCAGCGCCGGCCTCGGTCGCCCGTCGAGCAGTTGCAGCACCGCAGCCAGACTGGCGTCGGTGTTGATGCCCAGCAGCTCGGCCTCGCGGTCGGCAAAGAGGTGGCTGTCGCTGATCTGCACCAGCTCGACGAAGGTGTCACGCATCGCTCAACCTGCCGGCAGGAACGGCAGTTCGCAGGCGGTGGCCCGCCCCTGTTGCAGACAGAACCGCAGCCACTCACCCAGAAAAAAGTTCAGTTGCCACTTCTCGTCGACCTGATGCATCCGCCGGTTGGGGTAGTCGTGAACCGCCGCGACCGCCCGCTGGTCCATGCAGCGCACCACCTCGGCAAGGCCAGCATCGTGGTAGAGCGACAGCTCCATGCACCAGGGCGCCAGCCACGGCGGGCGCGGCTGGTCATGGTGAATGGTGACGAAGCTGGTGTAACGCGATGGATGGGTGATGACGAAGCGGACCAGCCGCTCCCGCAGCAGCAGCTCACGGTACGTCCGCTGGTGCAGCTCGGGCAGCAGCCTCAGCAGCCGCTGGTAGTTGCTGGCCGCCTGCGCCTGCTGCGCCACCAGATCGACCCGGTAGCGCCGCCTGCCAGCGACCGGCGCTGGTGTCGCGGTCAGCACTGCCACTGCGCACGCACCCGGGCATGGTTCAGTTGCAGCCATTGCAGCGCCACCAAGGTGGCGGCATTGCGGATCAGACCCTGCTCGACCCAGCCATAGGCGGTCTCGCGCGCGACTGCCCGCACCAGAATGTCTTCGGCTTCGTGGTCGACACCATGGATGCCGCCCGCCTGACTGCTGTCGACCCGGCCGCAGAACAGATGCAGCCGCTCGTCGCTGCCACCGGCACTGCTCAGGTAATCGGCGATCGGCAGCAGCTCGAACAGCGTCAGCCCGGCCTCTTCGTGCGCTTCGCGGTGGGCGGTCGCCTCGATTGGCTCATCCGGTTCGGTGATGCCGGCCACCAGTTCGATCAGCCAGGGCGATGCTGCCTGCCGGCGTCGCGCCGGTTCGACATCGTCGGCGAGCAGTGCCGGATCCAGCGCGCCGACCCGGAACTCCTCGATCAGCACCACTTCATCGCGCAGCGGATCATAGGGCAGCAGCGCCACCGCCGGCCGGCGCAGCAGCAGCTCGCGCCGCAGCGGCGGGCTCCAGCCGCCGCCGAACAACCGATGGCGCAACGTGAAGCGCTCGAGGCGAAAAAAGCCCTGATGCAGCAGCTCGCGCCCGAGCAGTTCGACATCATCATGCGAAAACTGCTGCAACACCCTCGACCTCAACCGGTGTTGCCGTAGAGTTCGCCGCCCTGGGCGCGGAATTCGCTGGCCTTCTCGGCCAGACCGCTGTCGATGGCCGCATCCGGACCATCGAGCCCGCGCTCGCGGGCATATTCGCGCACCTGCTGGGTGATCTGCATCGAGCAGAATTTGGGGCCGCACATCGAGCAGAAGTGGGCCACCTTGCCCGACTCCTTCGGCATGGTGGCGTCGTGGTAGGCACAGGCGGTGTCGGGGTCGAGCGCCAGCCTGAACTGGTCCTCCCAGCGGAATTCGAAGCGCGCCTTCGACAGCGTGTCATCCCACAGTTGTGCGCCGGGATGCCCCTTGGCCAGGTCGCCGGCATGGGCGGCGATCCGGTAGGCGATCAGCCCCTGCTTCACATCCTCGCGGTCGGGCAGGCCCAGATGCTCCTTTGGGGTGACATAGCAGAGCATCGCGCAGCCGAACCAGCCGATCATCGCCGCACCGATGCCCGAGGTGATGTGGTCGTAGCCGGGCGCGATGTCGGTGGTCAGCGGCCCCAGCGTGTAGAAGGGCGCCTCGTCGCAGCATTCGAGCTGCTTCTCCATGTTCTCCTTGATCAGTTGCATCGGTACATGGCCGGGCCCCTCGACCATGGTCTGCACGTCATGCCGCCAGGCGATGCGGGTCAGCTCGCCCAGAGTCTCGAGCTCGGCGAACTGGGCGGCGTCGTTGGCATCGGCGATGGAACCGGGACGCAGGCCATCGCCCAGCGAGAAGGAGACATCATAGGCCTTCATAATCTCGCAGATTTCATCGAAGTGGGTGTAGAGAAAGTTCTCCTGGTGGTGGGCGAGGCACCACTTGGCCATGATCGAACCGCCGCGCGAGACGATGCCGGTCAGCCGGTTGGCGGTCAGCGGCACATAGCGCAGCAGCACGCCGGCATGGATGGTGAAGTAGTCCACCCCCTGTTCGGCCTGCTCGATCAGCGTGTCGCGGAAGATCTCCCAACTCAGCTCCTCCGGCTTGCCGTCGACCTTCTCCAGTGCCTGGTAGATCGGCACCGTGCCGATCGGCACCGGCGAGTTGCGGATGATCCACTCGCGGGTCTCATGAATGTGCTTGCCGGTCGAGAGATCCATCACCGTGTCGGCACCCCAGCGGATCGCCCAGACCAGTTTGTCGACCTCCTCGGCGATCGAGGAGGTGACCGCCGAGTTGCCGATGTTGGCATTCACCTTGATCAGAAAGTTGCGGCCGATGACCATCGGCTCCAGTTCCGGATGGTTGATGTTGGCCGGAATGATCGCCCGCCCTCGGGCCACCTCCTGTCGCACGAACTCCGGCGTCACCTCGAGCGGCATCTCGGCGCCGAAGCTGCGGCCACGATGCTGCCGCTGCAACAGGCCCTGCTCGCGCGCCTGCTCCAGATAGAGATTCTCGCGCAGGGCAACGAACTCCATCTCGGGCGTGATGATGCCACGCCGCGCATGGCCGAGCTGGGTGACATTGCTGCCGGTTCGGGCACGGCGCGGCAGCGGTGGCTGCGGGAAGCGCAACTCCGCAGTCTTGAGGTCGTTCTGCCGTTGCCGGGCATAGCGTGAACTGAATGCGGCCAGTGGTTCGCTGTCGCCACGCGCGCTGATCCAGTCGGCCCGCAACGGCGGCAACCCGGCACCGAGATCGATCTGCTGCGTGGTGTCGGTGTAGGGTCCGGAGCTGTCATAGACCCGCAATGGCGGATTCGCCGTCGTGCCGGTGGGCGAAAGCGTGATCTCCCGACAGGGCACGCGCAGGTCGTCGCGGCTGCCGATCCGATATTGCTTGGTCGAGCCAACCAGCGGCCGGGTGCTCTGGGCGGGCAGGCGCATCGCGTCGGATGCCGGGATTTCTCGTGATGAGCTCATGGTCATGGTCCGGGGTCCTGGGCCGGTTACGCTATCCGATGATGCAATCGCTGTCGAGCCGCGCGATGGTCCGGTTTTTTTGATATGCTTAGCAAGCTAACGATCACACTGATAACTCCGATATCCAGCAAGGAAAAAAACAACCATGAAGGTGACGGCAAGAACCGCTCTGCCCACACTGCTGGGCTGCCTGTTGAGCCTCGGACTGCAGGCCGAGAACCTGGCCGAGGTCTATCAGAACGCCATCGACAACGACCACCGGCTGAAGGCGGCGCGCGCCACCTATCAGGCGCAGCATGAGATCGTCTTTCAGGCCCGTGGCGTGCTGGCACCCGACGTCCGGCTCGATGGCAGTGCCACCCGCTCCTATGTCGACAGCCAGGCCAGCGATTACAAGGTGCACATCAATGGCCATGGCTATGGCCTGAAGCTCAACCAGCCGGTGTTCAACCTGCAAGCCTGGTATGGCTACAAGCAGGCCCAGGCGATCGACCTGCGCGCCGCTGCCGACCTGTCGGCCGCCGAGCAGGATCTGATCATCCGCACCGCCGCCGGCTACTTCGACGTGCTGCGCGCCAGCGATGACCTGCGTTCGGCCCAGGCCGAGGAGACCGCAGTCAAGCGTCAGCTCGACCAGGTCAGCGAGCGTTTCAATGTGGGTGTGTCAGCGATCACCGATGTGCAGGAGGCGCAGGCGGCCTATGACCTCACCGTGGTCAACCGCATCAATGCCGAGAACCAGGTCGAGGTCTCCTTCCGGGTGCTCGAAGCCATCACCGGCGTGCGTTACAACCGCCTGTCGACGCTGAGCCCGACCTTCCCGATCGTCCGGCCCGAACCGGCACAGCCCGAACCCTGGATCGATCAGGTGCTGGCCAACAACTACGGGCTGAAGAGCCTCGAGCAGAGCGTCGAGGCCGCCAGGCAGAATGTCCAGGTCAAGCGCGCCGCCCACTATCCGACCGTTTCGCTGTTCGGCCGCTATCAGGATGACTACACCAACAATGCACCTGAACTGGTTGTGGGCACTCAAAGATTCCAGCTCAGGAACACCGATCAGGACACCTTCTCCTACGGCCTGGAACTGAAAATGCCGCTGTTCACCGGCGGGCTGATCTCCTCCCAGGCGCGGCAGGCTGCCTACGAGCATGAGGCCGCCAACGAAAACCTCGAAACCGTTCGCCGCAACCTGACCCAGACCACCCGCATCCTGCACAGCCAGTTGCTGACCGATGTCGAGCGGGTCAAGGCGCGTCAGCAGGCTGTCACCTCGAGCGAGAGTGCGCTGAAGGCAACCGAGGTGGGCTATGAAGTGGGTACGCGGAACATCGTCGAACTGCTGCAGTCGCAACGGATGCTCTACGCCACTCAGCGCGAATATGCCCGCTCACGCTATGACTACGTGGTCCGCTATCTGCAACTGAAGCAGGCGACCGCCCAGCTGGCGCCGACCGACCTGCTCGATCTCAACGCCTGGCTGCAAGCGCCCGGCAGCGTCAAGCCCTGATCAGCTTCGGTCACACCTGCGGCAGGTGGTGCTCCAGCAGCGCCAGCAGCCGCAGGGTGGCACCGCGGTTGCCCTCGACCACTGCACAGCCGGCGCCGCCCATCTGCGTGCGCCGCACCCTATCGGCCAACAGCAGCAGGAGCTGTTCAAGCAGCGCCTGCTGATCCTCGACCACCCGTGCGGCACCGGCCTGCAACAGCAAGGCCCTGGTCTCGTTGAAGTTGAACAGATGCGGACCACTCAACACCGGCCGACCGAGCGCGGCGGGCTCGAGCAGGTTGTGACCTCCCACCGGCACCAGACTGCCGCCGACGAAGGCCAGGTCGGCCAGCGCATACCACAGCTGCAACTCGCCCATGGTGTCGCCCAGCAGCAGCTGGGTGGCAGCGGTGACCCGCGCGCCGCTCGAGCGGCGACACTGCTTGAAGCCCATTTCATCGACCAGCCGGGCGACGGCATCGAAGCGCTGCGGATGGCGCGGCACCAGAATCAGCAGCGTATCGGGCAGTTTCTCCAGCAACTGGCGGTGCACGCTCAGCAGCAGCGGCTCCTCGCCCTCATGGGTGCTGCCGGCCACCCAGACCGGTCGTCCCCCCAGTGACCAGTGCACCCTGAGCCGTTCGGCCTCGCTCACCAGCCGCGGATCGACGGCATGGTCGAACTTGAGGTTGCCGGTCACCACCATCCGCTCGGCCGGCAGACCCAGCTCGACGAAGCGCTCACCATCCTGCCGATGCTGCGCCGCCACCAGTGTCATGCGCTGCATCATCGCGCGGCTCACTCCGCCGATGCGGGCATAGCCCTGCGCCGAGCGCTGCGAGAGCCGGCCGTTGGCAAGAATGGCCGGCACCTGCAACTGCTGCAGACGCGCCAGCAGATTGGGCCACAGCTCGGTCTCCATGAAGATCGCCAGCGCCGGGCGGGCACGACGCAGAAAGGGGTCAAGAAAGATCGGCAGGTCGTAGGGGAGATAACAGTGCTCGACACGATCGCCGAACAGAGTGCGCACCCGCGCCGATCCGGTGGCGGTGGTCGAGGTGATCAGCAACCGACCCTGCGGAAAGCGCTCGAGCAGCGCCTCGACCAGCGGCCGGGCCGCCATGGTTTCGCCAAAGGAGACCGCATGAATCCAGATGCAGGGCTGATCCACCTCGAGCGTGCAACGGCCAAACCGTTCGGCGATGCGCTGCCGGTAACCCGGCTCGGCCCGCGAACGCCAGAGCAGTCGCAGCAGCAGCGCCGGCAGCAGCAGCGCCAGCAGCAGCGTGTAGAGCCCACGCAGCAGCCGTTCGCTCAGGGTCGAGACCGGTTGCGGCAGTTCGGCATCGCTCACTCGGCACCTTGTCGCGCGGCCATCTTTTCGATCATCGCCGTGGTCGAGCAGGCTTCGACGTAGTCGAGCACCCGCACCTCGCCGCCCTGCGCGCGCACGAAGTCGGCGCCGGCAATCTGCTCCGGCCGGTAATCACCGCCCTTCACCAGCAGATCGGGCTTCAGCAACCGGATCAGCCGCTCCGGCGTCTCCTCGCTGAAGGCGACCACCCAGTCGACCGCGGCCAGCGCGCCGAGCACCGCCATCCGCTGTGACAGCGGGTTGATCGGCCGGCCTGTGCCCTTGAGTCGACGCACCGACTCATCGCTGTTGACCGCCACGATCAGACGATCCCCCAGCGCACGGGCCGCAGCGAGATAACTGACGTGACCGGTATGGAGCAGATCGAAACAGCCATTGGTGAAGACCACCCGCTCGCCACGCGCCTGCGCGGCTTCCACCATGGCCTGCAGGGCCGATTCGCTCATCACCCCGCGCGGTGGCGTCTCGGCCGCCGCGTCGGCCCGCAGCAGTTCATCGGCGCTGACGGTGGCGGTACCGAGTTTGCCGACCACCAGGCCGGCGGCACGGTTGGCCAGCACCATGGCCCGTTCGAGCGATTCGCCGCCGCCGAGCGCTGCCGCCAGCACCGCGATCACGGTGTCGCCGGCACCCGTGACATCGTAGACCTCCCGCGCCTGCGCCCTCAGGTTGATCGGATCGCCCTCCCGCGGTACCAGCAGCATTCCCTGCCCGCCACGGGTCACCAGCAGTGCGGTCAGATCGAGCCGCGCCGTCATCGCTCGCGCCTTGCCGATCAGCTCGGCTTCATCGGCGCAGCGCCCGGCCACCTGCTCGAACTCGGCCTGGTTGGGCGTCAGCAGGGTCGCACCACGGTAGCGGTCGAACTCACTCCCCTTGGGGTCGACCAGCACCGGCATCGCCACCGCCCGTGCCGCCTGGATCAGCGGTTGCGGATCGGCCAGCGTCCCCTTGGCATAGTCGGAGAGCAGCAGCACCTGACTGTGTTTGAGCGCCTCGTGCAGTGCCTGCGAAGAGAGCGCTGGCATCGGGTCGAAGCGCTCCTCGAAGTCGAGCCGCAGCAGCTGCTGGTTACGGCTGATCACTCGCAGCTTGGTGATGGTGGGGTGGGCAGCCGAATGCTGAAAGTGACAGCGCACGCCGGCATCGACCAGGATCTGCGTCAACCGCTCACCCATCTCATCGACGCCGACGACGCCGGCCAGCTCGACCGACACACCCAGCGCGGCGAGGTTGCGGGCGACATTGCCGGCACCGCCGGCGCGCTCCTCGATCCGGGTCACCCGCACCACCGGCACCGGCGCCTCGGGGGACACCCGCTGGGTGTCGCCATGCCAGTAGCGGTCGAGCATCAGATCACCCACCACCAGGGCGCGCACATGCTCGAACGGGGGCAGGGAGGCTCTCATGGAGTGGTCGGTCTCACGCAACATCGGTTGGAACGTCCTGGCATAGGCCCAAATGAGCCGCTGCCGTATTATAGGCGCTTTGGTTTTCGGGAATGGTTATGGAACAGGTTGAATTGCCGATCGACATCGACCAGGTCAAGGGCTTTCTGCACCCTGACGAAGGCGCAGCGCTCTACCGGCAGGCGTTGATCGCCAGCCGCCTTGGACCTTGCCTGGAGATCGGCAGCTACTGCGGAAAATCGACCCTCTACCTCGCCGCCGCCTGTCGTCAGACCGACGCGCTGCTCTATGCGATCGATCATCACGGCGGTTCGGAGGAGCATCAACTCGGCGAGGAGTACCACGATCCGGAGCTCTACGACCGCGAAGAGGCGGTGATGGACAGCTTCCGCACCTTTCGCCGCAACCTGCGCCGTGCCGGTCTCGACGCACAGGTGGTACCGATCGTCGCCCCCTCGGCACTGGCAGCTCGCCACTGGAACACGCCGCTCGGCATGGTCTTCATCGATGGTGGCCACAGCCTGGAAGCAGCGCTGACCGATTACCGCTGCTGGGCCGGCCACCTCGTGCCGGGCGGCATTCTCGCCATCCATGACATCTTTCCCGACCCGCGCGATGGCGGTCAGGCCCCCCATCAGATCTATCAGCTTGCGAGCGCCTCGGGGCTATTCGAACAGCTCCCGATGGCCCGCACTCTGGGGCTGCTGCGCCGCCTCTAGCAGATTGACCTCGGTGAAGAGCCGCGCGGCCGGGGTCGCCTCGGCCAGCGCATCGGCGGCCAGCAGCACCGCTCCGGCAGTCCAGGTGGGCTGTTCATCGGGCCAGAGCAGGTCGAGGCTGAACTGGTAGCCAGTCCAGTAGACGCCATTCTCGCAGCGGAACTGGTGCAGCCAGCTGAAGAGTTCGTTGGCCTTGTGCCGCTCGCCCGCCGCCAGCAGCGCCAGCGTCAGCTCGCAGGACTCCGCCACCGTCACCCAGGGTTCGTCGCTGACGCAGCGGCAACCGAGCTCATGTTCGACAAAGCTGCTCCAGCGCGTCTGCAACCGTTGCCGGGCAGCCGCACCGCGCTCCACGCCCCCCAGAATCGGATAGAACCAGTCCATCGAGTAGCGTGTCTTGCTCTGATCGAACCGCTCGGGGTGGTTGCGCAGCGCATCGCCCAGCCGTTCGCGCGCCAGTGACCACTGTGGCCTGGCATGGCCCAGCACCGTGGCGATGTTGAGGGCACACTCCAGGCTCTTGTGCACCGAACTGCAACCGGTGACCAGCGCCTGCGCACGGGGCACTCCTTCGGCATCAATCGCCCAGGGGATGGTGCCACGCCGGCACTGCAGGGCCACCACATGGTCGATGGCCCGCTCGACGGTGCGCCACATGCGGCGCAGAAAGCTCTCGTCGGTGGTGATCAGGTAGTGGTGCCAGACGCCGGTGGCCACATAGGCGGTGAAGTTGCTCTCCTTGCGCGCCTCGGCATCCAGCACCGGCTGGCCCTGCTCATAGCGTGCCCACCAACTGCCATCCTCCAGCTGCCACTGCCGCAGCCAGTCATAGGCCTGCTCCGCCTCCTCCAGATGGCCGGCAATGCTCAGCCCCATGGCGGCTTCGGTGTGATCCCAGGGGTCGAAATGGCCGCCGTGAAACCAGGGAATGGCGCCGTCGCTGCGTTGCACGTCGAGAATGTAATCGATTGACGGACGAAAATAGTCGAGCGGCAGAGCGCCTTTGGAGAGGTATAACTGGGTCACGATCTCATCCCTTCGTGAAGTACATGACGACGCTTTTTCCAATCAACGGGTTGAGCAGGCGCTCGGCGGTTTGGGTCAGCCAAGGCTTTTTCAGCAAATCCCACACCAACAGCTTGTGATACCACTTCACCAGCCAGGAGTGGTCACGTCTTGACCAGAGCAGGCATTGCAGCCACCAGTAGGGGCTGTGCAGCGCATGGGCATGGTGGCGGTCGTAGCAGCTGAATCCAAGCCGTTCGATGTCGGACTGGAGCGCTCCGGCATCAAAGATTCGCACATGCCCACCCTCGACCTCGTGGTAGGCATCGCTCAGCAGCCAGCAGATCTTCTCCGGCCAGAAACGCGGCACACTGGCGACAAAGGTGCCGCCCGGCCGCAGGACTCTGACGATCTCCGCCAGCGCGCCCCGATAGTCGGGAATGTGCTCCAGCACCTCGGAGCATACTACGGTATCGAAACTGCCATCGGCAAAAGGCAGCCGCAGCGCAGTGCCCTGCAGCAGCGCAAGGCGCTTGTTCGGGTTGTCCGGTTCGGCAAAGTCACGGAAACGGCTCTGGCTGGTCTGAAGATCGTTCCAGCCGAGGTCGACCCCCACCGCCAACACCTCGGCTGCCATGTAGAAGGAGATGACATGCCGCCCTTCGCCACAGCCGAGGTCGAGCACCCGGTCACCCGGTCGCAGCGCGAAACGGTCGAGGTCAACGGTCAGCATGGGTCAGCAGCGTCTGGTAGTAGTCGGTCATCTGCCGGGCAGTCACCTGCCAGCTGAACTGCTGCTCGATGCGCCGGCGGGCCGCCTCCCCCAACTCTTCGCGCCGTGCCGGATCCTCCAGCAATTCGGCAATGGCACTGGCGAGTGCGACGGCATCGCCCGGCGGCACCAGCACACCGGCATCTCCCACCACTTCGGGCAGCGCGCCGCCGGTGGTCGAGATCACCGGCACGCCGCAGGCCATCGCCTCACCGGCCGGCAGCCCAAAGCCTTCATACAGCGATGGCACCACCGCCAGCGTGGAGCGTGCATAGAGCTGCGCCACCTCTGCGGTCGAGAGCCCGCGCACGAAACGCACCCGGTCGGTCAGCCGCAGCCGCTCGATCAGCCGCTCGGTGTGACCGCCCGGCTTGGGTTGCCCCAGCACCACCAGCCGCAGGGCGGGGTAGTCCGGCACCAGCCTGGCAACCGCCTCCAGCAGGTGGTCGAGCCCCTTCAGCGGGGCATCGGCGCTGGCCGTCGCCATGATCTGGAAGCGTTCGCGCGGCAGTTCCGGATAGGGACGGAACTCATCGGTGTCGATGCCGTTGTAGACCAGATTGATCGACTCGATCGGCAAGTCGAAGGCAGTGGCAATGTCACGGCGGGAGCACTCCGAAACCGTCACCAGATGGTTCAGCTCCCGTGCCACCGCCTTCTGCATGGTCAAAAAGGAGTGCCAGCGCCGGATCAGCAGCCGATGCCAGCCGTTGCGGGCGCTGTCGAGGGCAATCTCCAGATCGCGGGTGATCGGGTGGTGGATGGTGGCGACGGTGGGAATGCCCCACTGCTGCAACTGCAACAATCCATGGCAGAGGCTCTGGTTGTCATGCACCAGATCATACTGCTGGCGGCGATCGCGAAAGTGGTGAACCAGGCGACGACCAAAGGTCTCCGGCTCGACGAAACCGCCGGTCAGCTTGCCCCAATATTCGAAACGGTTGATCGGATCGCGCAGCGCGCGCAGGCTGGCATGGGGAAAGAAGGAGGTCTGTGCAAAGAGGTCGAGACTGGGCAATTTGATCAGTCTGACCCGCGGATCGAGTTGCGGATAAGGGGGGCCGGAGATCACATCGACACTGTGACCGGCCTCGACCAGCGCCTTGCTGAGAAAGCGCAGATAGACCCCCTGCCCTCCGCAATAGGGGTGGCTGCGGTAGCCCAGCAGCGCGATGCGCAGCGGACGCTCGATGGCCATTGCATCGAGCGGTGGCCGTTGTTCAATCACTGCCGAAGCCAGCGCCATCAGGTATCCATACATCAATCAGGTCGAACTGCCACCCGGCATGGTCATCCCTCGCCGCATCAGGGCTGGTATGAAAAAACGTGCCAGAACCGGGCACTTGATCCGGTGAATTCTACTTGACTGATCAACAATCAGGCAAGAAACAAGCAGTTACGGCTTGGCAGCAGACCTTGATTTGACCTAGGATAGCGACCGTCGCCGCTGTGCGGTACTCCCTCCATTCCACTGAAAACGAGCCACCATGCAGACCCTGCGCAACCTACCGCTTCTGTTCCTTTCGCTCTGTGTCGTCCTGCTGCTGTCGCTGCAGGGTTGTACCGGCAACCGCTATGACCGCAGCACCGGAGAGCGGCTCGATGATGCGGTCATCACCACCCGGGTGAAGTCGAACATCATCGCCAACCCGCACCTGAAATTCTTCGACATCACCGTCGACACCTTCAGGGGCGTGGTGCAGTTGGGCGGCTTTGTCGACAACGAGAAGATGATTCGGTTGGCCGAGAAGGTGACCGCCGAGACTCCGGGCGTGGTCAAGGTGAACAACCGGATCGCCGTCAAGCCTGCCAACGGCCACTGAACCGGCACAGCGGTCAAGACCTCTCCGAAACAGCACCACACAGGGCCCGCCTCATGGATCTGGGCATTCGCAACCGGGTGGCGCTGGTCACCGGCAGCCACCGCGGCACTGGCCAGGTGATTGCGCAGCGGCTGGCCACCGAGGGGGTCAGGGTCCTGAGCCACGGTCCCACGGCCGACAGCGAACCCGCCGCGGGCTGCCTCGGCCATCTGTGGGGCGATCTGACCACCGACGAAGGTGCCGCTCAGGTGGTGACACAGGCCAGGGCGCTGTGCGGTGGAGTCGACATCCTGATCAACAACCTCGGCGCCGCCGAAGCGGGCCAGTGGGGCGAGTTGACCACCGCCGACTGGTTGGCGAGCTATCAGCTCAATGTGCTGTCGGCCAGCCGCATGATCGATGCCTGGCTGCCGGGCATGAAGCAGCAAGGCTGGGGCCGGATCCTGCAACTGGGCACCCTCGGCACCGACCGGCCTGGTGGCAGCATGCCGCACTACTACGCTGCCAAGGGGGCGCTGCTGACCCTCACGCTTGGTCTGGCCCAGAGCCTGCCGGCCAGCGGCATCACCGTCAACATCCTCTCGCCCGGACTGATTCTGACGCCGGAGGTCGAGGCCAGCTTCCGCCGCCGGGCCCAACGTCAGGGCTGGGACGGTGACTGGTCGCAGATCGAGGCGCGCAGCGTGCAGGAACGCCATCCCAACCTGATCGGCCGCATCGCCCGTCGTGACGAAGTGGCCGATCTGGCACTGTTCCTGGTCAGTGAGCGCGCCAGCTTCATCACCGGGCAGAACATCCGCATCGATGGCGGTGCGCTGCTTTGCAGTGCCGGCGCCACTCAGGGGCAGGTCTGACCTTCAGCTGTCGCCGCCAGCTCCGCAAGCGTCATGCGTCCCACTGCCCCCTGCTCGGCCTGCATCAGCCGCTGATGGAGCTGCTCGACAGCCGCCGGCAACGGTACGGTCGGCGTTGCTGACGGCTCACCCCCCTCGTCCAGAAGACGCAGCAGTGCCGCCAGCTCGATCTGCGCCGGTTCACACGCCAGCCGGCAGGCTTCGGGCGCGGTGGCCTGGCGTGTCAGCAGACCCGCGACCCCCAGCAGGTCGACCACCGCGCTGACACTCCAGATCGGTGTCTGCAACCGCTCGCTCAGTGACGCCAGCGTCACGCCCTCCTTCCGCTGCGCGCTGCACGCCAGCTGATGCATGATCGACAGGCCGAGCAGACGGGTCAGACTGCCGCCGACCCACAGCTCGTTGCGCTCGCTCTTCATCTGCGCCGGATTCTGCAGATAAAAGGCGACAGCGGCTCCAAGCAGCAGGATCAGCCAGCTCCAGAACAGCCACAACAGCAGCAGAATCAGCACCGCGAAGCCCGAATAGATCGCCTCGTAGTGGGCCGATGAGATCAAAAAGCCGGAGAAGATCCGTCCACACAGCTGCCACAGCAGGCTGGCCACCGTCGAACCGGTGAATGCCGCAGAGAGCCGGACCGAGGTGTTGGGCACCAGCAGATAGACAGCGCCGATCATCAGCGCCGCCAACAACACCGGCAGCAGCCAGGAGAGTTGCAGCAGCAGGCTGCTCACCGCCCCCAACGCCAGCAGATGGTGCATCAGGGTGCTGTTCATCACCACGGCGATCGCACCCATCAGCACGACCAGCAGCAGCGGACCCAGCAGCACCAGCAGCAGACAGTGGCCGATGAGCTGCAAAAAGGTGCGATGGCGCCGCACCCGCCAGATCAGATTGAGCGAACGTTCGACCTTGTAGATCAGTGTGACGGCGACATAGACCAGCAGGATCAGACCGATCGAACCGAGCGGCGCGATGTCGATGCGCTCGATGAAGTCGATGACGGTTCTGTTCACCGTCTCGCCCCGCTCACCGAGCGGCTGCAAAAACCCATGCAGCAGCGGCAGCAGTTGATCCGGCAATCCGAACAGCTTGATCACTGCGACGCCCAGCGCCATCAGCGGCACCAGTGACAACAGCGTGGTGTAGACCAGACTGGTGGCGTGCAGAGGAAGTGGACCGTAGAAAATGTCACGCAGCATGACGTAGAGCAGCCGTGTCGGCCACAGCAGTCGGCGCCGCCAGCCCGGCAGAGCGTCATCTTCGGCAAAGAGCCGCTTCTCGATCCGGCGCAACAGCAGAAAATCCATCTCGGTCCGCATCGGCCGGGTCACCTGCACCGGATCAGAATCAGCTCCCGGTCGGTCACCACCGCATCGAGCGGGACATCCCAGGTCGCCATCGGCAGTTGGGGCCGCTCCTGAAAATGGTGGGCAACGCCCACCAGCAACGGGCGCGATGGCCAGGGACGATCCAGCGCAAAGGTCCGGTCATAGTAGCCGCCCCCCATCCCCAACCGCGCTCCACTGCGGTCAAACGCCACCAGCGGCAGCAACACCAGATCGAGCGACCAGGCCGGCGTCAGCACCTGCCGGCGCAGATCGGGCTCCGCAATGGCATAACGGTTCAGAATCAGCCGCTCACCGGGCCGGTGCGGCGCAAACAGCAGACGGTTGTGGGCAAAGGGGTGCAGGATCGGCAGAAAACCCTGCGCACCACGGGCCTGGCCACGCAGCAGTGCACTGCTCGGATCGATCTCGCCATCGCTGGCCAGATAGTGACCGATGCGTCGGCTATGGAGAAAACTCAGCCAGCCGGCCAGATGGCGCGCGACCGAAGCGGCAGCCTGGCGCTGCGCGGAAGCAGAGAGGGCGCGACGCTGGCGACGCAGTTCGCGCCGCAGTGGCCGCAGATCACTCATGCAGGGAGCTCCCCGAGAACGCCGCTGTCGGTAGAGCCCTTGAACCAATAGAGTCCAAGGCGGCGGTCACTGAGGTGAATCAGGCTTTCCGACCAGCGGACATGCACACCATCACCTGCTGGCGACCTCCAGTTTTCAGAGAATCGGCTCGGGGACATACCCGACTGGCCAACGCCCCAGGGAGCTGGCTTGAGTATAGCAGCGTCAGCGCCAAAGCAGCATCTTTCGAGAATCGGAAAACCGGACGGGCATCTTCACACTGCACCGTGCGGCAACTCATTCGCCAGGCAGCAGCTGTGTCAGCGCCACATCGAGCTTGTCATGCAGATGTTGCCGGCCCTGCTCCAGCAGCAGGCGCTGCTGCTCGCTGCGCAGGTAGTCGTGGGCGATGTTCAGCGCCGCCATCACCGCGATGCGCTCCATGCCGATGATCGAACCGCTGCTGCGAATACCGCGCATCTTCTCATCGAGATAGCGGGCGGACTCCGCCAGCGCCGCGCGCTCCTCCACCGGACAGCTCACCTGAAACGATTTGTCCAGGATCTGGATGGTCAGCGTACAGCTTTCGCCCTTTTCAGCCATGACTCACTCCTGATCCAGCGCCTTGAGCCGTTTGATCATCTCGACCACCTGCTGCCGGGCATGGTGCTGCTGTTCGACCAGCCGCGTCCGCTCACCACGCCAGGTCGATTCACTGGCGCGCAGCCGGGCATTCTCCTTGCTCAACTGCTCGCAACGGCCGATCAGCAGGTCGATTTTGCGTTCAAGATCAGCAATGGCCGGGTCAAGGTGGTTCATGAGGCTCTTTCAGGGCGATGCAGAATCGATTCGATCAACTATAGAGCGCCGGGCACCATCGATCAATCGCTGCACGGCGATGGCGTCAACGATGCTGCTTGCCACCGCTTGCATCGTCCGCCGCGCAAAACTAAGCTCGCGCCACCGCTTCGACAGGTGGATGCTTCGATGAGAGAGCGCTTCGCATGGCTGCGCCTGGCAGCCCTTTTCGCCACCCTTGGCAGCAGCCTGCCACTGCTGGCCGATGATGGACTCCCGATCGGCGAGGTCAGTACGGTGTTCAAGTTCCTGACCCCGAATGACAAGATCAAGATCCATGCGTTCGAGGATCCCGCCGTGGAGGGGATCACCTGCTACATCAGCCGGGCGGTGACTGGCGGACTCAAGGGGGCGTTCGGCGTTGCCGAAGACACCTCCGATGCCAGCATCTCCTGCCATCAGACCGGCCCGATCCGCTTTCGAAGCGCGATCGCCGCCGGAAAAAATGGCGAGGAGGTGTTCAACGAGCGCCGTTCGCTGCTGTTCAAGGAGCTGCATGTCACCCGTTTTCATGACGCCCAGAGCAACACGCTGGTCTACATGACCTGGAGCGACCGGCTGATCGAGGGCTCGCCGCGCAATTCGATCTCGGCGGTGCCGCTGGCCGCCTGGAATGGTGTCGCCGCCCAGCCAGCGCGGTTCGATCGCTGACTTCGACCTCAGCGCCGCCGCCATGCCAGCGCAACCACCGAGATCAGATAGGTTGCACTGGCCAGCAGGATGATGGTCGCACCAGCCGGCAGATCAGGTCCGTAGGAGAGCGCCAGCCCGGCAAAGGTGAAGAGCATGCCCAACAGGGTGGCACCCACCATCATCCAGCCGAGCGTGCGCACATAGTGGCCACTGACGGCGGCGGGCAGCGTCAGCAGCGCAATCACCAGAATCAGCCCCACCATCTGGATCAGCACCACCACGGTCACCGCGATCAGCACCAGCAGCAGCGGGTAGTAGAACGCCACCCTGATGCCACGCAACCGGGCGAACTCCTCGTCAAAGACCACCGCAAGAAACTGCTTCTGGAACAGCAGCACCAGCAGCAGCACGATCAGGTCGAGCCAGGCCATTCGCCACAGCTCAGAACTCGGCACCAGCAGAATGTTGCCGAACAGGTAGCTCATCAGATCGACGTTGTAGCCGGGCGTGCGCGCCATCAGCAGGATGCCGACGGCCATCCCTGCTGCCCACAGTGCGCCGATCACGGTGTCCTCATGTTCGCGCCAATGCAGATTGACCCAACTGATCAACAGCGCCGCCAGCACCGCCGCGACCAGTGCGCCATCCATCGGGTCGCCACCGAAGAAGTAGGCAACCCCCATCCCGCCCAGCACCGAATGGGCAATACCGCCGGCCAGGTAACCGATGCGCTTGACCACCACATAGCTGCCAATCACGCCACAGGCCACGCTGGCCAGCAGGCCGGCGAACAGTGCCTGCCGCAGAAAGGGCTGGCTGGCCAGCGCCTGCAGAAAATCGCTCACCGCATCCCCTCGCCCGGCGTGTGGTGGGCATGTTCATGGTGGATCAGGTGCATCGGACGTCCATACATCTGCTCGATGTCACTGCTCTTGAGCTCAGTGGCCGGATGGCAGATCAGCGTGCGGTTGAGGCAGGCGACCCGGTTCACCTGCTGCGAGATGAAGCCGATGTCATGCGAGATCACCACGATGGCCATGCGCTGATTGAGCAGCCCCAGCAGGTCGAACAGCCCCTGTTCGCCCTGCTGGTCGATGTTGGCGGTCGGCTCATCCAGCAGCAGCAGCCTGGGTTCGGTCACCAGCGCACGCGCCACCAGCAGCCGCTGGAGCTGCCCGCCGGAGAGGTTGCCGATCGGACGGTTGGCCAGACCGCTGATGCCCACCTCGTCGAGGGCACGGGCGGTGGCCAGCCGATCGGCCCGGTTGAAACCGAACCAGCGCCGCGTCAGCCCCAGCCGACCCAGCATCACTGCCTGGGTGACGGTGATCGGAAAGTCGCGGTTGAACAGCGGATATTGCGGTACATAGCCGACCCAGCGGCGCGCTTCGCGTGGCGGGCGGCCGAAGAGCCGAATCGTGCCACCGTCGGGCTGCCGCAATCCCAGAATCAGCTTGAACAGGGTGCTCTTGCCACTGCCATTGGGGCCGATCAGCGCCAGAAACTCACGCGGCTCGACCCGCAGGTCGATCTGCTCCAACAACGGAACACCTCCATAGGAGAAGCGGAGCCGGTCGATCTCGAGCGGCAATCGTTCGGTATTCATGGTGTGGGGTCTGCCAGCAGGGCACCCAACTGGCGCAGCGTGGCCGGCACATCCTCGGCCAGGTGGTCCACCTTGACGACACGGGCACCGAGGCTGTCGGCCACCATTTCAGCCACCCGCCGATCGGTCTGCTGCTCGACCAGAATCACGCGCACACCGGCCTGCCGACCCGCTTCGATCACCTGGGCCAGCGAGCGGGCACCGGGAGACTTGCCCTCGCGCTCGATGGCAATCTGGCGCAGTCCATAGGCATCGGCAAAGTAGCCAAAGGCCGGATGGTAGACCATGAAACTGGCGCCACGCCGGGAGGCCAATTGTGCACTCAACTCGGCATCGAGGGCGGTCAGCTCCTGCTCCAGCCGGCCATAACCCTGCTGATAGTGCACAGCCGCGGCCGGATCGGCGGCCATCAGTGCATCGCGCATGTTGGCCGCTTGACGCAGCAACAGTCCGGGCGCCAGCCAGAGATGTGGATCGGCAAGTGCCTCTGACTGCCGTGAATCACCATGATGATGCCCATCCATCTGCAGCCGCTCGATGCCGGCGGCGACATCGACCACCTGCAACGCCGGATGGAGCCCACGCACCTTGGGCAGCCAGACACGCTCGAAGGGCAGGCCAAGCTGAAAGTAGAGCTGGCTGCTGTCCAGTTCGCTCATCAACCGCGGGGTTGGCTCGTAGGTCTCGACGCCCTGCCCCGGCGGCACCACCTGCAGCACTTTCACCCGCGAACCGGCCAGGCGTTCGAGCAAATACTTCTGCGGTGCGATGGCGACCGCCACCCGCAATTCAGCCACCGCGAACGAACTGGCCAGGAGCCACAAAAAAAACAGTGCAAAGCGGCGACCCATGCGTGGCCTTGACCCAAAAGTTTTCATTATATCCATTCACGAGATAAAGCCGTCGCCTTCGCCGATGGCGCACAGCGCATGCTCCTGAAAAAAATAAACCCCGACGGTCGCCGGGGTTTCATCGACAGCCGAACCGCACGGGCGCGGTCAGCGCAACGGGGGTCAGCCGAGATTCTGGTTGACGAACTCCCAGTTGACCAGCGACCAGAAGCCCTTCAGGTAATCGGGGCGGACGTTGCGATAGTCGATGTAGTAGGCATGTTCCCACAGATCGACCGTCAGCAGCGCGGTCAGGTTGGCATCGGTCAGCGGCGTGGCAGCGTTGCTGGTGTTGACGATGTCGAGTGATCCATCGGCCTTTTTGACCAGCCAGGTCCAGCTGGAACCGAAGTTGTTGACCGCCATGTCATTGAACTTGGCCTTGAAATCATCAAAGGAGCCGAACGCCTTGTTGATGGCCTCGGCAATCTTGCCGGTGGGCGCACCGCCACCTTTCGGGCTCAGGCTGTGCCAATAGAAGGTGTGGTTCCACACCTGCGCGGCATTGTTGAAGACACCGCCCGATGAACTCTTGATGATCTGTTCGAGCGTCTTGCCTTCGAACTCGGTGCCCTTGATCAGGCCGTTGAGCTTGTCGACATAGGTCTTGTGATGCTTGCCGTAGTGGAACTCCAGCGTCTCTTTGGAGATGTGCGGCTGCAGGGCATCCATCGCGTAGGGCAATTCTGGCAGGGTAAACTGGCTCATGCTGTGATTCTCCTTCGACTCACCAGTGGTTAATGGCCCAGCTATTGTATCAACTATCCCCCGCCATGGCGCCTGCCGATTCGATTGAGTGCCGCTGTCGCGCCAGCCCCCGTCAACCCAGTGCCTGCTGATAGCCACCGCTGGCCGAACGGCGCGAATTGGCGACATGCAGCGCGGCCTGGTTCACCGCCTGCGCCACCTTCTGCTCGAGTTCGGCGCGCTCCTGTGGCGAGAGGTAGAACAGAAAGTCCACCTCGTAGCGCAGATAGCGCGGCGGCAGGTGGTTGAGCGCGACACAGGCCACATCGGCCAGATAGTCGCTGTCGTTTTCGCTGCTGTTGAAGCCAAGGGTCTGCCGAATCTGTTCGACGACCAGCCGCTCGTAGACGTTGTGAACCGAGGCAAAGGGCGATTCTGCCGACACGGGACGGGGTGGTGCACGGAACATGGTGAGTTTTCTCCGGTGAACAGGACATTGATCCTCACCGAAGTGTAGGCCAGAAGCGCCACTTGCGCCCGGCGCCTCAAGGCGATGGCCGGTCACGGCCGGCCATCGTCCTTGGCCGCCTCCTTGACCTGAACCAGAAAATCCTCGCGGCTGATCCTGAGAAGCAGCAACAGGCTCGACGCGACATAGACCGAGGAGTAGGTGCCGAACCCCACACCGATCAGCAGTGCCTTGGAGAAGCCATGAATCGCATCCCCGCCCAGAAAGAACAGCGCCAGCACCGCCAGAATCACGGTCAGGGAGGTGAAGATGGTCCGGTCGAGCGTCTGGGTGATGGAGATGTTGATCACCCGATAAGAGCTCTCCTTGCGAATCTTGCGGAAGCATTCGCGAATCCGGTCACCGACCACGATGCTGTCATTCAGCGAGTAGCCGATGATCGCCAGCACTGCCGCCAGCACGGTGAGGTCGAACTCCCACTGGAAGAGCGCAAAGGCACCGAGGGTGACCACCACGTCATGGAACAGCGCCAGCACCGCACCAACCGCGAACTTCCACGGAAAGCGCCAGGCGACATAGAGCAGCACGGCGATCAGCGCGACAAAGACCGCCAGCAACCCTTTCTGCAACAGCTCATCGCCCACCTGTGAACCGACGAATTCAGCCCGCGTCAGAGTGACGCTGCCGCTGCGCTGCGGATCGAGCAGCTGCACGACCTCTTCACCCAGCCCGGCCTTGAACTCCCGGTGCAGCCGCACCAGCAGCTCATTCTGACTGCCGAAGTGCTGCACCACGGCATCGAGACCCGCACCATGCAGGGTGTCGCGCACCTGTTGCGGATCGGCGGGCTGGCTGAAGTGCAGCTCGATCAGTGAGCCACCCGAAAAGTCGAGCCCCAGATTGAAGCCACGCAGCGCAATCGCCAGCACCGCCACCACCATCAGAACGATGGAGAAGCCGCCGACCGGCTTGCGCCAGCCCATGAAGTCAATGATCTTTTCATCCGCCATCCGGCCGCTGCTCCTGGTATCAGATCAACAGTTTTTTCACTTTGCGCCCACCGTAGATCAGGTTGATCAGCGCCCGTGAACCGGTGACGGCCGTGAACATCGAGACGATGATGCCGATCGACAGGGTGATGGCAAAGCCCTTTACCGGTCCGGTGCCGATCAGATAGAGGATGAAGGTGGCGATCAGGGTGGTCAGGTTGGAGTCGAGAATGGTCAGAAAGGCCCGGTCGAAGCCGGCGCTGATCGCCGCCTGCGGTGACATGCCGTTCTTCAGCTCCTCGCGGATGCGGCCAAAGATCAACACGTTGGCATCGACCGCCATCCCCATCGCCAGCACGATGCCGGCAATGCCGGGCAGCGTGAGGGTCGCCGAGATCAGCGACATCACCGCCACCAGCAGCGCCAGGTTCACCATCAGGGCCACATTGGCGATCAGGCCGAACAGCTTGTAGACCAGCACCATGAACAGCATCACCAGAGCGATGCCGATCAGCGCCGACCGGGTGCCCAGACGGATGTTCTCCTGCCCCAGGCTCGGGCCGACGGTGCGCTCCTCGACAAAGACCATCGGCGCGGCCAATGCGCCGGCGCGCAGCAGCAGTGCCAGTTCGGCCGCCTCCTGCGGACTGTCGAGACCGGTGACCCGAAAGCTGTTGCCGAGCGGCGATTGAATGGTGGCCAGCGAAATGATCTTGCGTTCGTTGACCCGAACCGGCTCGCGCACCCGCTGCCCATCGCGTTCACGCTCGACCATGCGCACCTTCTGCTCGATGAAGAGCACGCCCAGACGGCGACCGACATTTTCGCGCGTCGCATCGAGCATGCGCTTGCCGCCACGGCTGTCGAGGTCGATGTTGACCTGCGGCCGGCCATTCTCGTCATAGGAGGATTGCGCATTGGAGACGCTGTCGCCGGTGGTGACCACATCGCGCTCCAGCCGCGCCTCGCCGAGCCGTTCGTCACGGAAAGCGAACTGCTCGCCCTTGGCCGGATCGCGCGCCTCCAGGCGGAACTCCAGGTTGGCGGTCTTGCCGAGGGTCCGCTTGGCCTGCGCGGTGTCCTGCACGCCGGGCAACTCCACCACGATGCGGTTGCTGCCTTGGCGCTGCACCAGCGGTTCGGCCACGCCCAGCTCATTCACCCGGTTGCGCAGCGTGGTGAGGTTCTGCTCCATCGCATAGTCGGCGATCTCCTTCACCTTGGCTTCGGTCAACCGCAGATCGAGAAAGAGCCGCTCCCCCTCGCCCCCTTCGGCCACCGCGAATTCACGGTACTGCCCGCGAACCCACTCCGCCGCCTTGGTGCGCTCCTCGGCCGTGTTGAAGTGCAGCCGCAACCGCCCATCCACCTGCGGCTCCAGCTGCCGGTAGCGCAGCTTCTCTTCGCGCAGCCGCTGGCGCAGTTCGGCCACATAGATCTCCTGCCGCTGCTTGATCGCCGCCTGGGTATCCACCTCCATCAAGAAGTGCACACCGCCACTGAGGTCGAGCCCCAGCTTCATCGCCTTGGCACCAATGGCCAGCAACCACTGCGGCGTGGTCGGCGCCAGGTTGAGGGCCACTACATGCCCCTCGCCCAGGCTCTGATCGATCACCGCCTTCGCCGGCAGTTGCTGGTCGCGCTGCTGCAGGCGGATCATCACACTGCCGTTGTCGAGCCGCTCGGCTGCCTGATGGCCAATGCCGGCCGCATCGAGTGCAGTGCCAAGCTGGGTGACCACCCCATCGGTCACCAGTTCGCCACTGCGCTCGCGCGAGATCTGGATGGCTGGCTGGTCAGGAAAGAAGTTCGGCGTGGCATAGATGAACCCATACAGGGTCACGGCCAGAATCAGCAGATTCTTCCAAAGCGGATAACGGTTCACCATGCCACCCTGTGCAGCTCGTCCGATCAGAATGCAGAAAGAAGGATAGAAGAGGGCCGAGCGGTCGCCTTCCGGACTCAGATCGCCTTCATCGTGCCCTTGGGCAGCGAGGCAGTGATGGCCTGGCGCTGGAACTTCAGTTCGATGTTGTCAGCCACCTGCAACACCACGAACCCCTCTTCGATCTTGGTGACCCGACCGATCAGCCCGCCGGTGGTGAGCACCTCATCGCCCTTGGCCAGCTCATCGATCAGCTTCTTGTGCTCCTTGGCCCGCTTGCTCTGTGGCCGCCAGATGATGAAGTAGAACAGCAACACGAAGCCGGCCAGCATGGCGATGTTGATCAGCTCCGCGCCAGGCGGCGGCGCGGCGGGTCCTTCTGCATGCGCCAAAGAAATGAGAGACAGCATTGATTGACAGACCTTTGATGAACAATAACAAGAGGTTGGATAAATTTTATTATCCGTTTTCGATGGCCTGCTGGCCATGAAAGTCGGCGACAAAGGCGGCTAATCTACCTTGTTCGATGGCGGTGCGCAAACCAGCCATCAGCGCCTGATAGTAGTGCAGGTTGTGCAATGTATTGAGCGTCGCACCGAGCATCTCGCCACATTTGTCCAGATGGTGCAGGTAGGCACGGCTGAAGTGGCGACAGGTGTAACAACCGCACTGGGGATCAAGCGGCGCCGTGTCATGCCGATAGCGGGCATTGCGAATCCGCACCTTGCCCTGACTGGTGAAGAGGTGACCATTGCGACCATTGCGGGTCGGCAACACGCAGTCGAACATGTCGATGCCCTGGCAGACGGCATGGACCAGATCCTCGGGCGTGCCGACACCCATCAGATAGCGGGGCCGATCGGCCGGCAACTCGGCGGCGCAGTGCGCCAGCGTCTGATACATCTCCGCCTTGGGCTCACCAACCGACAGGCCACCGATCGCATAGCCGTCAAAACCGATCTCGACCAGCCCGGCCAGCGACTGCGTGCGCAGCGCGTGGTACATCCCCCCCTGCACGATGCCGAACAGCGCCGCCGGATTGTCGTCATGGGCCTGCCTGCTGCGCGCGGCCCAGCGCAGCGACAGCTCCATCGACTCACGCGCCTGCTCGAAGGTGGCCGGATAGGGTGTGCACTCGTCAAAGATCATGACGATGTCCGCACCCAGTTCGCGCTGCACCTGCATCGACCGCTCGGGCGACAGAAAGACCTCGGCACCATCGACCGGTGAACGAAAGCGCACACCCGCCTCAGTGATGCGCCGCATCTGTCCCAGGCTGAACACCTGAAAACCGCCCGAATCGGTCAGGATCGGCCGCGGCCAGCCGATGAACTCATGCAGATCGCCATGGGCGCGCACCACCTCGGTGCCAGGACGCAGCATCAGATGAAAGGTGTTGCCGAGGATGATCTCGGCGCCCAGCGCCTCCAGATCACGCGGCATCATCCCCTTGACCGACCCATAGGTGCCGACCGGCATGAAGGCGGGCGTCTGCACCATCCCGCGCGGAAAGCGCAACCGCCCCCGCCGCGCCGCGCCGTCACTGGCCAGCAGCTCGAACTGCATGAAGCTGCTCACGAAGCGGCTCCGGCGCGCGGCCAGGGCAACTGCCCATGCTCGATCAACATCGCATCTCCATAGCTGAAAAAGTGATAACCCATCTCGACCGCGACCCGGTAGGCCTCCATCGTCTGCCGATGGCCGGCAAAGGCCGCCACCAGCATCAGCAGCGTCGACTCGGGCAGATGAAAGTTGGTGATCAGCGCATCCACCACCCGAAAGGGCGCGCCGGGGTGGATGAAAATCTGCGTCTCGCCACTGAAGGGCTGCAAGAGCCCACCCTGCGCCGCGCTCTCCAGTGCGCGCACGCTGGTGGTGCCGACCGCCACCACCCGCCCGCCACGCTGTCGGGTGCGCGCCACCTGCTCGACCAGTTCCGGCGACACCTCGATCGACTCGCTGTGCATGCGATGCTGATCGAGCGCATCGACCCGCACCGGCTGAAAGGTCCCCGCCCCCACATGCAGGGTCACGGTGCCCCAATCGATGCCGGCCTCGGCCAGCGCGCTCAACAGCGGCTGATCGAAGTGCAACCCGGCGGTCGGCGCCGCCACCGAACCCTCCTGCCGGGCATAGAGGGTCTGATAGCGCTCGCGATCGAGCGGCTCGGCCGCGCGCGCCATGTAGGGCGGCAGCGGCACCTCGCCATGCCGCGCCAGCAGCTCGGCAAAGCTGATGGCGCCATCGAGCTCGATTCGATGGAGATCCGCTTGCCGGTCGATCAACTGCGCCTCGATCCCTTCAGGCAGCAGAATCACTCCACCGGGCCGCAGCGGCTTGCTGGCCCGCAGATGGCACAATGCCTGTCGCGGCGACAACATCCGCTCCACCAGCAGCTCCACCCGGCCGCCACTCGGCTTTCGGCCATAAAGACGCGCCGGAATCACCCGGCTGTCATTCGCCACCAGCAGATCACCCGGGCGCAGCAGCGCGACCAGATCGGCAAAACGGTGATGACTGAGCGCACCGCTGTCGGCCTGCAACCGCAGCAGACGGCTGCCGCTGCGCGATGGCGCCGGATAGCGGGCAATCAGTTCGGCGGGCAGATGGTAGTGAAAATCGCTGCGTCGCATGGCGGGCCGATCGAAAAATGGCGCAGACTAATGCAAAAGTGCAGGTGACTCCAGAACGGCGCCTGCTATAATCGGCGCCGCTCAGATGGCCGAGATGGCGGAACAGGTAGACGCGCCAGACTCAAACTCTGGTGGTGGCAACACCGTGTCGGTTCGATTCCGACTCTCGGCACCAGACATCCTTTCGCTCCAGTGCGAATCATTCCACAAGCCCGGGGAATTGGGGACAGACCACGGTTTCTGGTTTCTGCTCCGCTTTGGCAGAAAACCGTAACGGGAAACCGTGGTCTGTCCCCAATTCTTCAAGCATCGTCAACCGCTGCGACCGATCACCCGCTGCACTTGCGCCAGCAATCCTTTGGGAATTGAGGGAATTGGCGGAATTGGCGGAATTGGGGACAGACCACGGTTTTACTGCTCAGATTCCTTCCCGGTCAGCGCTGAAAAACAGAAAAGCCGTGGTCTTCAATTCTCTCAATTCTCGAATTCGGCACCGCCATGCTGGGCTTTGCGCGAAGGTCCGGACTGGACGAATAATGGGTTGGGTTTATGGTGTCCATAGGAGACGAACAAAGCTCCCGTTCCAGTCGCCGAGCGCCACGAGTAGTAAAGAATGCGGCAGAAAAAATGAATCTACGACGGCAGACGAATGCCTTCCATAACTGACGTCGCGAATCGAATTCGGAAGTGTTCGTTTCCAGAAGACCGTTTCGGACCGCACCTTCCCGTCTGTGAAATCCTGTTAGTCCTCGCAGAACAATGACGATCCCTTACGTCCAACCGCGTGCCTTATCGATGCCATCACCGTCTTGCGTTTTACGGGAACAAGCGATTCAGCTGTATCAGATGACAGTGAGCACGTGTAGGTAGCGGAAATCTTCGACCAGGACGCGTCGCTTGTATGGAGCCCGCACGCTCACGTTGAATCGGCGCGTGACAAGCAAACACCAGATATTTGGAGCTTTGTGCCGCCTTGCTCGCCAGAAGGAAGTAGCTGGCCTCATAGGCCGGTCGCAAGCGCTGTTCCATGTATAGCGTCGACGTAGATGTGCAAGCATCATGGGTGCTTGAACTCGAACGTGCATGATTGGATCCAGCGAACTGCATTGCAACAGCCTCGGTGAAGGTGAACACCGATGCCAAAAGCGACAAGAACGCAACATGGTCGCGACGAAAATGCGTTATCGTTTGGCCGGGCGGCATGTAGATCCCTCACGATTTCTTGCAGGCCCTAACTATAAATGGACACCCCAAAAGGTGGCTTGTTTTACACCTTACGGGTGTCTAATACCTTGCCGGGCAACGCTACACCGAGGTTAAGCGTCATGTCAAACGTGGTAGTACACCCCAAAACGATTGTCGACCACGCCTCCGGCGGGGAATCCAAGCCGAAGCTGCTGGATGAGGTACGCGCCCACATCCAGCGGTTGAACTACAGCATCCGCACCGAGGATGCGTACGTCGATTGGGTACGCCGGTTCGTGCTGTTTCACGACAAACGCCACCCGCGGGAGATGGGTGCAGCCGAGAAGAATTGGAAGAATTTGGGACAGACTGAGCTATCCCCAATTCCCCTACTTTTATCGACAGTGAGCAGTGGAGCACTGCGGCCACGGTGAAAATTCATCCTCCCGTCAACCGGGCGTCACAATTGCCGTCTACCGTGCGTCCGTGAAGGGAGAACAGCCAGCTTCGATCCGCCATCGAGTGGTCTCTTCTCTTCCGCAACGAATGGGTTCGGCCGTCGGCCGGATGCCATTCATCCTGATGGCCCATAACCATTCGACGAACACGCACAGGAGAATCCGTCATGCCAACGCGCACCAGACTTTCGCTTGCCATCGCTCTGGCCCTCGCCAGCCAGTATGCCGCAGCCGCTTCCACCCAATTCGACAACTTCACGCCGCTGGCTGCCTCCAGCCCGGCCAACCCCACCGGCTCACCGCTGGAGACCACCACTCCGCTGACCCTCTCCAGCCCAAAATTCAAACAACAGGTGATCGCCCAGCGCAACACCCAGACCGGCCTTGGCCAGTTCAACAGCGGCGCCTGGGACATGATCACCACCAATGAAACCGGCCCGGATGCCGGCCGCTACCTGTTCACCGTATTCGAAAGCGGCCAGTCGGGCGTGCAGCGCACCGACACCTGGAACAACAATGCCACCCAGACCCTCTGGCGCAGCCCGGCGGCCGGCGGCCATGTCGCTTTTGATGCCTCCTACTGGACACCCTGGGGTTCGTTCATCACCGCCGAGGAGAGCTGGACCACCGCGCCCGGCGGCGCCACCACCAGCCCCTATGGCCGTCTTTATGAGATGACCAATCCGCTCAGCAGCAACATCACGCCGAACTTCGTGCACCGCAACGTGATTCCCCGCACTTCGCATGAAGGCATCCAGTTCGACCAGGCGAACCATATGTACTTCATCGATGAGCTGAATGGCGGCAATGTCTATCGCTACAGCTCAGCGGCGGGTGCCGGTTCCAGCTACTTCGATGCCGGCAAGACTTCGGTACTGCGCATCGGTGATGGCAACACCCCCAATGCCACCGGTGCGTTCAGCTGGGTCGACATCACCGATGCCAGCGGCAACGGCCTGGCCGGCACCCTGACCATCACCGACCCCAACGGTGTCGTTTCGCTCGACGCGCGCAACACCACCGACCTGGCTGCCTTCAAGGGCACCGACTATCAGCGTCCGGAAGATCTGCAGATCAAGCGGGCGGCCAACGGCGATGAGCTGCTGTTCATGACCACCACCACCACCAACGAAGTCTATACGGTCAACCTGACCTCGGGCATGGTCTCGGTCTTTGCCGATCGCAACACCATCAACCTGCATGACAATCTGGCGGTGGGCTCTCCTGACTTCACCAGTCCCGACAACCTGGCGATGGATGCCGCCGGCAACATCTACATCATCGAGGACCAACCCGGCGGCATGGCCGACATCTGGTTTGCCAAGGACACCAACCACGATGGCGACCTGAATGATGCAGGCGAAGGCTTGGCGCTCTGGGCGTCGATGAACACCAACGGCGCCGAACCGACCGGCCTCTACTTCGATCCGTTCAACCCGAACCGTGCCTGGCTCAACATCCAGCATCCGGCGAGCGGCAACGATGTGATGGTCGAGCTGACCGCGGTACCGCTGCCTGCCGCACTGCCGCTGTCGCTGTCGGCACTGGCAGCGCTCGGTCTGGTGGCACGTCGCCGCACGGCCTGATCGACTGACAGCCGGCAGCACTGCTGCCCTGGGACCCCCGCTCCATGGCGGGGGTCTTTTTTCTGAAAGCCCCTGCTCCCATTCCTCGACCTGCTGTGTTCAACTTGCCATGTCCTACCCTGTTGAACTCTTTGCACACCGGAGCAGAAGCCAAGATGAGTCAGCTCGAAATCGGCACGGTCATTCCCCCGTTCAGCGTCCAGTCCACAGCCGGAGAGATCACGCCACGGATGCTGCATGGCCGGCAGTGGGTGCTCTACTTCTATCCGAAGGATGCCACCCCCGGCTGCACCAGCGAGGGACAGGATTTCCGCGACCTCCATCCAGAGTTCCGCGCCTGCAACACCGAACTGTTCGGTGTCTCGCGCGATTCGCTCGCCAGCCATGAACGATTCCGGCAGACGCAGGGGTTCCCGTTCGCGTTGATCAGCGACAGCGACGAAACCCTCTGCCGGCTGTTCGATGTGATTCAGGAAAAGAACATGTATGGCCGCAAGGTGTTCGGCATCGAACGCTCCACCTTCCTGATCGATGCCGAGGGTCGGCTGGCACGCATCTGGCGCAAGGTGAAGGTCAAGGGCCATGCCGCCGAGGTGCTCGCCGCCTGCGGCGGCCGATGAGCGCCTGCTGCGCCGGCCGGGTCAAGAGTGATATATTCGCGCGCGGCGTCCAGACGCTGAACAGAAGATAAAAACACCACACCAAGCACGCCAGGGCCGGCATCCACAACCGGCAGGTGCTCGACAAGGAGAACCATGATGTCAACCGAATCGGCCGAGTTGCGCGAATTCCGCGCCCAAGTCCACAACTGGCTCAAGAGCAACCGGCCACCCAAGCCGAGCTTCCCGCTGCCGCAATCCTTCACCGAAGTGGGCAACAACGATCAGTTCGAATACCTGCGCGACTGGCAGCAGAAGGTCTATGAGGCGGGCTACCTCGGCATGGCCTGGCCCAAGCAGTACGGCGGTGGCGGCATGCCGCAGGCCTATCAGGACATCGTCACCGAAGAGATGTACCGGCTGCGCACGCCACTGATGGTCAATGCAGTGGGGCTGTCATGGGCCGGCCCGACCATTCTCAAGCATGGCACCGAGGCGCAGAAGAAGAAGTACATCCGGCCGATTCTGGAGGCCAGCGAAATCTGGTGTCAGGGTTTCTCCGAGCCCGACCACGGCTCCGACCTCGGCAATGTGCAGACCCGTGCCGTGCGCGACGAGGCCAGCGGCGACTACATCATCAATGGCCGCAAGATCTGGACCACGCTGGGTGAGCAGGCCAAGCACATCATTCTGCTGGCGCGCACCAACCCCAATGCGCCGAACAAGTATGCCGGCCTCAGCTTCTTTCTGGCGCCGATGGATGTTCCCGGCGTCGAGGTGCTGCCGATCAAGAAGATCACCCATGAGTACGGCTTCAACGAGACCGTCTTCACCGACGTGCGCATCCCGGCCGAGAGCATGATGGGCAACGAGGGCGAGGGCTGGTTCATCGCCATGACGGTGCTGACCTTCGAGCGCGGCGTGACCGGCGGTCAGGCCGGCGGCAACATGATGGAGATCAAGAACGTGCATGACATCCATGCACTGGGCCGCGGGCTGTTCCGCGATGGCAAGCTGGCACTGCAAGACCCGTCGCTGCGGGCCGAGCTGATCGATCTCTACATCACCGAGCGGGCGCACAAGCTGAACAAGCTCCGTGAGGATTTCCCGGTACTGCAAACGCCAGAGCGGACCGGCGGGCTTGGCCTCGGCAACAAGCTGGTGATGTCGGAAGATCGCCACCAGATGGCGCAGTTCGCGGTGCGCATGCTGGGCAACCAGACGCTGCTCTACGCCGATGATCCCGATGTGACGGCCGATGGCCTGTGGCAGCATGCCCGGCTGGCCGCCTTCGCCGGTTCGATTGGCGGCGGCACCACCGAAGTGCAGCGCAACATCATCGCCGAGCGGGTGCTTCGCCTGCCCAAATCGCGCTGAGCGCGGCCACACTGCCACCCGTGCGTTGATACCTCATTGATAAAAAGGTCAAGGACATGAATCTTTCCGAAACAGAACTGAATTTCCAATGCAGCGAAGAGCTGGGGATGCTGACCGACGCCGCCACCAGCTACCTGCGCGAGAACTCCACCATCGCCGACGCCCGCCGTCTGGCCGAGACCGACAGCGGCTACTCTCCCGAGCAGTGGCAGACGCTGGCCGAGATGGGCTGGCTGGGGCTGGCCACGCCCGAAGAGTTCGGCGGCAGCGGCCTGGGCTATGTCGAGCTGACCAAGATCAGCGAGCTGATGGGCCGTTACCTCTTCTCCTCCCCGTTCCTGGCCACCACGCTGGCCAGCCAGGCGCTGATCGCCAGCCATGATGAAGACAAGAAGATGCAGTGGCTGCCAGAGCTCAGCAGTGGCAGCAGCATTGCCACGCTGGCACTGATGGAGCAGAACAACTCCTGGGAGCTGGGCGACATCACCTGCACCGCCGACAGCAGTGGCGACGGCTACCGCCTCGACGGCATCAAGCAGTTCGTCCTCGACGGCCAGAATGCCGACCTGATGCTGGTGACCGCACTGCTGAAGGGTCGACCGGCGCTGTTCCTGCTGACCCCTGATCTGGTGAAAAAGCTCGTTCAGCGTCCGGAACAGTTGACCCACCACGCCCGCCGCAGCAGCCGCTTCAGGTTCGGTGGCCTGCAACTGCCGAAATCGGCCCTGCTGGCCGAGGGGGACGAAGCCAGGCGGATTCTCGGCCATGTTCACTCGCTGGCCTGGCTGCTGCTGGCCGCCGACCATGCCGGCACCGCCAACGGCGCCATCGAGCTGACCGCCGAATACCTGCGGGTGCGCAAGCAGTTCGGCAAATACATCGGCACTTACCAGGCGCTCTCTCACCCGCTGGTCAACGCGGCGATGCTGACCGAAGACACCCTCTCGCTCGCCTACCATGGTGCTGCACTGTTCGATGGCACCCTGGGTGGGCAGTCGGAGATCTCCGCCCGCATGGCCAAGGTGCGCGGTGGCGAGGCCAGCACGCTGGCCGGCTCACGGGCGATCCAGTCGCATGGCGGCATGGGCTTCACCTGGGAGTGTCACGCCCACCTCTACTTCAAGCGTGGACAGTGGAACGAGTACAGCTTTGGCGATGGCGGCCACCAGAAACGTCATCTTGCCGATCTGATCATCGGTGACCTGCCGCACTGATCTGGCCCTCCATGGCTGGGCCGGAGCGTTCCGGTTCAGCCATGGAGCCGATGTTCGAGCTTGGCAGCTCGATTGCTTCATGAAGAGAGGAATGACCGGGATTTTCAAGGGCAACCCGCATGAAACCGTCACCACGGCTGATTCCTCTGCATTCCGATTCTGGCACTGATCTTTCCCCTGACGAACAGGCCGCAGTCACGGTGGCCCTCGACGGCCAGTGCGACCAATCGGCGCTGCTGCCGATCCTCCACGCAGTGCAGGATGCGCTCGGTTATGTGCCCAGCGCCGCCGTCCCGCTGATCGCCCACCAGCTCAACCTCTCCCGCGCCGAAGTGCATGGCGTGGTCAGCTTTTATCACTGGTTTCGCCAGCAGCCACCGGGCCAGCATGTGCTCCACCTCTGCCGCGCCGAGGCGTGTCAGACGGTGGGCGGCCGCGCACTCGAAGCCCATGTCATGCGCACCCTCGCCGTCGAGTTCGGCCAGACCAGCGCCGACGGCGCAGTCACGCTGGAGCCGGTCTACTGCCTGGGCAACTGCGCGCTGGGCCCCTCACTGATGGTCGATGGCACACTGCATGGCCGCGTGACGGCCAGCCGCTTCGATCAACTGCTGCGCCAGCTGCGCGACGACGCCGACGAGGCCGCAGCACCATGACTGTCCGGCTCTATCTGCCCGGTGATGCCTCGGCACTCTCGGTCGGCGCCGAGCAGACCGCCCAGGCGCTCATCGCCGAGGCGCGACAGCGTGGCAGCGAGATCGAACTGATCCGCAACGGCTCGCGCGGCCTGTTCTGGCTGGAGCCGCTGCTCGAGGTGGTCACGCCCGGCGGGCGGCTCGCCTATGGCCCGGTGACGGCCGAGGATGTCGCGGGACTGTTCGATGCCGGCCTGCTGCAGGGCGGCCACCATCCGCTGGCCTTGGGGCCGACCGAAGAGATTCCCTGGCTGAAGCGGCAGCGGCGGCTCACCTGTGCCCGCATCGGTCTGATCGATCCAGCCAGCCTCAGCGATTTTGTCTCCCATGGCGGTTACCGGGGTCTGCAACAGGCTTTTGCGATCGGCCCCGAAGAGACACTGAAAACCGTCGCCGACTCCGGTCTGCGCGGCCGTGGCGGCGCGGCCTTTGCCACCGGCCGCAAGTGGCGGACCGTGGCCGAAACGCCGGCCACCCAGAAATACATCGTCTGCAATGCCGACGAAGGCGACTCCGGCACCTTTGCCGACCGCCTGCTGCTGGAGGGTGATCCCTTCGCGCTGATCGAAGGCATGACCATCGCCGGTTTCGCCACTGGCGCAACCGAAGGCTACATCTATCTGCGCTGCGAATACCCGCACGCCGCCCGTGCGCTGCGCAAGGCGATCGCCACCGCGCGCAGCGAGGGCCATCTGGGCGAGAACATCCTCGGCAGCGGCCACCACTTCGACCTGCAACTGCGTCTCGGTGCCGGTGCCTACATCTGCGGCGAAGAGAGCGCACTGCTCGAGAGCCTGGAGGGACGCCGCGGTCAGGTGCGCTTTCGCCCGCCGCTGCCGGCAGTCAAGGGACTGTTTGGTGCACCCACCGTCGTCAACAACGTCATCACCCTCACCTCGGTGCCGACCATTCTTGCCGAGGGTGCCGACAGCTACCGCGCCCTCGGCAGCGGCCAGTCGCGTGGCACGCTGCCGATTCAACTGGGCGGCAACATTCGTCATGGGGGACTGATCGAACTGCCCTTCGGCGTGACCCTGAACGAGCTGCTCCACGACCATGGCGGCGGCAGCGCCAGTGGTCGGCCGATCCGCGCGGTGCAGGTGGGTGGCCCGTTGGGCGCCTACCATCCGGTCAGCCAGTTCGACACCGCCATCGACTACGAAGCCTTCGCGGCGATCGGCGGCATGCTCGGCCATGGCGGCATCGTGGTGTTCGATGACAGCGTCGACCTGGCCGAACAGGCGCGTCATGCCATGGCGTTCTGCGCCCATGAGTCCTGTGGCAAGTGCACGCCCTGCCGCATCGGTTCGACCCGTGGCGTCGAGGTGATCGACCGCCTGCGTGCCGGGCAGGAGCCGCTGGCGCAGCAGGCACTGCTGCGCGACCTCTGCCACACCCTGACCCACGCTTCGCTCTGTGGCCTCGGCAGCCTCACCCCCTATCCGGTGCTGAGTGCCCTCGACCACTTTCCCGAAGATTTCCAACCGCGACCGGTTGGCTCCACTGTGCAGTGAGGTCGCCATGCGTTCGATCGCCGAAACCGACCTGGGAACCCCCGCCAGCCCTTCGACCGAACAGATCAGCCTGACCATCGATGGCCAGCCGGTGACCGTTCCGGCCGGCAGCTCGGTGCTGCGCGCCGCCGCCAGCCTCGGCACGCAAATCCCCCGGCTCTGCGCCACCGATCAACTGGAGCCCTTCGGCTCGTGCCGGCTCTGTCTGGTGCAGATCGATGGCATGAAGGGCTATCCCGCCTCCTGCACCACCCAGGTGGCCGAAGGGATGCAGGTGACCAGCCAGAGTGCCGAACTGGCCCGACTGCGGCGCGGGGTGATGGAGCTCTACATCTCCGATCATCCGCTCGACTGCCTCACCTGCCCGGCCAACGGCCACTGCGAACTGCAACAGATGGCCGGTGCGGTGGGTCTGCGCGAGGTGCGCTATGGCCATGACGGCGCCAACCATCTCGCTCTGGCCAAGGATGAGAGCAACCCCTACTTCAGCTTTGATCCGGCCAAGTGCATCCTCTGTTCACGCTGCGTGCGTGCCTGCGATGAACAGCAGGGCACATTGGCACTGACCATCGACGGCCGCGGTTTCGACGCCAAGGTGGTGGCCAGTCAGAAGGCCACCTTTCTCGATTCGGAGTGTGTTTCCTGCGGTGCCTGTGTGCAGGCCTGCCCGACCGCGACCCTGAGCGAAAAATCGCTGATCGAGCTGGGACAGGCCGAACACAGCGTCGTCACCACCTGTGCCTACTGCGGCGTGGGCTGTTCGTTCCGTGCCGAGATGCGTGGCGAGACGGTGGTGCGCATGGTGCCGGACAGCCGGGGCGCCGCCAACCATGGCCACGCCTGCGTCAAGGGCCGCTTCGCCATCGGTTACGCCACCCACCCCGACCGCATCACCCGGCCGCTGCTGCGCGAGAAAATCAGCGACCCGTGGCGCGAAGTGAGCTGGGAAGAGGCGATTGCCGAGGCCGCCGCCCGCTTTCGTTCGATCCAGGCCCGCCATGGCCGCGATGCCATCGGCGGCATCACCTCGTCGCGCTGCAGCAATGAAGAGACCTATCTGGTGCAGAAGCTGGTGCGGGCCGGTTTCGGCAACAACAACGTCGACACCTGTGCCCGGGTCTGCCACGCGCCGACCGGTTACGGGCTCAAGCAGACACTGGGAGAATCGGCCGGCACCCAGAACTTCGATTCGGTGATGCAGGCCGACGTGATTCTGATCATCGGCGCCAACCCGACCGATGGCCATCCGGTCTTCGCCTCGCAACTGAAGCGGCGGCTGCGCCAAGGCGCCCGACTGATTGTGGCCGATCCGCGCCGGATCGATCTGGTGCGCTCGCCGCACATCGAGGCCGCCTGGCATCTGCAACTGCGCCCCGGCACCAATGTCGCGCTGATCAACGCACTGGCCCATGTCATCGTCACCGAATCACTGGTCGACGAGGCCTTTGTGCAACAGCGTTGTGACATGCAGTCATTCGAGCGCTGGCGCCGGTTCGTCGCCGACGATCGGCACTCGCCTGAAGCCACCGAATCGATCACCGGCGTGCCGGCTGCCAGCCTGCGCGCCGCTGCGCGGCTCTATGCCAGCGGTGGCAACAGCGCCATCTACTACGGGCTGGGGGTGACCGAGCACAGCCAGGGCTCGACGATGGTGATGGGCATTGCCAATCTGGCGATGGCCGCCGGACAGCTCGGCCGTGCCGGGGTCGGCGTCAACCCGCTGCGGGGACAGAACAACGTCCAGGGCGCCTGTGACATGGGCTCCTTTCCGCATGAGTTTCCGGGCTATCGCCATGTCTCCGATGCGCAGACACGCCAGGCATTCGAAAGTGCCTGGGGCGTGCCGCTGCAAGGCGAACCCGGATTGCGCCTGCCCAACATGTTCGAGGCGGCCATCGATGGCGAATTCTTCGGCCTCTACATCCAGGGCGAGGACATCGCCCAGTCGGAACCCGACAGCCAGCGTGTTGCCAATGCGTTGCGCGCGATGGAGTGCGTCGTGGTGCAGGATCTGTTTCTGAACCAGACCAGCCAGTTCGCCCACATCTTTCTGCCCGGTTCGTCGTTCCTCGAAAAGGAGGGCACCTTCACCAATGCCGAGCGGCGCATCTCGCGGGTGCGCCAGGTGATGCGGCCCAGGGCCGGCCATGCCGACTGGCAGATCACCCAGATGCTGTCGAATGCACTCGGCCATTCGATGCACTACGGCCATCCGTCCGAGATCATGGCCGAAATCGCCAGTCTGACCCCGAGTTTTTCCGGCGTCAGCTATGAAAAACTCGACCGTCTGGGCAGCATCCAGTGGCCCTGTGACGCCCGCCATCCCGATGGAACAGTGGTGATGCACAGCGAAACATTCACCCGTGGCCTCGGGCAGTTCATGGTCACCGAGTATGTGCCGACCGAGGAGCGGGTCAATGCCGAATATCCGCTGATTCTGACCACCGGCCGCATCCTGTCGCAGTACAACGTCGGCACCCAGACCCGCCGCACCGCCAACCTGCTCTGGCATGACCAGGATCTCGTCGAGATCCATCCGCACGATGCCGAAGAGCGCGGCATCGGCGCGAACGACTGGGTGCGGCTGCAGAGCCGCTCCGGCGCCACGCTGATGCGCGTTCAGATCACCGACCGGGTGCCACCCGGCGTGGTCTACACCACCTTTCACTTTCCCGAGTCGGGCGCCAACATCCTCACCACCGAGAACTCCGACTGGGCCACCAACTGTCCGGAATACAAGGTGACGGCCGTGCAGCTGACCCGCGTCAAGCCGCCAGCCCAGGCGGTGCCGCAGTGATGGAGAGCTCGACTCCACCCGCCGGCACCGCTGCGGTCACGGTGACCACCGTGCAGGATGGCCGGATCAGCCGTGCAGCCGATCTGCTCGCCACCGAGGTGCCGGTGGCGCTCCACTGCAATGGCTCTCCTTTCGTGGTGATGATGGCGACACCACACCAGCTCGACGACTTCGCCCACGGCTTTTCGGTCAGCGAAGGGTTGGTCGACTCGATCGACGAGATCACTGCCTGCGCAGTCCGTCCCATCGAACCCGGACGCCCGCTGGCCGGCTTCGAGATCGCCCTGCAAATTCCACCGGCACGCCATGCCGCGCTGCTGAAGCGGCAGCGCAACCTGCTCGGTCGCAGCAGTTGCGGGCTCTGCGGCACCGCCACCATCGAGGCCGCCATGCACTCACCGCGGCCAGTGACCAGCTCCATGACGCTGCCGACCGGTGCCATCGACCGGGCGCTTGCGGCGCTCGCGCATCATCAACCGCTGAACCAGCTGACCGGCGCGTTGCATGGCGCCGCCTGGTGCACGATCACCGGCGAAATCACTGCCCTGCACGAGGATGTCGGCCGCCACAATGCGCTCGACAAGCTGATTGGCCAGCGACTGCGCGCACGGGATGATTTCGCCGCCGGCTTCGCGCTGATCACCAGCCGTGCCAGCTATGAGATGGTGCAGAAGTCTGCCAGCGTCGGAATTGCCGTTCTGGTCGCCGTCTCGGCACCCACCCTGGCAGCGGTTGAACTCGCCACAGCCTGCAACATCACGCTGGTCGGCTTTGCCCGTGGCAACCGCCATCTGATCTACAGCCATCCGCAGCGGTTGCTGGCCAGCGCGGACTCCGGGCGGGTGGCCGCACGATGAGTGGGCAGCAGCTGGTAGAGATGGCCAATGACATCGCCACCTTCTTTGCGGCCGAGCCCGATCCGGCCGTGGCCACACTGGGCATCGAGAGCCACCTGCGCAAGTTCTGGTCGCCACGGATGCGCACGAAGCTGATCGAACAGTGGCGGCGCGATGACAGCGCACTGACGCCACTGGCCGCAGCAGCGGTGGCACGGCTGGCGCAGACCGAGCAGATCGACGAGGATCAGCCGCAGCAGTAGAGATCCCTACCCGATCGAGCCTGCGCCCCGCTGCTGCACATGCAGTTTGGCGCCGATGAAGTCGCGGTGTGAGACGTAGAGCAATTCGGCCACCTTGCGGATCAGATGCTCCTCGTAGCGGTCGAGGCGGTTGTCGGCCAGCGCGATGCGCCACATCGCCTCGATCAGTGCCACCCGCTGGGGGTAGCTGTAGTGGTCACGAATCAGGTCGGTGAACTGGAACAGCGAGGTGGCCTCGCGCTGCGCCTGCTCCGCCAGTTCCAGCAAGGTCTCGACCTCCTCCGGTGCAAGCTGCTGATGTTGCTGCAGCAGCGTCAGCAGCGCTTCGCGCTCACGCGGATCGAAGGCATGGTCGGCACGCATCACCTCGACCAGCAGTGCCGCGGTGGCCAGCCGCAGCGCATGGCTGGCGTCACCCTGGTCCGCAGCGGGCTGACACATCCGCTCAAAGAACTCTCTGATCGCAAGCAGCATGGTGGTGCTCCGGTGGGTCGATTCAGGCGGCGTGCAGCAGCGCTACCGCCTCATGCAGCAACCGGACGTCGTGCCGTCGCCGTGGCCCCTGTTCGCTCAGATGGCGGCGGAAGTGGCGCGCGCCGGGTTGGCCCTGAAACAGGCCCAGCAGATGGCGGGTCATCGCATGCAGCGGCACCCCCAGCGTCAACTGCTGTTCGATGTAGGGATGCAGCCGCTGCAGAATCTCCAGACGACTGGCCGGCTCGCCGGCCTGTTGGTAGATCCGCTGCTCGGCCTCCAGCAGGATGGCCGGATTGTGGTAGGCCTCGCGACCGATCATGCAGCCATCGACGAAGGCGAGCTGCTCGCTCACCTGATCGAGCGTTTTCAACCCTCCATTCAGGATGATCTCGAGCTGGGGAAAGTGCTGCTTGAGCCGATGGACCCGCGGGTAGTCGAGTGGCGGAATCTCGCGGTTCTCCTTTGGACTCAGCCCCTTCAGCCAGGCCTTGCGGGCATGAACGGTGATGCTGCCGACCCCGGTGCGGGCGATGGTCTCGACAAAGCGGCACAGCAGCTCGAAGGAGTCGGCCTCATCGACGCCGATGCGGATCTTGGCGGTGACCGGAACCTGCACCGCTTCGGCCATCGCCCGCAGGCACTCCTCGACCAGTGTCGGCTCCTTCATCAGACAGGCGCCGAACCGGCCCGCCTGCACCCGGTCGCTGGGGCAGCCGAGGTTGAGGTTGATCTCGTCATGGCCCCACTGCTCGCCGATGCGCGCTGCTGCTGCCAGCTCCCGCGGATCACTGCCACCCAGCTGCAACGCCAGCGGATGTTCGGCGGCATCATGGTCGAGAAACCGGGCGGGGTCGCCATGGCAGAGCGCCGCACTGGTGATCATCTCGGTGTAGAGCAGCAGCCGTGGCGAGAACAGCCGCAGAAAGAAGCGGGCATGGCGGTCGGTGCAACCCATCATCGGCGCGATGCTGAGGCGACGATCGAGCCTCACGGGCAGAACAGCAGTGGTCAAGGGCAATTTCCGGGTTGAACAGAGGGCATGATTATAGCTGCATGACATCGCCACGGTGGTGAAACAGGTCGGCTCCGCACTGGTTTCTTGAAATCAACCATTTGTTTTGAATGGTATTTTGGCAGCGACAGAGGTGACAAGGGCAAGTCGTGCATGGTATTGATAGCCACGGCGCGCTCTGCGTGCAGTCAGGATTTTCGTTCATTCACCTCAGGAGCAACTCCAATGACACTCAAAGCGGGCGATTCCATTCCTGCGGCCACCCTCGCCACCATGACCGAGGCCGGCCCCAAGCCACTCACCACCGATGAGATCTTCAAGGGCAAGAAGGTGGTGCTGTTCGCGGTGCCGGGCGCCTTCACCCCGCTCTGCAGCGGTCAGCACCTGCCCGGCTATGTCAAACTCGCCAAGGAGATCAAGGCCAAGGGGGTCGACACCATTGCCTGCGTCTCGGTCAACGATGTCTTCGTGATGGGTGCCTGGGGCAAGTCACAGGGTGCCGACGAGATTCTGCTGCTGGCCGATGGCAATGCCGCTTTCACCAAGGCAATGGGGCTGGAGCTCGACGGTACACCGATGAACCTCGGCATCCGCTCGCAGCGCTATGCGATGATCGTCGACGATGGCGTGATCAAGACGTTGCAGGTCGAGGAGGGGCGCAACTTCGCCGTCAGCAACGCAGAGTCGATGCTGGCACTGCTGTAACCCGGCCCCCGATGGCGGGCCCTGCCCGCCATCAGCCTGACCCACGCGCATGTTCCCGCTCTACGATGAAAACCCTTCGGTCCGGCTGCCGCTGACCACGCTTGCACTGATCATCGGCAATGGCCTGGTCTGGCTGCTGTTGCAGCAACTCGGCAGCAGCGAGGGGCTGGCGCGCTCGATCTGCCAGCATGGCCTGATTGCGGGCGAACTGCTGCAGCGGGTGCCGCCCGGCAGCAGCTTTGCGCTCGATGCGCAGTTCCGCTGCGTGCTCGATGGCTCCGGCGGCTGGCTCACGCTGTTCAGTTCGATGTTCATGCATGGCGGCTGGATGCACCTGATCGGCAACATGTGGTTTCTGTGGGTTTTTGGCGACAATGTCGAAGATGCGATGGGCCACAGCCGCTTTCTGCTCTTCTATCTGCTGTGCGGTCTGGCCGCTGCTGCGGCGCAGATCGCCACCAATCCGGCCAGCACCGTGCCGATGGTGGGTGCATCGGGCGCGATTGGCGGCGTCATGGGCGCCTATGCCCGGCTCTATCCCAGAGCGCGCATCCAGATGCTGGTGATTCTCGGCTTCTATGTCACCCGGGTCGCGGTGCCGGCACTCTTCATGCTGGGCTACTGGCTGCTGCTGCAACTGCTGGGCGCCCTGCCGGCACTCGGCCGCCTGGGGGGCGGGGTGGCCTTCTGGGCCCACATTGGCGGCTTCGCGGCCGGCGTGGTGCTGGCCGGGCCGCTGACGCGCGCTGACTACCTGCAACAGCATCTGCGCCAACCGCCACGCCGCGGCGCGCGCTACCGCTTTTAGCCGCCACGGAAACCCGCTCATGTCCCTGTTGCACGCCACATCGCGCTGGCTGCGCTCACCCGTGGTGGCCTGGGCACTCTATGACTGGGCCAACTCGGCCTTCGCGCTGGTGGTGCTGACCACCTTCTTTCCGCTCTTCTTCAAGACCCACTGGAATGCCGGTGTGCCGGCCGAACTGAGCACCTTTCGCCTCGGCCTCACCAACAGCCTGACCATCGCGCTGGTGGTGGTCAGCGCGCCACTGCTGGGTGCACTGGCCGACACCGGCAGCGGCAAGAAGCCGCTGCTGACGCTCTTTCTGCTGATCGGTCTGATTGGCACGCTGGGGTTGTGGTGGTTCGACAGCGGTCCTTGGTGGGTGGCCGCACTGCTGTTCGGACTGGCTTACCTCGGCTTTGCCACCAGCAATGTCTTCTATGACGCGCTGCTGATCGATGTGTCGCCCCCCGATCGGCTGGAGTGGAACTCGGCGCTTGGTTTCAGCCTCGGCTACATCGGCAGCAGCCTGCTGTTCATGTTCGACCTGCTGCTGATCCAGGATCCGCAGCGCTTCGGGCTCGACAGCCAGTCCGAGGCGATTCGCTTCGGCTTTCTGTCGGTGGCGCTGTGGTGGGGCCTCTTCTCGCTTCCGCTGCTGTGGCGCGTGCATGAGCACCCGCTGCCAGCCCGTGCCGCCGGCCCGCGCATCCGCCAGAGCCTGCAAGCGCTGCGTGCGACCGTGCGGCTGCTGTTCAGGGAACGCACCATCGGCCTGTTTCTGCTGGCCTACTGGCTCTACATCGATGGCGTCGACACCGTCATCGCCATGGCGGTCGACTATGGCCTGGCGATCGGGCTCGAGGCCAGCGACCTGCTGCAGGCGATTCTGCTGACCCAACTGGTCGGTTTTCCTGCGGCACTGCTGTTCGGCTGGCTGGCCACGCGCAGTGGCATCCGGCCCGCGCTCTACATCGGGCTCGCGGTCTACATGCTGGTGACGCTGGGTGGCGCCTGGCTCAACAGTGCATGGCAGTTCTACCTGCTGGCGGTCACCATCGGTCTGGTGCAGGGCGGTGTGCAGTCACTGAGCCGGGCCTACTTCGCCAGAGTGATTCCAGCCGAGCGTTCCGGTGAGCTGTTTGGCTTCTACAACATGATCGGCAAGTTCGCGGCGGTGCTGGGACCACTGCTGGTCGGACTGACGAGCTGGCTGAGCGGCAGCAACCGGCTGGGGCTGCTGTCACTGCTGCTGCTGTTCGGCAGCGGCCTCTGGCTGCTGACGCGGTTGCCGGTATTGCCGCCCCCCTCCGGCACCCTCTCGAACGATTAGCAGCCGCGCCAGCGGGCGGTCTCAATGCTCGCGGGTGGCGCGGAACTCGATCTTGGGCCAGCGCTCGCGCATCAGCTCCAGGTTGACCCGGCTCGGCGCCAGATAGGTGAGATGGCCGCCGCCATCGATGGCCAGCTGATCGGCCGCCTTGCGGCGGAACTCATCGAGGTGACGCTCGTCGGCGCAACTGATCCAGCGCGCGCTGTGGATGTTGACCGGTTCGTGGATGCAGTCGACGCCATACTCCTCGCGCAGCCGATAGGCCGCCACATCGAATTGCAGGCTGCCGACCGCACCCAGGATCAGATCATTGCTGTTGAGCGGCATGAAGAGCTGGGTGGCGCCCTCCTCCGACAGCTGGGTCAACCCCTTCTGCAACTGCTTCAGTCGCAGCGGATCGCGCAGCCGCACCCGCATGAACAGCTCCGGAGCGAAGTGGGGGATGCCAGTGAACTGCAGCGGCTCGCCGGTGGTGAAGGTGTCACCGATCTGGATGGTGCCATGGTTGTGCAGACCGATGATGTCGCCGGCATAGGCCTCTTCGGTCTGGCTGCGCTCGCCGGCCATGAAGGTGAGCGCATCGGCCACCCGCACCTCCTTGCCCAGACGGCTGTGGTAGAGCTTCATCCCCGGCTGATAGCGGCCGGAACAGATGCGCATGAAGGCGATGCGGTCGCGGTGACGCGGATCCATGTTCGCCTGAATCTTGAAGACGAAACCGCTGAAATTGGGCTCCGCCACCTCGACCAGCCGCTCCCTGGCCGCACGGGGTCGCGGCGGCGGCGCCTGCTCGATGAAGTCATTGAGCATCTCGCGCACACCGAAATTGCCCAGCGCGGTGCCAAAGTAGACCGGCGTCAGCTTGCCGGCCAGAAAGCGCTCGCGGTCGAACGGGTGGCTGGCGCCGCGCACCAGTTCGATCTGCTCCTTCAGCTCGGCCATCTCGTCGGCCAGCTCGGCTTGCGCCTGCGGCGAGTCGATGCCGACGATCAGCCGCTCATCGGCAATCGTGTGGCCCATGCCGGGCGTGTAGAGGTAGATCAGATCGCGTTCGAGGTGGTAGACCCCGCGAAAATGGCGGCCCATGCCGATCGGCCAGGTGATCGGGGCACATTCGATGCCGAGCACCTGTTCGATCTCATCCAGCAGTTCGATCGGCTCACGGATGTCACGGTCGAGCTTGTTGATGAACGAGAAGATCGGCGTGTCGCGCAGCCGGCACACCTCGAGCAGCTTGATGGTGCGTGCCTCCACCCCCTTGGCGCCATCGATCACCATCAACGCCGAATCGACCGCCGTCAGGGTGCGGTAGGTGTCCTCGGAGAAGTCGGCGTGGCCCGGGGTGTCGAGCAGGTTGATCACCCGCTCATGGTAGGGGAACTGCATCACCGAGGTGGTGACGGAGATGCCGCGCTCCTTCTCCATCTCCATCCAGTCGGAGGTGGCATGCCGCCCCGACTTCTTGCCCTTGACGGTGCCGGCCATCTGGATGGCATTGCCGAACAGCAGCAGTTTTTCGGTGATGGTGGTCTTGCCGGCATCCGGGTGCGAGATGATGGCGAAGGTGCGTCGACGCGAGATTTCCTGCAACACTGCGCTATTGGACATCAGGTCGGGGTTTCACTTTTGCAGATCGGACCGATCGGGGGCGGCATTCTCGCTGATCACAGGGTTGCGGACAACGCTGCGTGTTGGCCCAGTGGCTTTGGACATGCAGCGAGCTTCAGTATTGGCCGACGTCCCGGTTCAACCACCATTTTGTGGCGTAAAACGTGCCAGAACATGCCCGGCAATGCCTTTGGCAAGCTCTTCCTCGCCAAAGAAAACAGCACCAACGCCCTCTTTTCGCAGCATCATCGACTCCTCGTCGCTGTGGGTGCGCAAAACGATTTCAATGGCCGGATTGATGGCATGCGCCGTATCGGCCATCTGACGCAGGTTGAGCGGATCCGGGGTCGCCACCACCAGCATGACCGCTTCTGCGATATGTGCCTGGATCAGCACCGCCGGATCAGCGGCATTGCCTGAAATCGCCACGACCCCCTGTGTACGCAGTTTTTCCACCAGTTCACGATTCTGTTCGACCACCACGTAGGGAATGCCGCATGCTTCCAGTACATTGGCAATCCGCCTGCCAACCCGGCCATAACCGACCAGAACCACCTGCCCTGTCAGATGGCCCTGTTCAGTGTCTGGCGGCAGTTCGGCACTGGGGTCGATGCGTCGTTCCAGCTTTCGAGCAAGCACCGAACGCAGGAGAATCCAGTTCCGCATTGGCTCGACCAAGGCGAACAGAAGCGGATTCAAAGCGATGGAGATGAGTGCACCGGCCAGCACCAGACTCATGCCTTCGGCTGGCAGCAGCCCCAGCGACAGACCCAGTCCCGCCAGAATGAAGGAGAATTCGCCAATCTGCGCAAGACTGGCCGAAACAGTCAGCGCAGTGTTCAGCGGATAGCGAAATGCCAGCACGATGGCCAAAGCCGCAATCGATTTACCGACCATGATGATGGCCACGACACCCAGAACGTGTGCCGGTTGCTGCAGCAGGATCGAGGGTTCGAACAGCATGCCCACCGAAACGAAGAAGAGCACGGAAAACGCATCGCGCAGCGGCAGGGACTCCTGTGCCGCACGATGGCTGAACTCCGACTCGCGCATGACCATGCCGGCGAAAAAGGCACCCAGGGCAAATGAGACACTGAACAGCGCAGCCGCCCCGTAGGCAATGCCAATGGCGGTGGCGATGATCGACAGCGTGAACAGTTCACGTGAACCGGTGCGGGAAATCTGCCACAACATCCAGGGCAGTGCCCGCCGGCCAACGATCAGCATCAGCGCCAGAAAACCTCCTACCTGCAACAACGTTTCACCGATGGTGATCCACAAAGGATGGGGTGATGCAACTCGAACGACCGACGCCTCCCCTATGACACCGGCCAGGGGTGGCAACAAGACCAGGACCAGTACAGTGACGAGGTCTTCCACGACCAGCCAGCCCACGGCAATTCGACCATCCATGCTTTCCAGCACACCACGGGCCTCCAGCGCCTTGAGCAGAACGACCGTGCTTGCACAGGACAATGAGAGACCAAAAATCAGACCAGCTCCCCAGTTCCATCCCCACCACCAGGTCACGGCGATGCCGAGAATGGTGGCCAGACTCATCTGCGCGATGGCACCGGGCACAGCGATCGACTTGACCGCCAGCAGATCCTTGAACGAAAAATGCAGACCGACACCGAACATCAGCAGCATGACCCCGATTTCGGAAAGCTGGGAAGCCAGGTGCACATCGGCAACAAACCCAGGGGTGGCCGGCCCGATGAGGATACCTGCCAGCAGATAGCCAACCAGGGCAGGCACTTTGATCCGCTCAGCAAGAAAGCCCAGAATGAGTGCAACGCCAAAACCTGCTGCAAGTGTGGTGATCAGGGGAATGTTGTGCTCCATTCGTGCGTTTGTCTCATTTCAGATCGAAGGCAGGGCCCGGTGGATCGAAGCAGGCTCCCGCTTTAGGGGGTTGGAGAAGAGACACCACCTTGGATGCGCCGATTCAAAGACCATTTTTCAGGTTGTGCAAGGTCGGGATGGTGCCCGGGTTGCCAGGATCGAAGAGGCGTCATGAAGCAAAATTCAACCGGCTGTCTGCAGTGGCGACACCAGCAACTCGGTCTCTTCATGGCTGTAGGGCGGTACGCAGAGACAGAGCAGCACCAGCTCGACCTCGCCCGGATTGGTCAACGCATGGGGCACGCCTGCCGGAATGGCGACGGTGTCACCCGGTGTCAGTGCCAGCCGCTGCTCGCCCAACTGCATGAGGCCGGCCCCCTCGGTCACATGGTAGATCTCCTCGCTGCGCAGATGGCGGTGCAGCAGCGTCGACCCACCCGGCGGCAGCCGCGCCTCGGCCAGGCTCTGCCCCTGGTTGCCATGCACATCGGGATGCATCAGTTCACGAATGGTGGAGCCATCCTTGGTGACGTAGGGGATGGCGTCGATCCAGCGGGTTCGATTCATGGCGGCTCCAGTGGAATGGTCAGGATGGGTGGCCAAAGCCGGCCAGCGTCTCACGCAGCTCCGGCAACAGGCGGGCAACGCAGGCGCGGCCGATCTCGATCGCCTCGCTGGCACGGTAAAACTCCAGAATGCCGATCTCGCCAAGCCAGGGGGTCATGACCACCTCGGGCGGATCGCCCGCCATGCGGCTGCGAAAGATGCGCTCCTGCATGATGTTGAGCGAGATGGCAAGGGTCTCGAACAATCCCGGCATGGCTGGCCTGTCGACCTCGGCTGGCTGTGGAAACAGCAGCGCAGCCCGTTCGCGCAGCGTGCGCGACAGTGTGTCGAGCAGACTGGTGGAATCGCTCTGCGTCACCTCCCCAGCGGCGGAGGGCGACCACAGCCCGACCTGTCTGCGCCGCAGCAGTCCTTCGTTCAGACCCACCGCGATCACCACATCGGCGCGCAACACCCGGCAGAGCGAGACCGGCACCGGATTGACCATTCCACCATCGACCAGCCACTCGCCATGGCGATGCCAGGGCGGAAAGAGCCCTGGCAGGGCGATCGATGCCCAGACCGCCTCCAGCAGGGAGCCGTGCTGCAACCAGATCTCCTGCCCATTCATCAGGTTGGTGGCGACGCTGGCAAAACGCTTCTCCAACGTTTCGATGGCGGTCTGTTCGTCGGCCACATGGTGGATCAGTGCATCACGCAGCCGCGCAGAATCGGCCACCCCGTTCAGCGACCACTTCAATTCGAAAAAGCGTGCCACATCCCAGCGTGACAGCGAGGTGACCCACTGCTTCAGATCATCCAGTCGGCCATTGACATAGGCGGCCCCCACCAGCGCGCCGATCGAGCAGCCGGCCACCACTTCGGGCACAATGCCGGCCTCCTCCAGCGCCTCGATGACGCCGATATGAGCCCAACCACGGGCGGCACCGGCTCCCAGGGCCAGACCCAGCCGTGGCCTGGTGGACGAATTGAACATGGCAACCTTTTACAATTGTCGGAAAATGGCGCGGCAGACAACGATCGAGCAGCGGCACCCACCGGCAGGAGTGACAGAGATGGGCAGCAGTCGAAACCTTGAACCCTTCACCGGCCGCACGGGCCGACGGCTGCGACTGGCAACCTTCGCGCTGCTGCTGGCCACGGCAGCTTTGGCCGCCGAACCCGGCAGAGCCACCCCGGAGCCCTGGACAGTCAACTTTTATCTTGAGAACGATCTTTTCGTCAACACCGACAACGACTACACCAATGGCCTGCGCCTGTCGTTCATCTCACCCGATCTCGACAACTACCTGGATGATCCGACCCTGCCGCAGTGGGTCAGGGAGATCAACCGTCAACTGGCCTTCATGCATGGCTCGCTGCATGGCGTCGACCGCAATCTGGTGCTCGCGATCGGTCAGGCCATCTACACCCCTGCCGACCCGGTACCCGCCGGGCTGATCGTCGACGACCGCCCCTATGCCGGCTGGCTCTATGGCATGGTCGGCTATCAGACCAAGAAGCGCGACCGGCTCGATTCACTGGAACTGCACCTCGGCGTCGTCGGCCCCGCATCGCAGGCCGAGGCGGCGCAGGATCTGATCCACGGTCTGCGCCACATCGAGAAGTTCAACGGCTGGCACAATCAGCTCGACAACGAACCCGGGCTGATCGCACTGTACGAGCACAAGGACCGGCTGTTCAGACACCGTCTGCGCGACGGCTTCGGTGGTGACCTGATCGCCCATGGCGGCATCGCGCTCGGCAACGTCGCCAGCTACCTCAACCTGGGGGGCACATTGCGCCTTGGCCACAACGTGCCGGATGACTTCGGCAGTTCACCGATTCGCCCGGGTGGCGACAACAGCGCACCGGGCAGCAGCGCCCGACGCTATCTGAACAGCGACCACGCCTGGGGCAGCCACCTGTTCGCTTCGGTGGATGGGCGACTGGTCGGCCGCGACATCTTTCTGGATGGCAACACCTTTGAGGAGAGTCACCATGTGCACAAGGAGCGCTTCACCGGCGATCTTTCGGTCGGTGCCGTGTTTCACTTCCAGCGTTATCGAGTGGTCTTCTCGCGCGTCTTCACGGCTCAAGAGTTCGAAGAGCAGAGGCGCAGCCACTCCTTTGGCTCGCTGATGCTCTCCTATTTTCTGTAACCCGTCCCTCGCCTTCAGCTCAGCGTCGCCAAGGCCGCCGGGTTGAAGGGCTGGAACTGGTCGACCTCGCCGCGGTGCAGCTTGCGCGCCCAGTTCGGGTCGAGCAGCAGTGCCCGGCCAACCGCCACCAGATCGAATTCGCCGTGCTGCATCCGCTCCAGCAACTGGTCGATGCCAGCCGTACCAGCACCCTTGCCCATGAACGAGGCGATGAAGTCGTCATCGAGCCCCACGCTGCCGACGGTGATGGTCGGCTTGCCGGTCAGCTTTTTGGTCCAGCCGGCCAGGTTGAGCTCGGAGCCTTCGAACTCCGGCTGCCAGAAGCGGCGGGTACTGGCATGGAAGATGTCGACACCGGCCCGCGCCAGTGGCGTCAGAAACTGCTCCAGCTCCTCGGGCGTGTGCGCCAGTTTGGCCTCGTAATCCTGCTGCTTCCATTGCGAGAAGCGCAGGATGATCGGCAGATCGGGCCCCACCGCGGTACGGCAGGCCTCGATGATCTCCACCGCGAAACGGGTGCGTTTCAGCAGGCTGCCGCCGTAGGCATCGTCGCGCTGATTGGTCCCTTCCCAGAAGAACTGATCGATCAGATAGCCATGCGCGCCATGCAGTTCGATGGCATCGAAACCGAGTCGCCGGGCATGGCCCGCCGCCGTGGCAAACTGTCGGACCACCTGCTCGATCTGTGCGATGCTCATCGGCTGCGCAACCGGCTTGCCCGGTCCAGCCAGACCAGACGGCGAGAGCACCGGCGCATCCGGCTGCGGGCCGGTGCCGGCCTTGCGTGCAACCCCCTGATGCCACAGTTGCGGCGCGATCTTGCCACCGGCCGCATGGACCGCCTCGACCACCTTGCGCCAGCCGACCAGTGACGCCTCTTTGCAGAACGAAGGAATTTTGGGGTCATTGCTGGCACTGGCGTAATCGACCGTGGTGCCCTCGGTGATGATCAGCCCCACCTCGGCCTCGGCCCGGCGGCGGTAATAGCCCACCACCTCGTCGGTCGGTACGCCATCAGGCGAGTGGCTGCGGGTCATCGGCGCCATGACGATGCGGTTGGGGAGCTTCAGCGCCTTGAAGCTGAAGGGTGCAAACAGCAGATCATTCACTGGATTCATCGATCAGCTCCTTCATTCATTCTCGAAGTGGTGTGAAACCGTCGCCGCTTCAGCACGCCTGGTAGCGGTAGATGCCCTCGTCATCAATGGACCGCCTGATCTGCCCACGGTAGAGCAGGTAGTGCAGGTGGGCCAGCGTCTCGCCCAGTGCCAGCATCACATCGAAGCCGGAGAGTTCACGGTGGGCGAACATCGCCTGGGTCGCCACCATCGCGGTCTGCGGCGTCCGGCAGGTGTCGAGCATCAACTGGCAGCGCTCCTGGTGGTGCAGCTTCAACTGGGTCAGCCGGAACTGGATCTGCCGATAGGGCAGTTCATGCGCCGGCAGGATCAGACAGTCAGCGGGCAGTGCGTAGAACTGTTCGATCGATTCGAGGTAGAGCCCCAGCGGATCGCCGTGCGGCTCATCGGCCGAGACACCGATGGTGGGGGTGATGTAGGGCAGCACCTGGTCTCCGCCCACCATCAGATTCAGCTCCGGGCAGTGGTAGCAGGCATGTTCCGGCGAATGGCCACGACCGATGCAGACCACCCAGGTGCGTCCGCCGATCTCGATTCGATCGCCGCCGCGAACCCGCCGGTAACTCGGCGGCAGCGGGCCGACCATGTTCTGAAAGTAACCCTGCATCCGCCCCATCTTGCGCAGCCGGCTCACCGGAAAGCCGAGCCGCTCGAAATGTCTGGCCATCGCCGGCCGCGATGCGCCACCGGCACGCAGTTCGCCGATGTTGGCCTGCTGCCACTCTGCCTGCGTCATCCACAGCTCCACACCCCAGCGTTCGCACAACCAGCCGGAGGCGCCGATGTGATCAGGGTGGCAATGGGTCGCGAAGATGCGGGTGATCGGCCGGCCGCCAAGATGGTCATTGAAAATCTGCTCCCAGAAACCCTGGGTCTTGGCATCATTGATGCCGGTGTCGATGATCGCGAAACCCTCGCCATCCTCGACCAGCCAGAGATTGATGTGGGTCAGGCTGAACGGCAGCGGCATCCGCAACCAGTGGACACCCTCCGCCACCTGGCGCAGCGTTCCGCCTTGCGGTCCATCCTGGTAGGGAAAATTGAGATCGCCCTGCATTGATCGAGTTGCCTCCATGTCGAGTGGCTCGCTGCCGCCACGGCAGCAAAAAAGAGCACCGAAGTTACCACAGATCAGATTGGGCCGCCCGCTGAAGGTCGTTTTTTGTTCCGGGGCATCGGAGCGCGGCCACCGCCCTGAGCAACCACTGCTACACTTTCAAACATACCGTTTCGGTCGGACCATTCTGTTTGCCACACCATGTCATTGAACGATCTCCATCTGGCGCCAGGCATCGCACTGCAACTGCAGGTTCAACATCAGGAGGATGAACGTCTGGCCTCTCGCGTCATCGGCTATCTGACGGGCAAGTCCATACTGGTGACCACCCCCAAGGTGGCGGGCAGCTTCATGCCAGCCCGGGTCGGCTGGCCGGTCACCGTGCGCTACTTTGCGCACAACAACATCTACGCCTTCTCCACCCAGATCTGCCACATCTGCACCTACCCCTTTCCCTATCTGCACCTGAGTTACCCGGCCGATGTCGCCATCGAAAAGGTGCGCTCGGCCCTGCGCGCCCCCTGCGATCTGATGGCGACAGTGATCACCAATCTGGGAGAAGCAGACGAAGCGCGATTGCCGGCACACATTCTGGACATCAGTACCCGCGGAATGCGGCTGGAGACGACGCCCAACGCCTTGCAGGTGGGACAGCCGATACACATCGAAATGGAGCTGCAGATCGACGAGCACCGCTATGCGATGGCACCGGCCGGCACCATTCGCTCGATGAACGAATCAGGCAAGAGCACTCCAACTGCTGACGCTGAACGCAAAATCGGCTACGGCATCGAACTCGACACCTTGAGCCGAAACAATTATCTGGCCATCTACAGCTTCGTCCACGCCTGTCTGGCCATTGCCTGACCCCAGAGCAGCGCCCATCGGCCGCCTCAGCGTGCCACCGGCAGATGGCATGAGATCAGCTCGACCAGCAGCTCGACCTGAGAATCACCGGCGTTGAGCGCCGGAACGTAGTGGAACCGCTCGCCACCCTGCGAAAGAAAAAGCTGCCGATATTCATGGTCGATCTCATCGAGCGTCTCCAGACAGTCGAGCGAGAATGACGGCGAAATCACCTGCAGGTGCCGGACACCCTCTGCGGCCAGCGCCTTCACTGCTTCATCCATGTAGGGTTGCAGCCACTGCGCCGGCCCGAAGCGTGACTGGAACGCCACCTGCCACTGCCCCAGCTCCAGTCCCAGCGCCTGCGCCACTGCTTCAGCCGTTCGGTGACAGTGCCGTGCGTAAGGATCACCCTGGTCAACATTGGCCTGCGGAATGCCATGAAAGGAGAACAGCAGCCGCTCGGGTGTGCCGAACTGCTGCTGCGCTGTCCGCACCGATTGCGCCAGCGCCTCGATGTAGCGCGGATGGTCATGGTAATCCTTGACCAGGGTCAGACCGGGCAGATCCCGGCGCTGCCGCATCCAGCGTGACACCGCATCGAACACCGCCGCGGTGGTGGTGGCGGAATATTGCGGATAGAGCGGAATGACGATGACCTCATCACTGCCGGCTGCCATCAGTGCATCGAGCTGATCGGCAATCGCAGGCGCACCATAGGTCACTGCCGCACGCACCTCGATCCGATCTCCTCCGCTGCTCCCTGCATGAAACCGGGCCGTAACGGCCTCTCGCAACCGCTCGAGATGGACTTGCAGCGGCGCACCCTCGGCCATCCAGATGCGCTGATAGAGCCTGGCCACCCTGGGCGCGCGAAACGGCAGAATGAACAGATTGAGCAACGGCCACCACAGTGGTCGAGGAATCTCGACCACCCGCCGATCGCCCAGGAACGGGCGCAGAAAGCGGCGCACAGCAGCGGCATCGGGCGCGGCTGGCGAACCGAGATTGACCAGCAGAACGCCATATCGACGTGGTAATTGCGCCACTGAGGTTGGCTGCGGCATGGGAACAGAAGCAGTCGAACGCGATAATCAGCCGTGCAGGCGGACCACCTCAGCCGAGCGAACTCAGAATCGCCGCACGCACCTGGTCGACCTCACCCATGCCGTCGATGGTGTGATAGCGCAGCGAGGCGGATTGGGCCGCCCGTGTCCGATAGAAATCGACCAGTGGCCGGGTCTGCTCGTGGTAGATCTTCAGTCGATTGCGGATGGTCTCTTCCTTGTCATCATCGCGCTGGATCAACGGCTCACCGGTCACATCATCGAGGCCTTCGCGTTGCGGCCGGTTGAACAGCACATGGTAGACGCGGCCCGATTGCGCATGCACACGACGGCCACTGATGCGCCGCACGATCTCCTCGTCGTCGGCTGCGATCTCGACCACATGGTCGATCTGCACGCCGGCATCGACCATCGCATTGGCTTGGGGAATGGTGCGCGGAAAGCCATCAAACAGAAAGCCCTTCTGGCAATCTGGCTGTTCGATGCGCTCCTTCACCAGCGCAATGATGATCTCATCGGTGACCAGGGCGCCCGAATCCATCACCGCCTTGACCTGCTGCCCCAAGGGCGTGCCGGCCTTCACCGCCGCACGCAGCATGTCACCGGTCGAGATTTGTGGAATCGAGAAATGCTCGCAGATGAAACGGGCCTGAGTCCCCTTGCCCGCGCCCGGAGGACCCAACAGGATCAAACGCATGCCCATGCTCCAGAAGTTATTGATGAATTGGCCATTCGTCATGGAACGGGGGATTTTATCGCATCACCGGGGGGATTGATATTGAAAGCGACCGGGAGCCCACAGCTGCACTTCTGACCGCCAGCCATCGAGATCCTGTCACTGGTCGAGGATGCCGTGATCGGAGAAAATCAGCCCAGGTCGCGCTACACACTGCGCCTTGCGCCAAAGCAAACCCGCTGCCCACCCTCCACGAGATCCAACCGGTGACTCCAGGCTGTTTTTGTTCCTCTGCTGTCTCGCCTTGCCGGCACGACACAACCGCGCGGTTCACGGCATGAGCAGCACTGCTCCGGGCTTCGTCCATCTGCATCTGCACTCCGAGTATTCGCTGGTCGATGGCCTGATCGCCATCGATGCCTTGGTCGAACGGACGCGCGAGCTGGCGATGCCGGCCGTGGCCATCACCGACATCAGCAATCTGTTCGCGCTGGTGAAGTTCTATCGGGCAGCCCGTTCCGCCGGCATCAAACCGATCGTCGGCGCGCAACTGCTGGTCGAAAACCCGGAACAGCCCGGGCAGTTCGCGCCGCTGCTGTTGCTGGTGCGTGACCAGACCGGCTACCGCAACCTGACCACGCTGATCTCACGTGGCTATCTGGAAAACCGCCATCAGGGGCGCGCGCTGGTCAGGCAGGAGTGGGTCATGGAGGCCGCGCCCGGGCTGATCGCCCTGTCGGGTGGCCGTGATGGCGAGATTGGCCGGCTGCTGCTGAACGACCGGCCGGAACAGGCCGAAGCACGACTGAAGGCGTGGCAACAGGCCTTTGCTGACCGCTTCTATCTTGAGCTGACCCGCACCGGTCGAACGGATGAGGAGCTCTATCTGCAACGGGCGGTGGCGCTGGCGCAGCGGCTCGCCTGCCCGGTGGTGGCAACCAACGCGGTCTGCTTTCTCGACCGGGACGATTTCGAGGCCCATGAGGCGCGGGTCTGCATTCAGGAGGGGCGCACGCTCGACGATCCGCGCCGCCCCCGGCTCTACAGCGAGGCGCAGTACCTGCGCAGCCCACAGGAGATGGCCGAGCTGTTCCACGACCTGCCCGAGGCGCTGGAGAACAGCGTCGAGATCGCCCGCCGCTGCACGCTCGAGTTGCAGTTGGGCAAGAACTTTCTGCCGGACTATCCAGTGCCGACCGACGAAAGCGAAGAGGCCTTCTTTCGCCGGCTGGCCCATGAGGGGCTGATGCAGCGGTTCGCCCAGCAGTCGATCGATGATGAAGAAAAGCGCAAGAGCTATCTGCAACGCCTTGAATTTGAGCTGGATGTGATCGTGCAGATGGGTTTTTCCGGCTACTTTCTGATCGTGATGGATTTCATCCGCTGGGCGCGCGACAACGGCGTGCCGGTCGGCCCCGGCCGCGGCTCGGGCGCCGGTTCGATCGTCGCCTATGCATTGCGGATCACCGACCTCGACCCGATCGGCTACGAGCTGCTGTTCGAGCGCTTTCTGAATCCGGAGCGGGTGTCGATGCCCGATTTCGACATCGATTTCTGCATGGATGGCCGCGACCGGGTGATCCACTATGTCTCCGAACGCTACGGCCGCGAGGCGGTCTCGCAGATCATCACCTTCGGTACCATGGCGGCCAAGGCGGTGGTGCGTGATGTCGCCCGGGTGCAGGGCAAGCCCTACAGCCTGGGTGATCGCATCTCCAAGCTGATCCCGTTCGAGGTCGGCATGACGCTGGAGAAGGCGCTGAAACAGGAGCCGGCGCTGAAGGAGTTGATGGCGCAGAACGACGAGGTGGCCGAGATCATCGAGATGTCGTTCAAGCTCGAAGGCATCACCCGCAATGTCGGCAAACATGCCGGCGGCGTGGTGATCGCGCCAGGCCGGCTGACCGACTTCACGCCGCTCTATGTCGATGAGTCGGGCGGCAGCCTGGTGACCCAGTTCGACAAGGATGATGTCGAGGCGGCGGGTCTGGTCAAGTTCGACTTTCTCGGTCTGCGCACGCTGACCATCATCGACTGGGCAGTGAAGGCGATCAATCAGGCTCGCGCCAGTCAGGGCCAACCGCCGATCGCGATCGAAAGTCTGCCGCTCGACGACTCGGAGGTGTTCCGCTACCTGCAAGGTGGCGAGACCACGGCGGTGTTCCAGCTCGAATCGCGCGGCATGAAGGAGCTGATCCGCCGCCTGCTGCCCAACTGCTTCGAGGACATCATCGCGCTGGTTGCGCTCTACCGGCCCGGACCGCTGCAATCGGGCATGGTCGATGACTTCATCAATCGCAAGCATGGCCGGGCCGCCGTGCGCTACCTGCATCCAACCCTGGCGCCGATTCTCGCCAACACCTATGGGGTGATCCTCTATCAGGAGCAGGTGATGCAGATCGCCCAGGTGCTGGCCGGCTATACCCTGGGCAGCGCCGACATGCTGCGGCGGGCGATGGGCAAGAAGAAGGCCGAAGAGATGGCCGATCAGCGCAAGAGCTTCACTGCCGGGGCCAGCCAGCGTGGCGTGCCGCCGGCGGTGGCTGAGGAGATCTTCGACCTGATGGAGAAGTTCGCCGGCTATGGTTTCAACAAGTCGCACTCGGCCGCCTACGCGCTGATCTCCTACCAGACCGCCTGGCTCAAGCACCACTACCCGGCCTTCTTCATGGCTGCCGTGCTGTCAGCGGACATGCAGCACACCGACAAGGTGGTGCTGCTGGTGGAGGAGTGCCGCAAGATGGGGCTGCGGGTGTCACCACCCAACGTCAACCGCGGCGAATTCCGCTTCAGTGTCGATGTCGAGGAGGGGTCGATCATCTACGGGCTCGGCGCCATCAAGGGGCTGGGCGAGGGGCCGATCGACGCATTGAACAGTGCCCGCCGCAGCGGCGGCCGCTTCATCGACCTGTTCGACTTCTGCCGCCGCTGCGACAGCCACAAGCTCAACAAGCGAGCGCTCGAAGCGCTGATCAAATCGGGCGCCATGGATGAGCTGGGCAGCGACCGCGCCACCCTGCTCGCCACCCTGCCCAATGCCCTGCAGGCGGCCGAGCAGAGCGCCGCCAACAGTGCCAGCGGCACCCGCGATCTGTTCGGCGAACTGCTGCCGGGCAGCCTGATCAGCAGTCAACCGGTCATGCAGGTCAGCGCGCAGCGCTGGAGCCTGCGCGAGCAGTTGCAGGCCGAGAAGGAGACCCTCGGCCTCTATCTTTCCGGCCATCCGATCGAACAGTACCGTGACGAACTGCGGGCGATGAAGGTGACCCAGATCGCCGACCTGCAACCCGACAACGGTCCGCAGCTCTTCGCCGGACTGCTGCTGGGTGTGCGCACGCTGCGCAGCAAGCGCGGCGACACCATGGCCTTTCTGACACTGGATGACCGCACCGCCCGCATCGAGATCTCGCTCTTTGCCGATGACTATCAGCAGCAGCGCGACAAACTGATCAAGGATGAGATTCTGCTGATCGAGGCCAGCGTCAGCCTCGATGAGTACAACAGCAGCCTGAAGGCGCGCGCCAAGAGCCTCAGCACCCTCGACGAGGCACGAACACGCCTGGTTCGCCAGCTCGAACTCGATCTGCGGGGCGATGCGTTGCCGAACGACTTCGACCGCCAGTTCGCCGAACTGCTCGCCCCCTACCGCGGCGACGGCTGCCCGGTGCTGCTCAACTACCGCGGCGATGCAGTGGGTGGGCGCATCCATCTGGGCGCTGCCTGGCGGGTGCGTCCGACCGATCAGCTGCTCGAACGGCTGCGCGGCCAGTTCGGCATCGATCGGGTCAGAATGAGTTATCATTGAGCCCTTTTTGCGGACCTTCGGCGCTCTTGCCTGCCGACCGCATCAACCCTTCGGAACCGCCGGAACATGCACCTCAACCACCTCGATTTCGAACAGCCCATCGCCGAATTGCGCGCCAAGATCGAAGAGCTGCGCATGGTCGGCAGCGACAACGAGCTCAACATCAGCGACGAGATCGCCAAGCTCGAAGAGAAGAGCCGCAAGCTGACCGAATCGATCTTTGGCAACCTCTCGGCCTGGCAGATCGTGCAGATCTCGCGCCATCCACTGCGACCCTACGCCCTCGACTACATCAACCGCATCTTTGACGAATTCGATGAGCTGCATGGCGACCGCCACTTTCGCGACGACCCCTCGATCATCGGCGGTCTGGCGCGGCTGGATGGCGAACCGGTGATGGTGATCGCCCACGAAAAGGGCCGCGGCACCAAAGAGAAGATCCTGCGCAACTTCGGCATGCCGCAGCCCGAGGGCTACCGCAAGGCGTGCCGGCTGATGGAGCTGGCCGAACGCTTTTCGATTCCGATCATCACACTGATCGACACCCCCGGCGCCTACCCGGGCATCGAGTCTGAAGAGCGCGGACAGAGCGAGGCAATCGCCCGCAACCTGGCAGTGATGTCACGGCTGAAGACGCCGATTCTGGCCACCGTGATCGGCGAAGGGGGCTCGGGTGGCGCGCTGGCGCTCGGTGTCTGCGACCATCTGATGATGCTGCAATATGCCACCTACTCAGTCATCTCGCCCGAAGGCTGCTCGACCATTCTGTGGAAAAGCAACGAAAAGGCCGCCGAAGCGGCCGAACTGATGGCGATGATTGCGCCACGACTGAAAGAGCTGGGTCTGGTCGACCAGGTCATTCCCGAACCACTGGGCGGTGCCCACCGCGACTATGACGCCACCGCCGCCGCGATGAAGCATGCGCTGATCGAACGGCTCGCCGAGTTCAAACGTCATTCAGCCGAGGAGCTGGTCGAACGCCGCTACCGCCGCTACCTCTCCTACGGCCACTATGTGAACTGAGGCCAGCCGGCAGTGAGCGGCTCCTCGGTCGTCACCGCCCTCTCCCGCCATCTGGCGGCCGAACCCGCCCCGGCACGCTGGGTGGTCGCCTTCAGTGGCGGACTCGACTCGATGGTGCTGCTCCACGCCACCGTCCACTGTCTGGCACAGCGCCGGCTGCATGCCCTGCCCACGCAACCGCTGCATGCACTGCATGTCCAGCACGATCTGCACCCCGAGGCGGCCACTTGGGCCAGCCATTGTCGAGCGCTGGCACAACAGCTCGAGGTGCCCTTTCACCTGCGCTGCGTCGCGGTGGACAGATCAGGTGGCCGCGGCGTCGAAGCCGCCGCGCGCGAGGTGCGCTACCGCGCCTTCAGCGACTTCCTGCTGCCCGGCGACCAACTGCTGATGGCCCACCACCAGGATGACCAGATCGAAACCCTGCTGCTGCGACTGCTGCGCGGCAGTGGTCCGGCCGGAGTGTCCGGCATTCCTGCCCAGCGTCCACTCGGTCACGCCAGCCTGTCCCGCCCGCTGCTCGCCCTGCCCCGCGCGCAACTGCGCGCCTATGCCGATGCGGTCCAGCTGACCTGGATCGAAGATCCCTCCAACATCGACCCCGCATTCGACCGCAACTACCTGCGCCACACGCTGCGGCCTGCCATCGCCGCCCGCTGGCCCAACCATGCCCGGACCCTGCTGCGAAGTGCCGCGCTGGCCGCCGAAAGCGCACAACTGCTGCAACAACTGGCCGCGATCGACTTCTCAAATGCACCCCAACACCGTCTCGATCGTCTGCACATCCCCTCACTGCAACAGCTCGACGATGCGCGCCAGCGCAACCTGCTGCGCCACTGGCTGGGGCTGAATGGATTGCCGCTGCCCGACCACAACCGCCTGCAACGCATCCTGGACGAAGTGATGCCCGCCGCCGCCGACCGCCAGCCGCTGGTGAACTGGCCAGGGGTCGAAGTGCGCCGCTACCGTGATTTTCTCTACGCGATGCCGCCCCTGCCGCCGCCGGCCAGCACAATGGAACTGGAGTGGGATCTGAGCACAGCATTCCTGCAACTGCCCGACGGCAGCCGGCTCTGGCAGCAGTGGCAGGATGCAGGCGGCGTGGCACTGCGCCCCGGCATCCCCATCACCCTTCGCTTTCGGCACAGTGGTGACCCCACGCAGCAGGCTGACCGGCATCGCCTCAAGAGGCTGCTGCAACAGGCAGGGGTGCCTCCTTGGCTGCGCAGCCATATTCCGTTGATCTATCAGGACGACAGCCTGGTCGTCATTCCCGGCGTTGCCATCATGCCGGGCTGGCGCAGTGCAGCCGGAGCGGGTGGCCTGCACTTTCGCTGGCAACCGGCCGGCAGCCATGTGCTGCCTGCGTTCGCTGATTCCAGCGGACCGTGAAACGACAGCGATCATACGGTCAGATCGATTTCCGAAAGTTCCGACAGGGGCCCGCTTTTCAAACCCTCCGAACCACACCTCTCACAAGTGCTCCTTCTCAAAGTAACACCTGAGCAGAAAATCACCGGGTCATCGAAGAGGCGCAACGGGTGAAAACGCTGGAATAAAAAACACCGGCCATGGGCCGGTGTTGAATCAAGAAGGACTCCGTGAGGTCAATGAAGCCTGGCGTCAGCGCGCGCGGCGTGAAGTGCCTCGATCAGTTTGGCTTCCACCTTGGACAAACCGAAGTTATTCATCAGCTCAGCAGCCGTTGCGCCCATTTCCGCCACTTGGGCTGCCTGCAGATAGAGATTCTCGGCGCCACTCTTCGACTCAAGTTCATCATGCAGCATCCTGAGCTCTTTGACATTGCGTTCGATCAGATGCAGATTTCTCCCAAAACCAAAACTGCTCTGCTCAATGAGCGCTACAGTTTGAGCAAGCACTTTCAGATCCGATGTGATTTTTTTCTCAAACCTGCTGAATTGCATCCTGGCAAGCAGACAGGAGGCCAGGAGCGTTGAAAAAAACAGCAACAGCGCCGGCCACGACTGCTCAAGTGTCAACAGATCCGTCATGGCGATCTCCTCAATATCTCAACCGCCCCATTCGACGGCAACAACAGATCAGACCTTTTCCACCTCGAGCCACTCGTCTTCATTGAGAAGCTGATCGAGATCGACAAGAATATAGAGCTCATCATTCTTGCTGCAGACACCTTGAATGAATTTTGCATTGTCCATGCTTCCCACATTCGGCGCCGTTTCGATCTCTGACTGACGTATGTAGACCACCTCGGAAACACTGTCGACCAGAATGCCGATGATCTTCTGGCTGGTCTCGACGATCACAATTCGTGTATTGCTGGTGATCTCATCTTCTTTCAATCCGAAACGTGCCCGGGTATCAATGACCGTCACGATCTTTCCGCGCAGATTTATTATTCCAAGAACATAGGATGGTGCGCCAGGAACAGGGGCAATTTCAGTGTATCTCAGCACCTCCTGAACCTTCATCACATCGATGCAATAGGTCTCGCCATCCAGCTTGAAGCTGACCCATTGTATGACCTGGTCATAGGCGTTCTGTGCTGCAGCTGTATTCATCCGGGTATCCTCTATTCAATTTTTCATTCGACATGGATGGAACGGAAAAATTCCGCGTCCGGCTTTCTCAAAATATAGATCAACTTCAAGCCATCTCCAGTGCATTGCTCTCGACATCAGATCGGTGTGGATTTTTCAGCTCATGCCACAGGGCTTCATAGGCCTTGGCGCCGCGGCTCGATGGAAAAGCATTCGCAAGCGGTCGGCCCAGCAGGCTTGCTTCGCGAAACTTGGTGTCAACTGGAATTGAGCCGGACCAGATGTTCCTTCGATAATTGTCACGAAGTGCCTGCAAGCTGCGCAATGAGGCTTGGGTTCGACGATCGACCATTGTCGGAACGATCGTGTAGTCCAGCGGTTTTTTGCGGATCCGCGCCATCATCTCCAGCGAGCCGATCATTCGTTCGAGCCCCTTCAATGCAAGATATTCGGTCTGCACCGGAACCAGCAATTTATCGCACGCCGCCAGTGCATTGATCATCAGAATGCCCAGTGCCGGCGGTGTGTCGATGAAAATGTAGTCAAAATGGCTTCTCAATCCCTTCAACGCGCTGGAAATGACAAAACCCATGCCCTTCTGATCGAAAAGCTGCTTTTCAACTGTTGCAATGGCCGGCGACGATGGCAGCAGAACGAGGTTTTTCTCCTCCAGAGGAATCAGCATGTCAACGGCATCGATATTGCCGCCCGGAACAGGAAAAAGATGATAGCTGGTCGCATCGAGCAGTTCGGGTGTGAAACCAAAATAGCAGGTCAATGAACACTGCGGATCGATGTCGACCATCAACACTCTGGAACCATTTTTTGCCAGCAGGCCCGCCAGCGTGACCACGGATGTGGTCTTGCCAACACCACCCTTCTGATTCGCACTCGCGATGATCTCCATGACCGCTCTCCAAAAATGAAAACCTGTACCGACAAGGTCGTTAGTTCGAGTTTCCTGAGGCCGACACGGCAGGGTTTCTACCGATGACCTCTGGTCGCTGGACAGTTTCGCTCTTCTCACTGCCATCCAGCTTCATCACATCCCTGGACTGACCAGGAGAATCGACTGACAGATCAAGTTGTTTGCGCACCTGACGATCCGCTGAAATCACCAGCACCACCCGACGATTCCTGGCGCGCCCTTCACTGCTGCGGTTGTCGCCGACGGGTTGATACTCACCATACCCCACTGCTGCCATTCGCCTGGGATCGACACCATATTTCGTCAAAATCGTGACGATTCTGGCAGCCCGTGCCGCCGACAATTCCCAATTCGACGGAAATCTGGCGGTGTTGATCGGCAGATCATCGGTGAAACCCTCCACGCGGATCGCGTTGCCATATTCTCCCAATATCTGTGCCAACTTGAGGAAAATCGTGTTGGCCTCACCAATGGGCTCCGCTTCACCACTCTCGAACAGAATGTTCGAGTTGATCTCGATCTCAAGCCATCTGCCGTTTCCGGAAATGGTCAGAAGGTTTTCACCAATCAACTCTCCAAGTTTGACTTCCAGCTCTTTTTTGATCCCTTCCAGCTCCTCTTCGGCCTCATCGCCCTGCGCCTGCTCAATCTGATTGCCCGGGGAAAGTTTATGACCCTCCACCATCGAGGCCGGTTGCTCCCGGTTCAGCTCTCCAATCTGAATCGGTTTCAACGAAGTGGGTGGCACCGGAAATTGCACAGACCGCGTTCTGAATTCCTCGGTCATCGCTTCGGAGAGAACCTTCATCTTGCCCTCATTGACCGAAGAGACCGCATACATCACCACGAAGAATGCAAACAGCAGGGTAATGAAGTCAGCATAAGAGACCAGCCACCGTTCGTGGTTTTCATGTTCATGCTCGACATGACGCTTGGCCATCAGATTTCCTAGCTTAGATAGCCGGACAACTTGAGTTCGATGATGCGCGGATTTTCACCTTCGGCAATCGACAGCAACCCTTCGATCATCACTTCGTAGTAACGGCTTTGCGACTGGACCACGCTCTTCAATTTGTTTCCGACCGGAAGAAATATGAGGTTGGCCAGTGCCACCCCATAAATGGTGGCAACGAAGGCCACGGCAATGCCTGGACCCAATGCGCTTGGATCGGCCAGGTTGCCCATCACGTGGATCAGACCCAATACTGCACCAATGATCCCGACCGTTGGCGTGTAGCCCCCCAAGCCTTCATAGATCTTTGCCGAGGCCAGATCGCGCACTTCGATCTGATGCAGCTCAACCTCAAGAATCTCCCTGATGTCATCAGGTTCACCGCCATCGACCACGAGTTGCAGTCCCTTTTTCGCAAAGGGGTGTGGCTCATCCTCGGCAATGGCCTCCAGACCAAGCAGCCCCTCCTTTCGCGCAATCTGGCTCCATTCGATGATTTTCTGGATTGCCTCGTCGATGCGGACCGGAGGTGGCATGAAGACCCACGCCATCATCTTCAGTCCACGCAGAAACGTTGGCATCGGTGTTTGCAGCATGACAGCACCGAAGGCGCCACTGGCCACGATGATGATCGCCGGCAGGTTGAGCAGTGCACTGATGTGGCCGCCTTCGAGAAGGTTGCCGCCAATGATTCCGCCAAAACCGACGATGAGGCCGAGAATGCTCAGAATATCCATCAACACACCTCGGCAACGAGATGTTCGGACAACTCTGCAAGCGAGTAGACGTGATCGACGAGATTGGCCTTGCTGACCGCCATCGGCATGCCATAGATCACGCTACTGGCCTGATCCTGCGCCCACAGACGTGAATGGCTCTCTTTCAGCTGTTTTGCGCCCAGCAGTCCATCCTGACCCATTCCAGTCAAGACGACTCCCAGAACCGAGCCGGGAAAGGCCTGTGCGGCAGTCGAAAAGGCATGGTCAACCGATGGAGAGTAAATGTCATTCCGGCCTGGTTCGTTCAGATGGATACAGCCACCCTGCTGACCGGAGATGCTCAATATTTTGTTGCCCGGTGCCAGCAGCACCTCTCCAGAGCGCAATAGATCGCCTTCAGCGGCCTCCTTGACCTTGAGCTTTGAACTCTGGTTGAGCCGCTCCGCGAAAATTCCGGTAAATGTCTGCGGCATGTGGATGGCGACCACAATCGGCGCTGAAAAAGTCGCCGGCAGCTCCTGCAGGATTTTCTGAACCGCAACGGGACCACCGGTGGATGCGCCAATCACCACCAGACGTATTCTTTTCGTCGCGCTTCGCGCGGTAACTGGTCTTGCACTCCTTGTACCCACTCCATGGGCAAGGGCAGTGCGCCTCGCTCTGAAATTGCTGCTGGCCAGACCTTTGACGCGGCTGATCAAATCAGCGCGCTGCGCGCCATCCCGGCCGGCCAGCGCGATGGAATCCTTCGCGATGAAATCGACCGCGCCGGCCTCCAGTGAATCCAGCGTGACCTGCGTGCCTTCGGAGGTCATGCTGGAGAGCATCAGGATCGGCGTCGGACGCCGCTCCATGATTCCACGAACCGCCTGGATGCCGTCCATCATCGGCATCGCGTAATCCATGGTGACCAGATCAGGCGAAAATTCGATGGTCTTGTCGATCGCCTCCTGTCCATTCATGGCGGTGTCGACCACTTCGATCTCCGGATCGCTGCTCAATATTTCACACAGCCTGCGACAGAAAAATCGTGAGTCATCAACAACCAGAACTCGAATCGACATGACATCCTGCCCTTGCGGAATTCTCAACATGCACGCTCTGGGTTCATATCAGAAAGAATCCATTTGCGCAGCACAAGGATTCCGAACTGAATGATTCCAGACATGGAAATCAGGCATACTTCTTCAGGATTCCAGGAATATCCAGAATCAGGGCAATTCGACCATCTCCGGTAATGGTCGCTCCGGCCACACCCTGTGTGCCCACCAACATCGCACCCAATGATTTTATGACCACCTCCTCTTGACCAAGAAGCTGATCGACGACAAGCCCGATTCGCTGATTTCCAACAGTGACGATCACGACATGTGCATTCTCGACATTCCGTGTCTCTCCAGGGTTCTTGCACAGCCAGCGACCGAGATGAAAAAGCGGCAATGGCTTGTTTCTGACCAGAATGATCTCCTGACCATTCACGACATTGGTGTCGCTGAGATCGAGCATGAAAATCTCGTTGACATTGGCCAGTGGGAAGGCAAAGGCCTGATCCCCCAGCATCACCATCAGCGTCGGCATGATGGCCAATGTCAGGGGAACCTTGATGTCTATTTTCGTTCCACGACCCAACTCAGAGGTGATGAAAACCGAGCCATTCAATTGGCCAATCCGGGTCTTGACCACATCCATGCCAACGCCACGGCCAGAGATGTCAGAGATCTCACTCTTCGTTGAAAAACCCGGCGCGAAGATCAGATCGAAACATTCCGTGTCCGAAAGTCTTTCGGCCGCATCCTTGTCAAGCACACCACGCGCGACCGCGATGGCGCGCAATTTGTTGGGGTCCATGCCGCGGCCATCGTCGGTGATTGACAGGATGATATGGTCGCCCTCCTGCACTGCAGAAAGAACGATGCGACCCGCTCTGGATTTGCCCGACTCAACCCGCTCATCAGGCATCTCGATGCCATGATCAACCGAGTTTCTGACCATGTGAATCAATGGATCGGCCAGTGCCTCGACCAGGTTTTTATCCAGATCGGTCTCTTCGCCGATCATCTCCAGATTGATCTCTTTGCCCAGCGAACGCGCCAGATCCCTGACCACCCGCGGAAAGCGTCCGAACACCTTCTTGATCGGCTGCATTCGGGTCTTCATCACCGCATTCTGCAAATCCGCGGTCACCACATCCAGATGGGTGACGACCTTGCTCAACTCCTCATCATGGCTGTCGACACCGAGACGGACCAGGCGGTTTCTGACCAGCACCAGTTCGCCGACCATGTTCATGATGTCGTCGAGCCGATGCGTGTCGACCCGAACGGTGTTCTCGGCAGCGGCCGCCGGTGTCTCTTTTGCACTGGCGGCACTGACCGGCTCTGCCTTTTTCAGAATGCCAGAAGATGAAGATGATTCGAGGGCGGAAACCGGCGTCGAAACGACATCATTGTGCCGGGTTTTGCCGGACTTTTGCTCGAAAGTCGGACCTTTGCCCTTTCCATACAGGCCATCCAGCACCGCTTCGAACTCATCATCATTGATCAGATCACTGCCAGCCGCTTTGTTGTCGATTTTCACCCCGTCCGTTTTGATGGCCGGGACACCGCCATGTTTTCCCTTGCCATGCAACTGATCGAGCAGCATCTCGAACTCATCGTCGGTGATCTCATCACGCTCTGCTGCAGACAGACCTTGGGCGGCTGGTGCTTCGGCTTCATCCAGCATCTCGCGCAGCGCTTGCTCGACCACGTCATTGGCGCAACCAGCCACTTTTTTCTGCGGTACCGCAGCTGCCGGTCTGGCAGTTTCAACCTCCTTTTTGGGCGCCACGCACTCCTGTTCACCCTCAACCAGACGTTTGATTCGTGCCAGAAGTCCAGAATTGGCGGCAGCAAGCTCTTCGCGCTGCTGCAACTGCTGGTACATGACATTGATTGAATCAAGACCTTGCAAAGTCAGATCCATCAATTCGCCGGTGATTCTGCATTGTCCTTTGCGCAATGCATCGAACAGGTTTTCGGTAACGTGGCAGATCTCTACCAATGGTTTCAGACCAAGAAAGCCCGCACCGCCCTTCACGGTGTGAAAACCACGAAAAATCGAGTTCAGCAGATCAATGTTGTCGGCATCACGCTCAAGCGCCACCAGTTGCTCCGAGAGCTGCTCAAGAATTTCTCCAGCCTCCAGCAGAAAATCCTGCAAAATTTCTTCATCTTCATGGTTCATGATGCTGCCCCTCAGAATCCAAGGCTGGAGAGAAGATCGTCGACCTCATCCTGTCCGGAAACCACGGTCACATTTTTTTCTCCATGGACATTGGGTCCGGCCAGGGCGACTTTCTGAGGCTCGACACTGTCGCCTGTCTCAGCATTGATTCCGGCAATTTTCTCTACGCTGCTGGCCATTCTGACCAGTTCCACCAGACTGTTTTCGACCTCCTTGACCAGCGTGATGACCCGCTTGATCACCTGTCCGGTCAAATCCTGATAGCCCTGCGCCATCAGAATGTCGTTGAGCGAATTCTGCATCCGCTCTGCTCTGACTTCGGTGCCGTCGAGGTAGTCACCCACGCGCTGGTAAAGATTCCTGAACTCCTCGGGAGTCAGCTCCCTTCTTTTGAATCGCTTCCAATCTTCATTCAGGTCCTTTGAGGTAGAACGTATTTCATCCGCGATCGGCACCGCTTCATCGACTTTGTCCATCGTCAGATTGGCCGCGTCATCGGTCATTTTGATGACATAGCCAAGCCGGTCCGATGCATCCGAGATCTTCGAGATTTCCTCTTGGGCCTCTTCACCGATACCGGCGTCGATGTGAAAATCCATCAATGCATCGTGCAGGCCACGGGTGAGTTTTCCCACCTCTTCATAGAGCTTTCTCTCCCGCGCGGCATAGATGTCACCCAGCAACTTATGCGTGTCATAGAGATTGCCGCTTTCAAGGTTTTCAACCAAAGAACGTGCCTTGTCCACCAGATGCTCCATGGTTTCGTCACGCTCGATGTGCTGTTCCATCTGAATCATTGTATTAGCCTCCCATCTTCGTGATCAGGCCGCGATTCGTTCGAAAATCTTCTCGATTTTCTCTTTGAGCGTGGCTGCCGTGAACGGTTTGACCACGTAACCGCTGACCCCCGCCTGGGCGGCCTCGATGATCTGCTCACGCTTCGCCTCCGCCGTCACCATCAGGATCGGCAGATTCTTCAGCCGCTCGTCGGCACGTACCGCTTTGAGCAAATCAAGACCGGTCATGCCTGGCATGTTCCAGTCGGTCACCAGAAAGTCGTAGTTGCCCTTTTGCAGCATCGGCAGACCGGTCAGGCCATCATCGGCCTCATCGGTATTGGTGAAACCGAGATCCCGCAACAGGTTCTTGATGATGCGTCGCATCGTCGAGAAGTCGTCGACGATGAGAATTTTCATGTTCTTGTCCAAGGAAACCTCCACTCGCTGCAATCCGAACATCAGGCGTCATACCCACTTCCACAAGTCTAGACGGGGATGGCGAGCTGGCCAGTTTTTTACCCGGATAAATGCATCTGACAGGCAGAAGCACGCACGATGGCCAAGCCACCGACAGAGACGCCGACGGCCGGGAAGGTATTTATCCTTTGAAACAGCAGGTTAGCTTGATCGCCAGCTCGACAGACGCGCCCGCAGCCGCAGTGCGGCCTGGCTGATGATCTGGCTGATGCGCGACTCGGTGACGCCCAGCACCGCCGCGATCTCCTTGAGGTTCAGCTCTTCGTCGTAGTAGAGCGACAGCACCAGCTGCTCGCGCTGCGGCAACTGGCCGATGGCACTGCCCAGCGCGGCGATGAAGTGCTCGCGCTCGATCTGTTGCTGTGGTCCGGCATGAGATCCGGGTAGATCGAACTCATCACCCTCATCCTCTTCGGCCTCGGGCAGCAGCTCCTCGAAACTTTGCAGCTTGGCGAAAGCCTGGTCCTGCAGCATGGTGTGGTAACTGGCAAGGTCCACACCCAGTTCCGCGGCGATTTCACTCTCTCTGGCCTCTCTGCCAAGGCGATTTTCCAGCAGCTGGATCGCCTCGCTGATGGCACGTGCGTTGCGGTGCACCGAGCGTGGCGTCCAGTCGCCCTTGCGCACCTCGTCGATCATCGCGCCACGGATGCGAATGCCGGCATAGGTTTCGAAGCTGGCGCCCTTGCCGGCATCGAACTTCTGCGCTGCCTCGATCAACGCCACCATGCCCGCCTGCACCAGATCCTCGATCTGTATCGTCGGTGGCAGGCGACACAACAGGTGATAGGCAATGCGTTTGACCAGTTCGCTGTGGCGCGTCACCAGTTCACTGGTCGTGCAGCGCGACGCCTCGGCGTAGAGCGTGTGGCGCACGGTTCAGCCAGTCGCCCGCAGCGGCGCCAGCAGCCGCTCGACGAAGAACTGCAAATGGCCGCTGGGTGTTTTCGGAACCGGCCAGGCGATCACTTTTTTGGCCAGCTCCTGAAAGGCCTTGGAGGCCATGGCGCCAGGATAGAGCTCATAGAGTGCGCGCTGGCGCTTGACCGCCTTGCGCAGAAAGTCATCGTAGGGAATGAAGCCGCACAATTGCAGGGAGGCATCCAGAAAGCGGTCGGTCGCCTTGGTCAACTTGGCGAAAATCTGGCTCGCCTCCTGCGGCGATTTGACCATGTTGGGCAGAATACGGAAGCGGCTGAGACCATGGTCACGGTTGAGCACCTTGATCAGGCCATAGGCATCGGCGATCGAGGTGGGCTCATCACAGACCACCACCAGCACCTCCTGACTCGCCCGCACGAAGCTGACCACGCTGTCGGAGATGCCGGCGGCGGTGTCGATGACCATCAGGTCAAGCTCGTCATCCAGTTCGCTGAAGGCGTGGATCAGACCAAGATGTTCGCGCGGATCGAGCCCGACCATCTTCTGCGTGCCGGATGAGGCCGGAAAGATCCTGATGCCGTTCGGACCATCGAGCATCACCTCCTTGAGTCCGCATTCACCATTGATGACGTTGGCGAGGTTCTTTTTCGGCGTCAGTCCCAGCAGGATGTCCACGTTGGCCAGCCCGAGGTCGGCATCGAGCAGTGCAACCCTGCGACCGAGATCCGCCAGCGCCAGACTCAGGTTGACCGAGACATTGGTCTTGCCGACGCCGCCCTTGCCACCAGTCACGGCAATGACCTGTACCGGGTGAAAACTGTTCATCCTGCGAAATGCTCCTGACAAAGTGGTGAGTCGGGCATGGCACCGCTCAGGCCGGCACGGCAAGCGTGCTCTCCTGAGAGGCGGGAGATGCCCAGATCAAATCCTGTTTCATGCCGTTCTGTTCGGTTTCCATCAGGTCGACGGCCTGGCTGACCAGTTCCAATGCACTCGGCAGTCTGATGTCATCGGGAATCGATTGGCCATCGGTGACATAGGCGATCGAAAACTGCCGTTCGATCACCACCTCCAGCGCCTCGCCCAGGCTGCACGCTTCATCGAGTTTGGTCAGCATCACCCCGGCCAGATCGATGGCGCCGTAGTGCCTGACGGTCCGCTCCAGCACCGAACGCTGACTGGTGCAGGGCAGCAACAGATAGCTGTCGATGGGGGTTCTGGCACTCGACAGCGTGGCAAGCTGGCTGGCGAACTGCTCGGAGGCAGGATGCAGACCAGCGGTGTCGATCAGAATCAGCCGGCGGTCACGCAGGCTGTGCAGCACGGTGTCGAGATCACGGCGCTCATCGACCACCTTCACCGGGATGTCGAGGATTCGCCCAAAGATGCGCAGTTGTTCATGAGCGGCGACACGGTGGCAGTCGGTGGTGACCAGTGCGACCTGATCGGCCCCATGCCTGAGTACATGACGTGCCGCCAACTTGCCCACCGTGGTGGTTTTGCCGGCACCGGTCGGACCAATCAGCGCGATCACGCCACCCTGCATGGCGCGGTCTTCGCCGACGACCGGAATTCGGGCAACCAGTTCCCCCAGCACTTCACGCCAGACCAGCTCCGACTCAGCCGACACGTCGGCGTCAAACCGATCGAGCAGTCTGGCAGCGAGCCTTGCTGACAGACCAAGACGTTGCAGTCTCTCCTCGAGCGTGCGGCGCCACGGGGATGGCGGAATGGATTCGCCCTGCGCATGCAGCGGTGCCGCAGCGGGCGCAACGATCCGTCTGCTCAACAACTCACGCACCCCCTGCAACTCGTTGCGCAACTGCTCCAGTTCATGCCGTTCGGCCCACTGCGTCGAGACCGTTGCGTGCGCTCCATTCTCCGCAGCACCCTTTGGCAGTTCAGCAGACTTGGGCGTTGCGATCGGCTGCTGCGTGGGAGGTTGCTCGTTCTGTGGTCTCGCCTGCTGGAACTCCTTGGTCAACATTGATGCCACTTTCTCACCCAGACGGAACTGACCCGTTCTGGGGAAGCGGATCGCGCTCGGCACTCTGCTCTGGCCGACGGCTGCGCTCGCTGTTCCTTGAGCTGTATCGGTGGTGGCGCTGGCAGGGACAAAGGATGCCATCGCTGTGGCAGTCCCAGTGGCAGGTTCGGCTGGCTGTTGCACTGGCGCCGCAGCCATCGTCGGCGCCGCCAGCGGAGCATCGCCTTGGGGTTGCATCGGCAGCGGGTAATCCGCTGTACAGAGAATTTCGACGCCATTGGCCAGGGTGCGGTTGGCCAGGATCACCGCATCCGGTCCCAAGGCTTCACGCGCCTGTTGCAGGGCAGTGCGGCTATCGGGCGCAACAAAACGTCTTATCTGCATGACATTGATCCAGCTTCAGACAACCCATCAGTGACGACCTACGGTCGCGACCACCATGATCTGCTTGTTTTCAGGCACTTCCTGGTACGACAGCACCGACATCGACACGCCACCGTAACGGACGAAGCGTGCCAGCACTGGCCGCAGCGGTGCGGACACCAGCAGCACCGCACTCTGGCCGTCCATCTCCTGACGCGCGGCGGCTTCGCGCAGCATCCGCTGCATCCGCTCCGCCAGGCTCGGCTCGATCACCATCCCCTCTTCCGGCGGATTTCCGGCGTCGCGCGCCTGTTTATATGAAGAAAGCAACATCTGTTCCAATTGCGGTTCAAGGGTAATGACCGGAATCTCACCGCCATTGCCGACCAATCCCTGAACGATCATGCGCGACAGCGCAATGCGCACCGCGGCGGTCAGCACGGTCGGATCCTGACTCGGTGGTGTCACGGAGGTGATGGCTTCGGCGATGGTCCGCAGGTCGCGGATCGACACCCGCTCGCGCAGCAGGTTTTGCAATATCTTCAGCAGCAGACTGAGGCTGATGCGGTTGGGAATCAGCTCCTCGGCCAGTTTGGGTGAAGACTTGATCAGAAGATCGACCATCTTCTGCACCTCTTCATGTCCGAGCAGGTCGACCGCATGCTCCAGCAGAATCTGGTTGAGATGGGTCGCCACCACGGTGCTGCCATCCACCACGGTATAGCCCAGCGACTGCGCCCGCTCACGCTGGCCGGGATCGATCCAGACCGCCGGCAGGCCGAAGGCCGGATCCTGGGTCTCGATGCCCGGCAGGGTGCCGAACACCTTGCCCGGGTTGATCGCCAGCTCCCGCCCCATCTCGATCCGTCCCTCCGCCACTGCCACCCCCATCAGAATGATGCGGTAGTGGTTCGGCGGCAGCTCCAGGTTGTCGCGGATGTGCACCGATGGAATCAGGAATCCAAGATCCTGCGACAGCTTCTTGCGTATGCCCTTGATGCGCGCCAGCAATTCACCGCCCTGGGTGCTGTCGACCAGCGGAATCAGCCGATAGCCCACCTCGAGGCCGGTCACATCGACTGGCGTCACATCGTCCCAACCGAGCTCCCGCACTTCGGGCGTCACTGCAACCACTGGCGCCTCATCGGTCACCGGTGCCAACAGCGCGCGCTGTTTTTTCTGCTCCAACCAATAACCCAGCGCGCCGGTCGCCGCCGCCAGCACACCGAAAATCAGATGGGGCATGCCCGGAATCGCCCCGATCACCCCCATCACCGCCGCGGTCACCAGCAGAATTCTTGGGGAGCTGAACATCTGCGCGACGATCTGTTCGCTCATGTCACTCATGCTCTCGACCCGCGTCACCATGATCGCGGCAGCAATCGAGAGCATCAGCGAGGGCAACTGCGCCACCAGACCATCACCGATGGTCAGCAATGAGTAGCGGCTCATCGCCTCGGCAAAGCCGAGATCATGCTGCAACATGCCGATGCCAAGACCACCCAGAAGGTTGATCACCAGAATCAGCAGCCCGGCGATCGCATCGCCGCGGATGAACTTGCTGGCGCCATCCATCGCCCCGTAGAAATCGGCCTCCTGTGCGACCTCCCGCCGCCGTTGCTGGGCCTCATCCTGCGTCAACATGCCGGCATTGAGGTCGGCATCGATCGCCATCTGCTTGCCCGGCATGGCATCGAGGGTGAAACGGGCACTCACCTCGGAGATGCGCCCCGCACCCTTGGTCACCACGGCAAAGTTGATGATCATCAGAATGGCAAAGACCACCAACCCCACCGCATAGTTGCCACCGATCACCACCTCGCCGAAGGCCTCGATCACCTTGCCGGCCGCATCACCGCCCTCATGGCCATGCAGCAGCACCACCCGTGTCGAGGCGACATTGAGCGCCAGCCGGAACAGGGTGGTGATCAGCAGCACCGTGGGAAAAACCGCGAAATCGAGCGGCTTTCTGGCGTAGACACAGACCAGCAGCACCGCGATCGACAGCGTGATGTTGAAGGTGAAGAAGAGGTCGAGCAACGCCGCCGGCAGCGGCAGCACCATCATGCCCAGCAGCGCCAGCAGAATCAGCGGAATGCCGAGGCTGCCCTGCAGCAGACGCCGCCAGGCAATGGGTGCCGGGCCCGCATCAAGTCGAGTGTTCATCCGGTTTGTCTCTGTTCAGCAGCGGTGAGGCATCACGGTTTTTTGACGCCGAAATGCCGTTCACCCCTGTTCAGCAAGATGTGTTCCCGCTTTTTCAGCAGGACATTCATCGCATCGAACCAAAGTCGACCGAACCTGAAACGACTGAATTCTGTACCATAGAAAATTATTGACTATGCTATTTCTCAAAGAGGGTCAGCGACTCCAGTCACAAACAGCGCCAACACCGATGCAGTCTCTATCGATCCAGCACGCGCAACCCGGCATGCGCATCATCAACGACATCAAGGATGGCAACGGACGCATCCTGCTGCCCGCCGACTGCACCCTGGATGAGCGCAAACTCAAGGCGCTGCGCAGTTGGGGCATCACCGAGGTGGTGGTGGATGGTGCAGAGGCGCTGCGGCCCGGCAAGGTGGAACTCCCTGAGGCACAGAGCCTGCAGGTGGAAGCCATCGTCTGCGAACGCTTTCGCCACAACGATCCAGCGGATCCGGCCGTTGAAGAGATGAAACGGCTGGTCTTCAACCGGGTGGCCAAACAGTTGGGATATCTGCATGGCACCGCTCAGCGCTGAATCGATTGCGGCCAACACCACCACCGTGGCGTCGCTGCCCGAACTGCATCAGCAGTTGGAAGCCGCCATTCTCTCGCCTGCCAGCACACTGGATGACCTGGCGCGGATCATCGGCAACGAACCTGGCCTCGCCGCCAGGCTGCTCAAACTGGCCAACAGCGCGCTCTATCGACACAGCGGCCCGATCGAAACCATCACCCGGGCCTTGACGCTGATCGGCACCCGACAACTGCAGGAGCTGGCGCTGGCCACGCTGGTGATCGAACGCTTCCGGCTGCTGGAGACCCCGCAGCTCAGCATGCGTGAATTCTGGCGCAATGCGCTGGCCACCGCGATCGCCGCGCGGGTCATCGCCATCCATCTGCGCGAACGCGACAGCGAGCGGTTCTTTCTTGCCGGACTGTTCCACAAGATCGGCCGCCTGGTGCTCTTTACCGACCATCCCGAACTGGCCACACAGTCTCTGATCCAGGCGCAGCAAGCCGGTCTGCTGCTGAGCGATGCCGAGGAGCAGCTGCTGGGCTTTCACCATGCCGAAATCGGCCATGCACTGCTCAAGCAGTGGAACCTCCCGGCCCTGCACTGCGAAGGCGTGCGCCACCACATCGCCCCCTCGATCGCGCCCACCACCAGTGTGGTGGCCTGCATCGTCCACCTGGCCAACTGGCTGGCGGATGGTGCCGCGTTCGGCCATGCCGGCGACCATTTTGCGCCACGGCTCGACCCCGGTGCACTGCGGACACTTGGTCTGTGTGCAGCGACACTGGAGAGCCTGCTGAATGAACTCGAGCGACAGTACCAGGATGTCGAACCACTGCTGCTGGGCGAAACCGATGGCTGAGCCCAACACACTACTCGAGCTGCCGGCTGGCAAGCTGCAGGAGCGCGTCGATTTTCTCGAAGAGCTCAACCGCTGGTATGCGAACGAGTTGGACATTCTCTCTTCGATCGCCGTGGTCTATCAGCACTGCCTTCCGCATGGCAACAGTGAACGGATACTGGGAGCCACTCTCCCTTTTTTGCAGCGTATTGCTCCGTTCAATGCCATCGGTTTTGCACTGACCGACGAAGAGGGCCTCAACTTCAATCTGCGTGGCGTCGGCAGCGGCAGCTTCGATGTCACCCTGCCCCGACTGCTTGATCAGTTGATCGACAATGGCCAGTTTGGCTGGGCGGTCAAGCAGCAGTTGCCCACCCTCTACAAGCAGAAGGAGCAGTTCAACGTCCTGGCCTGTCCGATCGCCGTGCCCAACCAGACGCTCGGCATGATGATCGCCACCTTCGAGGATGAACGCGCCCTGCCGCCTCGGGCACAGCGGCTGCTGATGGCCGTGCTCCAGCATTGTGCCTATGCGCTGCACAATGTGCGGCTCTATCACCAAGTTGAGCGCCAGAACCACTATCTCGAAAAGCTCATCACGGAGCGCAACGACCAGCTCGAACATGCCAGCACATACGATGCCCTGACCGATCTGCCAACCCGGGAGCATTTTCAGGAGGAGGTGCGCCGCGAAATCCAGCGCGCCCAGCGCGACGGCTCCAGCATGGCGCTGATTCTGCTCGACATCGACTTTTTCAAACGGATCAACGAAAGCCTCGGCCATGCCGTGGGTGACCTGATTCTCAAGCGGGTGGCACAGCGTCTGGCCAGCAATGTCCGTGAATATGACCCCCTCTCGCGCCTGGTGCAAAGCAGCGACATCTCCCACGTTGGCCGCTTCGGCGGCGACGAGTTTTGCGTCCTGTTGAGTGGACAGAATGCCCAGAGCCAGATCAACGCCATCATCGAGCGCATCAGCAGGGCGTTGAGCGAGCCGTTCAAGGTGGCACAGCATGAACTGCTGCTCGCCTTCAGTGCCGGCGTCGCCTGCTATCCCGACCATGCCGCGGAGCCCGAAAAGCTGCTGCAACTTGCCGAAATCGCCCTGCATCAGGCCAAGCAACGGGGACGCAATCGCCACCTGCTCTATCAGCCCAGCATGGGACAGGAGTCACTGCATCAGTTGGCCCTCGGCAACAAGCTGCGCCATGCGCTGGTCAATGGCCAGTTCCAGCTTCACTACCAGCCGCAGATCGACATCCGTGAACATCAGGTGATCGGCATCGAGGCGCTGCTGCGCTGGCAGGATGAGAGCGGCGACTGGATCCCTCCCAACCACTTCATCCCGCTGGCCGAGGAGAGCGGCATGATCACGCCGATCGGCGCCTGGGTGATCGAAGAGGTGTGCCGACTGCAAAGCCAGTTGCAAAAACAGGGCTACAGCATCCCGGTGGCCATCAACATCTCGGCCCACCAGTTCACCCATGCCACCTTCCTCGACTCACTGCTCGAAACGATGCGGCGCCATCAGGTACCCGCCGAGTTGATCGAACTGGAGTTGACCGAGCGGGCCATCATGCAGGATGTCCAGGAGACCATCGATCGGCTCCAGGCGATTCATCGGCAGGGCATCAAGATCTCGATCGATGACTTTGGCACCGGCTACTCATCGCTCAGCTATCTGAAGCGCTTCCCGATCGACATCCTGAAAATCGACCGCTCCTTCATCCAGGATGTCGACAGCAACCCCGAAGACGCCGCCATCGTCAACACCATCATCGCCCTCGGCAAGAGCCTCAATCTGCAACTGATTGCCGAAGGGGTCGAACGGGCCGAACAGGTCCGATTTCTGCGCGAACAGGGCTGTTACGGCATCCAGGGTTATTTCTACAGCCGTCCCCTGTCCGAGGCTGATCTGCTGCGCTACCTCGAGCTGGGTTGACAGGCATGACCGCGGTCAGTCGTTGGCGGCTGCCCTGCCCAGCGTGCTGTGGCGAACCGAATAGCAGAAGTAGAGCACCATGCCGATCGCCATCCAGACCACGAAACGCAGCAGCGTCACCGCATCCAGACTGGCAATCAGATAGCCGCAGAACAGAATCGCCAGAATCGGCGTCCACGGCATAAAGGGTGTACGGAAGGGTCTTTTCAGCTCCGGTTGGGTGCGTCGCAGCACGATCACACCGATCGACACCAGCATGAAGGCCGCCAGGGTCCCGACATTGACCAACTCGGCCACTGCACCGATCGGCAGCAACCCGGCCACCAGCGCGACGACCACGCCCGTGGCAATGATGGTGGTGACCGGTGTGCGGGTGCGCGGATGAACCCGGGAAAAAGCCGCCGGCAGCAGCCCATCACGCGACATGGCAAAGAAGATGCGGCTCTGGCCATAAAGCAGCACCAACAGCACCGATGAGAGCCCGGCAATCGCCCCGACGCTCACCAGTCCGGCAGCGGCCGGGCTGCCGATCAGCTCCAGCGCATGGGCCACCGGATGGCTGACGTTGAGCTGACTGTAGTGAACTGCGCCGGTCAGCACCATCGCCACGGCGATATAGATCACCGTGCAGAACAGCAGCGACCCGAGAATGCCTAGCGGCAGATCCCGCTGCGGATTGCGCGCCTCCTCGGCCGCAGTCGAGACCGCATCAAAGCCGATGTAGGCAAAGAAGATCAGCGCCGCCCCCCCCATCACCCCCTGCCAGCCGAACGGAAAGAACGGCTGCCAGTTCCCGACCTGCACCTTGGGGGCCGCCACCAGCAGAAACAGGCCGATCACGGCCAGCTTGACCAGCACCACCACATTGTTGACCCGGCTGCTCTGCCGCACGCCCGCCGCCAGCAGCAGCGTCACCAGCATGATCACCCCTGCCGCCGGCAGGTTGATCCAGCCACCTTCGTGCGGTGCCTTGGTCAGCAACTCCGGCAGATCGAGTCCCATCGCGGTCGACAGCTGCAAAAAGTAGCCCGACCAGCCGATGGCCACCGCCGCCGAGGCCACGCCATACTCCAGAATCAGATCCCAGCCGATGATCCAGGCAATGAATTCGCCCATGGTCACATAGGAGTAGGTATAGGCACTGCCCGACACCGGCACCGTCGAGGCCAGTTCGGCATAGACCAGCGCGGCAAAAAAGCAGGCCAATCCGGCCACGACGAATGAGAGCGACAACGCCGGTCCTGCCTTGGTCGCTGCAGCAATGCCGGTCAACACGAAGATGCCGGCACCGATGACCGCACCAATGCCCAGAAAGATCAGGTCGAACCGACCCAGCGCACGGTGCAGCCCATTCTCTTCACTGAGCGCGAGCGCCTGGCTGATCGATTTGCGTCGCAACAGAGCTGTCAGCATGAGGATAAAACCCTATCTTGTTGTTATTTATGCTGAAGCATCATAGCGTCTTAACTGGACGCTGGCCATGAGCCGTTCCGTTGTATCAGCAGAATCTCTTCGGTCGGCTTGAGCACCGCCCACTCATCATGCGAATAAAGCTTGAGATGACTGATGTGCAGGCTGCCGTTCGCGAGCCCCTGTTTCAGCAGTGAGAGAACATGACGCTGCCGTTCCGACTGCCCTCGGCCAGCAAACTTCTGACTCACCACTCGCAGAACGGTCGCTCCTCTTTTGATCTCCACATCGATCACTGCATCGGGCAGATCCTCAATGATGCAGTGCTCGATCTGTTGCGGCGTCATGGAATCACCACCTCCTCGGCACGGCAACGCTGTTCGATCCAGCGCGACAGCGTGCCATCCTCGATCGCACGCGCGATGGCCGCATAACCACCCACGAGGTTCCCATCCAGAAACAGTTGCGGGTAGCCAGACAGGCCAGAAAACTCCTGCAACAACTCATCAATCAACGGCTGTGCCAGCACATCGACGAAGGCAAACGGCAGTTGTGCGTGGCGCAGCAGCGCCACGACGCGGGCAGAACGCGCACAGCGCGGTTGATCGGGCTTGCCCTTCATGTACAGCAGCAGCGCGAAGTGCCGCAGTTGCGCCCGGATCAGGGACAGGGTCTCGGCACGCCGCACCTCCTGCAATGCCGCAGGCAATGCAGTCAGCGATGGAACTCCCGACCCCGCTGCACAGCAGTCGCAGAACAACGCAGGATCGGCCCCTCCAGAAACGAAATCCGGCGCCCACCGTGACCCGGCAAGCCAACGGGTCATGGCGGGAGGTGCAGTGATCGTACTCATCCTCGATCTCCGTTTCTTCCAGTCTCAACGGTGACAGGCAATCCTCCTGCCAACTGGAAAAATCGGAAAAAACGGTGATCGAGCGTGCAAAACGATCGAAAGTCGAGCTCGGACCCGCCCTTTGCGCCAAGGTCGAGCCTCCGTCCGCTCCAAAAAAGAGCGCAGAAGGCCCGACTCAGCGCAGACTACCCGTCCTCATTCATGCGAAAGAACTGCGCCCGGTAGTGGCTGAGTTCGGCGATCGACTCCTTGACATCATCCATGGCGACATGGGTGGCCCGCTTGTTCAGGCCATTCAGCAACTCCGGACGCCAGCGCCGCGCCAGCTCCTTGATGGTGCTGACATCGAGGTTCCGGTAGTGAAAGAACCGCTCCAGCCGTGGCATGTGTCGGGCCAGAAAGCGGCGATCCTGACAGATGCTGTTCCCGCACATCGGTGAGCGCCGTGGCTCGATATAGCGGCCGAGAAAATCGAGTGTGATGCGCTCGGCATCCTGCTCGTCGACACCACTGGTTCGGACCCGGTCGATCAACCCGGAGACGCCATGGTGGTGCTGGTTCCACTCATCCATTGCCGCCAGCACCTCATCGGACTGGTGAATCGCCATCACCGGACCTTCGGCAACCACATTGAGATCGGCATCGGTGATCAGGGTGGCGATCTCGATGATGCGGTCCCGGTCGGGATCGAGCCCGGTCATCTCCAGATCGATCCAGATCAGGTGGTCGGCACGGCTCATGGCGGTTTCTCAAGGTGACGGAACGGTCATTGTAGCGACAATGCCAAGAGCACGGCATCGACTGCGCAAAACCACGCTTCTGAAGGATGATGCCCAGTCGTGCGCATTGCTATAATCCCGCCGCCCTACCTTTCATCTTTCACGAGCCCCTTCATGCTGGACCCCAAACTTCTGCAGATTCTGGTCTGCCCCGTCACCAAGGCACCGCTGGTCTATCACAAGGAGCGCAACGAGTTGCTGTGCAAAGCCAGCGGTCTCGCCTACCCCATCCGCGATGACATTCCGATCATGCTCGAGTCCGAAGCCCGCCTGTTGACCGAGGAAGAAAAAAAGCAGTTGTGACGGCCGCAGCGGATGGCTCCTCGACACCATCGGGCGCCTGCATCGAAACCGGCATGAAAAAACTTTCATGTGCTGTTTTTTCGTTCAATAATGCAAACCGTCAAGGGTTGCGGCATTCGATGCCGCGCAACGCAGCTTGACGACACACTTTCCAGAACATTCTTTGAAAACAATAAAAACAGGCAGACCCATGCGCAAAAAAAATGACGGGATGTTCTATGGATGGGTTCTTCTGGCCGTGATCAGCCTCTGCTATTTCCTCGGGGTCGGGCTGTGCATGTACGGCCTCAGCGTCGTGCTGCCGCTGATGATCGAGGAGTTCGGCTGGAGTCGAGGTCAGGCCTCGGTGGGATTCTCTCTGCTGCTGCTGGTGTGGGGCGTCAGTGCTCCGCTGGTGTCGATCTTCATCCGCCGATTCAGCACACGAAAGACCTATCTGACGGGCGGCATCCTGATCGTCTGCGGCGCTCTGCTGATCTACCAGACATCCTCTCTGTACATTTTCTATCTGGGTACCGGCTTCTTCATCGCCATCGGTCTCTCCATGACCAGCGTGCTGCCTGGAAGCAATCTGCTGGTGACCTGGTTCGTGCAGCGCCGCGCACTGGCGATGGGGCTGTTCATGGCCAATGGTGGACTGGGAGGCTTCGTGGCCTCACCCATGGTCGCGGCACTGGTGGAGCAGACCGGCAACTGGCGGATCGTCTGGCTGCTGATGGCTGTCTGCGGCCTGCTGGTCGGCCTCCTCGGCTTTTGGGCCATTCGAGAACGGCCTGAGGAGATTGGCCAGCATCCAGACGGTGTCAAGAACCCCGCTGAGGCGCATGTCACCGCAACCTCGACCAATGCCGTGTTCAAGACCAGTGAAAACTGGACCCTGCGCGAAGCGCTGCGCACCCGTTTTTTCTGGCTCACCGTTCTGGTGGCCTGTGCGGCCACCACTGCTTCGGCAACCATCAACGCCCATCTGATTCTGCATCTGTCCGACATCGGTGTCTCATCGCTGGTTGCTGCGAGCAGTCTGGGGATGGTCGCCATCCTCAACTCGACAGGACGCATTCTCAGCGGCGGCATTGGCGACCGCATCGATCCAAGGTGGATTCTGGCCGCAGGCATGGTGTTCCAGGCGATCGGGTTTCTCCTGCTCAATTTCGCCACCTCCCAGCCGCTGGTCTATCTGTTCACGGTGCTGTTCGGGATGGGTATCGGTGTCTACCTGATCGCGCTGACGGCGCTGACCGCCAACTATTTCGGCGCGCTCAACTTTTCCGCCATCGCTGCGATACAGGCGCTCTCCTACACGCTGGTTGCCGCATCCGGACCCATCGCCGCAGGAGCCATCTTCGACCGCACCGGCAGTTATCAGACGGTGTTCATCTCTCTGGCCGCATTGACTGCACTCTGCGCGCTCTGCGTCGGCTGGATGAAACCACCGGTTCGATCAACACCCTCCATTGAAACTGCGGGAAATTGAAGCCTTCGCAAGCCTCCACCATCCGGACCGTTTTCCATTGCAGCGTCGATGTGCTTTTCATGGCAGTTCTGTTCATGAACGGATAGATTCACCCTCCCGCACCATCCTGTCCGAGCCCACCCATGCAGCCTCTGCCTGAAAATCCTGCCGACCCTTCGGCAAAGCCTCCATTTCACGGCTGGCGGATGGTGGCCATCGCCTTCTTTACCGACTTCATTTCGGTCGGCTTTTTTTTCTACTCCTACGGCATCTTCTTTCTTGCACTGAGCAAGGAGTTCGGCGGCAGTCACCTGGATGTGTCGCTCGGTTTCATGATCAGCAATGTCAGCGGCGCCCTGATGGCGCCCTTTCTCGGACGGGCGCTCGACCGCTACCCCACCCGCTGGATCATGCTGCTCGGCGCGACGGTACTGGCACTGGGTTATGGATTGCTCTCGACCATCTCGGCACTGTGGCAGTTCTATCTGATTCTCGCCACCTGCAATGCCTTTGGTGGTGCGGCCATGGGCGGGCAGGCCTCTTCCAAACTGGTTGCGGCCTGGTTCATCCGCAAGCGTGGTCTGGCGCTGGGCATCGCCACCATGGGCATCTCCGCCTCGGGCCTGGTGATGCCAACACTCTCCGCCTGGCTGATCGACCATATCGGCTGGCGCGGTGGCTACCTAGTCTACTGCATTGTAGCCCTGCTTTGCGTGGCACCAGTGGTGGCACTGCTGGTCAGATCCAACCCGGAAGAGCTTGGCCAACGGCCTGACGGTGCCACCGATGCACAGCACCGCGCCTTTCTGGGTGGCGCTGAAGCCGAATGGAGCACGGCTGCCATTCTGCGATCGAGCAATTTCTGGTTCATTGCGCTGACCTTCGCGTTGCTGGTCGGGGTGTTTCAGGCCATTCTGATCCACATGGTGCCGCAATTGACCAGCCAGGGGCTTTCGACCACCCAGGCCGCCATGATCCTCTCGGTCTCGGCAGGCATTGGCGTGATCGGCAAGGTGGTGTTCGGCTGGCTGACCGACCACAATGAGCCGAAGTTCGCGGTCTGGCTCTGCATCATCACGCAACTGCTTGGCGCGATCCTGCTGATGCTCTGCAGCAGTTACCTCTGGCTGTTGCTGGGTGGCGCCTTGTTCGGTTTCGGCATGGGCGGTGTCGTGCCACTGCAAAGTTCCACCACCGGACAGATCTTCGGTCGCCTGTCGTTCGGCCGAGTTTCGGGTCTGATCCGACCGGCAATGATTCCGCTGCAGATGTGCGCGGTCCCGCTGGCCGGCTGGATCTATGATCAAACCGGCAGCTACCGCATCTCCTACCTGATCATGATCCTGGCACTGCTGATCGCTGCCATCACCATCGCCCTGGTCAAGGTGCCTGCACGCGAACCCGATGTCGCGGCAGCCATCGAGTGACACCGGGTCATGGGGCAATTGACTCGGGCGAAGCGCCGATGATACTTTTGCGGCTCCTCGTCGAGGCCACGCACCAGCAACTTGCCGTCAGGCAGTGTTCACTTCTGGTGGCCAGAAATGCTTGGTGCGGAACAACAGCACATCGCCACCCGGCGATGCGATAACAACAGCATCTGTCAAACAAGGAGAACGGACGCTTATGGCTACGATCAATCCTCCGGGATTTCCGATCGAGCGTGGCAAGATCCATGAATTTGCCAACTCGCTTCAAGACGACAACCCCATGTATCACGACGAGGTCGCAGCCAAGGCAGCCGGTCTGCCTTCAGTCCCGGCCCCTCCGACCTACACCGCCACCTCCGCCCATTTTTCCAGCGGCGATGATGGCAGCGCGATCAAAAGTCTGGGTCTTGACCTGCGCTTCGTGCTCCACGGTGGCCAGGAGTTCGAGTTCGTCCGACCAGTCTTTGCCGGCGATGTGCTGACGATGCGCACCGGTGAAGTCAAATCCTTCGTCAAGGAAGGCAAGCGCGGCGGCCAGATGAAAATCTTCGACATGTTCAGCGAATATGTCGATCAGAACGGCAACGTCGTGATCAAGGTCAAGAACACCGTATTGCAGACTGGAGGAGTGGTCAAAGATGGCTGATTCAGCATTCGACAAAATCAAGGAAGGTGACGAATACAGCTTCGTCGTCAAGAATTTCAACCGCACCCAGTTCGTCAAGTACGCCGGCGCCGGTGGCGACTTCAACCCGATCCACCATGATCAGACCTTCGCCGAATCCGCCGGCCTGCCGACGGTCTTTGGCATGGGGATGCTCACCTCGGGCATGCTGGCACGGGTGCTGACCGACTGGTTCGGCGCCACCTCGGTGAAGAAGTACGGTTTTCGCTTCAAGACCCGCCTGTGGCCGGGCGATGATGTCACCTTCAAGGGTGTGGCCACCAAGGTCTACAGCGAAGGCGGCATCAAGCATGTCGATCTCGACCTCACCGCTGTCAATCAGAAAGGTGAAGTGCTGATCGAGAGCAACGCCACCTGCCGTCCCTGGAAGCCCTGACCGACTCCTGCCACTGCGGGCTTTGGCCCGCAGTGGACCCCTCCCCTTCCCGCCTGCTTTTTCTTCTGCCTGGATCTCTCCCCACCGCGGCACAACCGTCAGTAAATGCCGATATCCAGTCCGGCCGCCATCGTCATTCCCAACTCATGCGCCTGTGCCAGGCATGACGCCGAGACCGCACCTCGGCAGATCAGCGGTTCGAGAACCGGCTTGAGCGCATAGCCGCGGGCAATGCGCTCGATCTGGCCCACTGCACCGGTGCCATCGTTTTCGCAGCTGATGAAGAGCGCATAGGGCTTTGCGGTCACCCGATCCTGCGCCGGATAGTAGGTTCGATCGAAAAAATCCTTCAGCCCGCCCGACATGTAGCCGAAATTTTCCGGCGTCCCCAGCAGCAGGCCATCACACCAGAGCAGCTCATCCAGTCCCGCATCGGTCGCACGCAGCAGCCGGCTCTCCACCTCCTCCACCGCCAGCGCACCGCGGTAGACCGACTGCGCCAGTTGCAGGGTGTTGCCACTCTGGCTGTGAAACAGGATCAGCAGCTTGGCCATGGCGAAGACTCCGCTATGGGACGTGGTCGAGTCCGGCCTGCACCTGCTCGGCGGCACGCAGCAGCGCGCGCGCCTTGTTTTCGGTCTCCTGCCACTCGCTCTCTGGCACCGAATCCGCCACGATGCCGGCCGCGGCCTGCACGTAGAGCATGCCCTGCTTGACGATGCCGGTGCGGATGGCGATGGCCAGGTCCATCTCGCCCGAGAAGCTCAGATAACCACAGGCACCACCATAGAGCCCACGCTTGATCGGCTCCAGTTCGTCGATGATCTCCATCGCCCGCACCTTGGGTGCACCAGTCAGGGTGCCGGCCGGAAAGGTCGCCCGCAACACATCGAGGTTGCTGGTTCCCGGTTTCAGCACCCCCTCGACATTGGAGACGATGTGCATGACGTGGGAGTAGCGCTCGATCACCATCTGGTCGGTGACCTTGACGCTGCCGGTCTCGGCGATGCGACCGATGTCATTGCGCGCCAGATCGATCAGCATCACATGTTCGGCACGCTCCTTCGGATCGCTCAGCAGCTCCTCGGCGTTGTGGCGATCCTGCTGGGGGTCGGCACCGCGCGGCCGGGTGCCGGCCAGCGGGCGGATGGTCACCTTGGTCGTGCCCGAACCGCTCGACTCCTGCCGCACCAGAATCTCCGGAGAGGCGCCCACCACCTGAAAATCGCCGAAATCGTAGTAGTACATGTAGGGCGACGGGTTCAGCGAGCGCAACGCGCGATAGAGGGTCAGCGGTGAGTCACTGAAGGGTTGCTTGATCCGCTGGCCGATCTGCACCTGCATCATGTCGCCGGCGGCGATGTACTCCTTGGCACGCAGCACCGCCGCCAGATAGTCCTCCTTGCGAAAATCACGCTGCGGCAGGGTCGCCGGGCTCGGTCGACTCTGCGGAAGGGTCAGCGGACCGCGCAGCAGTTCGAGCAGTTGCTGCAGCCGTGCCTGACCCTGGGCATAGGCAGCGGGCAACGCTGGATCGACGTAGACGATCAGATAGATCTTGCTGGCCAGATTGTCGATCACCGCCAACTCTTCGCTCTGCAGCAGCAGGATGTCGGGCATGCCGATTTCGTCGGGATGGTCGAAACCGGCCAGCTTCGATTCGATGTAACGGATGGTGTCATAACCAAAATAGCCCGCCAGACCACCACAGAAGCGCGGAAAGCCGACCGGCACATGGACCTTGCAGCGCGCCTGATACTGCTCGAGAAAATCGAGCGGGTTGCCCTCGTGGCGCTCGATGACCGCGCCATGGCTGACCACCTCGGTGATCGATTCACGCACCCGAAGCAAGGTGTGGGCCGGCAGGCCGATGAAGGAGTAGCGGCCAAAGCGTTCGCCGCCCACCACCGACTCCAGCAGAAAACTGTTGGGCGCATCGGCCAGCTTGAGATAGATCGACAGCGGTGTATCGAGGTCGGCAAAGGTCTCCAGCGTCAGCGGCAGCCGGTTGTAACCTTCGGCGGCAAGGCGGTTGAACTCGGTTTCGGTCAAAGAGATCATGAAAACTCCATGGCAACGGGCGCAACAGACAGACTCATCGGCAGGCACTCAACGGCGGATGCCACGCCATCGCGATTGATAAGGAATTTTGATGATGGCCTGCATGACGCTGCGGTTCATCTGACTGTGACCGGTCTTCCGGGCCGATTGGGAGCATGGCGGCTCATGCACTACTTCGCCCGCAGATAGAGCACCTTCTGACTCGAACCCGCCGCCTGCCGCTCTTCGGTCACGAACAGATCGGTTCGGGCCCGGACCAGATCGGAAAGCTTGCGGTAGCCATAGAGCCTGGCGTCGAAATCGGGTTGCAACTTGGTCAGATAACTGCCAAAGGTGCCCACCTGCGCCCAGCCGGCATCGTCGATCGACTGATCGAGCGCGGTCAGCACGAATTCGGTCGGAAACTCCAGCTTCGGTTCGTTCGTCTCGGCCAGAGTCTGTGCCGGAGCCGATTTTTTCCGACGCGCCGTCCGCGTGGCGGCGGCTGCCGGCTTGGCTGTCATCGCCGGACGCAGCACCTCGGTGAAGATGAACTTGTGGCAGGCGTTGCGGAACGCCTCTGGCGTCTTCTTCTCGCCAAACCCCAGCACCGTGAGCCCCTCTTCACGCAGCCGCATCGCCAGACCGGTGAAGTCACTGTCGCTGGTGATCAGGCAAAAGCCATCGAACTTGCGGGTATAGAGCAGATCCATCGCATCGATGATCAGCGTGCTGTCGGTGGCGTTCTTGCCGGTGGTGTAGGCAAACTGCTGCACCGGTTTGATCGCATAGCGCTGCAGCACCTTTTTCCACGAAGCACTGGTGGGCGAGGTGAAGTCGCCGTAGATGCGCTTGACCGTCGCCTCGCCAAAACGGGCGATCTCGGCCAGCAGCGCCTCGATGACGGCAGCCTGGGCATTGTCGGCATCGATCAGCACCGCCAACCGCAGCGTCGGCTCATCGGCATCGATTTTTGGGTCGGGTCGTACCTGAATCATGCTCAATTCACCTTACGGGCAGTGGTCAAACTGTTGCGACCGTTTCGCATGGCACTCTCAAGCCGGATTGCGTTCGACCCGCGCCAACTCGGCGCGCATGGCCGCAACGGTCGCACGATAGTCATCGCTGCCGAAGAGTGCAGAACCGGCCACGAAGGTGTCGGCACCCGCTTCGGCCACGGCGCGGATGTTGTGCAGGCCAATGCCGCCATCGATCTCGAGCCGAACTGGATTGGGCGCGGCATCGAGCCGCCGGCGCGCCTGCTCGATCTTGGCCAGGGTGCCGGGAATGAATTTCTGCCCACCAAACCCGGGGTTGACCGACATCAGCAGCACCAGCGACAGCTTGTCGAGCAGGTGGTCGAGATGGTTCAGCGGGGTGGCCGGATTGAACACCAGCCCTGCCGCGCAACCGCCATCGATGATCAGTTGCAGCGACCGGTCGATGTGCTCGCTCGCCTCGGGGTGAAAGGTGATCAGGCTGGCGCCAGCCTCGATGAAGTCACCGATGATGCGATCGACCGGCTTGACCATCAGATGCACATCGATCGGCGCGGTGATGCCATAGCCGCGCAGCGCCTTCACCACCGAAGGGCCAAAGGTGAGATTGGGAACGTAGTGGTTGTCCATCACATCGAAATGCACCCAGTCGGTGCCGGCCGCAAGCATCGCGGCCACGTCGTCACCGAGACGGGCCAGGTCGGCCGAGAGAATGGACGGTGCAAGCAGAAATTCCACGGCAGTTCCCGAAAAAATGGCCCATTCTACCGGCACCCAGTCTGTTTGTCCTGACCTTCTCCTGCGGCAAAATTGTACAAACAAGGATCGATCTGGATATTGTGTGATCATTAACGCTGTGCTTTGATTGGCGTGACACAGCGTGCACTCGGTATTGAACAGGGTGGAGCATGACAACAACACCTTTCGAAGAGCGGCGCCGGAACCGACCATGGATCAACCTGCGTCATCTGGGCATCGCCGGCCGAAGACGCACGGCGCCACAGCCGCGACTGGCACGCAACCGCTACGTTGACCTGTACGAGCCGGTCTATCTGTTGATCGCGGTGCTGCTGATCATCGCAGCAGCTGGCGATGCCTTGATGACGCTGCGCCTGATCGAGCATGGCGCACAGGAGTTGAACTGGCTGATGGCATTCTGGCTGGTCAACGACCCCGACTATTTCGTGCAGTCAAAGCTGCTGATCACCGCGCTGTCGGTGATCTTTCTGACCATCCACAAGAACTTCGTTCTGTTCGGCCGGATTCCGGTCAGCACGCTGCTGCGGACCGCCTGTGGCGGTTACCTCACGCTGCTCGGTTACGAAGCGGCGCTGCTCACTCTGATTGCCTGAACAGCCGGGCAGCACGAATCAGTTCGTAGGCACTCCTGATCTCATGGGTCTGCTGGCCAGCGGCCTGTATCTGCTCCGCTGAAGCACCACCCGCCTGCAAACGGTCGGGGTGATGCTGACTCAGTTTGCGGCGATAAGCGAGCTTGACCTCTTCATCGCTGGCGTTTCTGTTCACCTGCAGCAGCTGATAGGCCTGCATCAGCACCGAGGCTGGGGTGGTGGCCGGCTCCGCCGGGCGTGACTGCTGGCGACGCAGACGTGATTCGATGCGCCGCAGTGTCTCGGGAGCGATCTCGATCCGCACGGCAATGCGCTCGATCAACGCCCGCTCACCCGCACACAGCGCTCCATCACTCAGCGCCAACCCGATCAACATGCCCAGCCACTGCTCGGCCAGTTTCGGCTGGTGGCACAGCGTGTCGGCGAGTCTGTCCAGTTGTCGATCGATCTCGGCAGGCGTGGCACCCTTGCCCTGTCTGAACAGTTCGATCAGTTCGGCACGGTCACGCCCCTGCGTCACCATGCGGTCGATCAGACGGCTGGTGACGGCAATCTCGGCCTCATTGACCCGCCCGTCGATCTTGGCCAGATGGCCCATCAGCATGAACAGCGGCCGCAGTGCGGCCACGGTCTTTTGCGCGGATGTGTCAGCGCGGGCAAGCCCGCCCAGGCGCTGATCGAGCAGATGGCCGGCCAGCAGACCCAGCACCAGCCCGCTCCAGCGGAGCGAATCGGGCGCCCAGATCAGGCCGGTCAGCGCCCCAAGCAACTTGCCGATCCAGGGCGGCTGGGACGCGACGATGGAAAATCGCTTCACGCCACCCCTCCGGCCAGTTCACGCTCTGCCCGTTGCAGCCGCTCCGGCGTGCCGACATCGATCCAGCGTCCAGGATGCAATTCACCACTGACCCGATCGCTCTGCATGGCGGCGATCAGCAGCGGTGCCAGCGGAAAAACGCCGGGATGGCATCCCGCAAAGAGCTGCGGTGACAGCAGGGCGATGCCGCTGTAGGTGAGCCGGCGCGCGCCGGGCATCGCCTGGCTCCGCACCGCTGCGCTGGGCGACAGATAGAAGTCACCTTCGCGATGGTGGTCAGGATTTTCGACCAGCAGCAGATGGGCCAGTTTTCCCGGTGGCAGCCTGAGTCGGGCGAAGTCGAAGTCGGTCAGTACATCGCCATTGACGATCAGAAAGGGAGCGTCGTCCAGCAGCGGCAGCGCCTGCAGGATGCCACCGCCGGTTTCGAGCGGTTCGTCGGGCTCCTGCGAATAGTGCAGCCGCACGCCGTGGCGTTGACCGTCTCCCAGCGCATCGATGATCTGCTGCCCAAGATGGGCGCAGTTGATCACGATGTCACGGACTCCAGAACGCCTCAACGCCTCGATATGGTGGAGAATCAGCGGCTTGCCGCCCACCGGCAGCAGCGCCTTGGGGGTGTGCAGCGTGAGTGGACGCATCCGCGTGCCCTTCCCTGCCGCCAGAATCATCGCTTTCATCGCCGTCGCGGCACCCGCCAGCAAAAGAGTACTGAATCACTGATCTTTGCAGTGTAGCAATTCAAACAGCACTCAGCCTTGCCAGTTGGGTGCCCGCCTTTCGGCAAAGGCGCGCGCCCCTTCGACCATGTCGGGGCTGTTGAGCATGGCCGTCACCATCGGGTAGCTGGCCGCCATCGCCTCGCGCAGGGGCAGATCAAGACCCGACATCGCCAACTGTTTGGTCGCACGCACCGCCAATGGGGCGCAGGCCGCAATCTCGGCGGCCCAACGCTGTGCGGTGGCCATCAGTTCCGCAGCCGGCACCACTTCGTTGACGAAACCCAGTTCATGCGCTTCGGCTGCGCTCACCTTGCGTCCATTGAGCAGCATGCCCATCGCCTGCTTGAGGCCGATCTGCCGCGCCAGACGATGCACGCCACCCGCCAGGGCGGCCACGCCGACCCGCGGTTCCGAAAGCGCAAAGATCGCATGTTCGGCAGCGATGACAATGTCGCAGGCCAGCGCCATCTCCAGACCGCCGCCATAGGCCCCGCCATTGACCGCGGCGATCACCGGCTTGCTGTTGTCGAAGCGGTGGGTGAGTCCGGCAAATCCGGACGGCGGCAGCCGCAGCGGTTCGCCCTTGGCGACATTCTTCAGATTCATGCCGGCACAGAAGGCACGCTCTCCGGCACCGGTGATGACCGCGACCCACCATTGCGGGTTGCGCTCGAACTCATCGAACAGCTCATGCAAGGCCAGGCAAGCCGCACTGTCGAGCGAGTTGGAGATCTCCGGCTGTTGCAGGGTCACCGTGATCACGTGGCCATCGACCGCCAGGCTGTAGTACTCAGACATGCAATATCCTCCATGAATAAATATTTTTATCTTTATGAAAAATCAGATCATTCTATTTTCTCGTCAACCACTGCCTGAACCGCAACGGCATCGAGTCGGGGATGGGTGGCCATCCGCGGCAGCAGGCGCTCGCGAAACCACTGTGCAAAGGGCTGCAACGGGCCATGGGGGGCACAGCCTGCCAACAGATGTCGCGCCACGCGCGGCAGATCGGCCAGGTAGCCCTCTTTGCCGTCGCGCAGAAACAGCCGGCTGAAGATGCCCAGCACCTTCAGGTGGCGCTGCACGCCGATCCAGTCGAACCAGTGCAGAAACTGCTCCGGCGAAACTTCCGACAGCAGGGCCGCGTTCTGAGCCAGCCGATGGTATTGAGTCACCCAGCGACTGACCTGCTGAGGTGGCCAGAACAGATAGCAATCCTTCAGCAGCGACACCAGATCGTAGGTGATCGGCCCGATCACCGCATCCTGAAAGTCGATCACGCCGACCATGCCATCAGCGCACAGCAGCAGGTTGCGCGAATGGTAGTCGCGGTGTACCGGACACTGCGGCTGCGCAAGCGCCAATTCGATCAATTCGTCATAAAGCTGATGCAGCATCCGTTGCTCCGACTGCGTCAGCTCGACCCCCAGCAACTCGGCGATGAACCACTGATCGAACAGCCGCAGTTCGCTGTGCAGCAGCGTTCGATCATAGGGCGGCAGCTTGCAGCCAGGCAACTCGGACACCGATTGCAGCCGCAGCAGCGGTTGAAAAGCGGCCTGATAGAGCTGATCGACCCGCTGCGGATCGGCAGCGGTCAACTCACCCAGATAGAGTCGATCACCCAGATCATCCAGCAATAAAAAACCCTGATCGAGGTCGGCCGCCAGCACCCGTGGCACCCGGATGCCGAGCTGTGCCAAACCACCCGCCACGGCGATGAAGGGACGCACATCCTCCTTGGCGGGGGGAGCATCCATCAGCACCCAGCTCTGCCGTTCCCGCTGAAGTCGAAAATAGCGGCGGAAACTGGCATCCCCGGCCAGCTTCGCGAAGCGCCAGCCATCGGCCGGATCGGCGCTCAAACCGGGGTTCTCTGCTAGAATGGCCGCGGCCCAGTTTCGCAGTTGCAGGGCGCGCGCATCTCTTGTCGTGGTGATAGAAAGGTCCATGCCCGGTCCGATGTTCAAAGTGCTCCATTATCTGCCCTTCACCCTGCTGCCACCAGAGCATGCAGGAGTCGGCGCGCCATCTGCCCGCCTCGGTCGTCTGAAGCGGGGTCATGGATGAAACATCCGTTGCCACGGAGCCTCTTCCTGTTTCTTGTCCTGCTGCACACTGCCCCCGGTCAGGCCGAATCGACTCACCAGAGCGCGGCAGCGCTCGACTGGCATCCGCGCGAGGCGCTGCCGGCCGAGATGCAGGCCAGGATACCTGTGACCTGCCCCGGCCTTTACATCGACCCGATGGCCAACGTCGAACTGACCGCACCGGCCAACCCGGAGGGCGCGGCCGCCGATTCAGTCAACATCCAAGCCAGTTATGTCGAGTCGCTGCTGGCCGAAACCTTCAGCCTCGATGGCGATGTGGTGCTGGAGGATTCGCCCTGGCGCATGACCGCCAAGCGCGGCAACATTGATTTACCGCAGGGCAAATGGTCGCTGCAGGAGGAGGTCGAACTGCGCGGCAAGGGGCTGCTGCTGCGCGGCGCCAAGGCCGACTACGACCGCTCCGGCAACACCGCCAGAATGAGTGACGGTCAGTTCGTGCTGCACGAGCGCGAACTGCATGGCAATGCCAGACAGATCTCCGTCAACCGTGACAGCGGCATCATCACGCTGAAACAGGCTGCCCTGACCGGTTGCCCACCTGGCGACGACAGTTGGTGGCTGCGCAGCGATTACATCCGGCTCGACCCCAAGAGCGGTTTCGGCAGCACCCGCAACGCCCGCATCGATCTGGCCGGCATTCCGACGCTGCACGTCCCCTATTTTTACTTCCCGATCGATGACCGTCGCCACAGCGGTTTTCTGATTCCCAGCCTTGGCAACGACCTTACCAACGGCCTGGAAGCGACCTTCCCTTACTACTTCAACCTGGCCCCCAACTACGACTACACCCTGACGCCCAGGTTGATGAGCAAGCGTGGCACGCTGCTCGGTAACGAGTTTCGCTACCTCACCGAACAGAGCCGTGGCGACACCCGGCTCAGCCTGCTGCCGGATGACCTGCTTGGGGCGACATCGAACCCGGAGCGCTCGCAGCGCTGGCTCTATGGCATCGACCACCGCACCTTCACTCCCTCGGGCTGGGATCTGTCGCTCGATCTGAACCGGGCCAGCGACCGTGACTATTTTGTCGACCTGGGCGGAAAGGGACTCGACAGCCACTCGCTGACCAACCTGCGGCAGGCCGCCGAAGCGCAGTACCGCTTCGATGACCTGCGGCTGAGCGGGCTGTTGCAGAGCTTTCAGAGCCTGGACGCAGCGCAAATCTCGCCCTACCGCACCCTGCCGAGCCTGACGCTCGACTATCAACCGCTGATCGGACAGTTTCTGGTCGGTTCGCTCTACAGCAACTTCTCCTATTTCGACCGCGACACCGGCGGACTCACCGGCCTGGATGCGCTGACCGGCGGACGACTCTCGCTCGATCTGGCGCTGCAACGCCCGTGGCGCGACAACTTCGCCTTTGTGATTCCGAGCGTGAAGCTGCGCCATCGCCAGTATCAACTGACCGATCCGCTGGCCAGTGGCAGCGACCAGCCCGAACTGAATGCGCTGAGCATGGCGCTCGACAGCGGCCTGGTGTTCGAGCGCCCCACCCAGTGGCGTGGCGCGGCCGCCACCCAGACGCTGGAGCCGCGCCTCTATCTGCTCTCGACCAGCACCAGCAGTGCGCAGCGCGACTTTCCGCTGTTCGACACCACTGAACGGCCACTCACCTACACCACGCTGTTCAGCGACAACCGTTTTGTCGGCGGCGACCGCATCAGCGATGGCCGCCAGGCCAACCTGGCCGTCAGCACCCGCATGCTCGAAAACGACGGCCAGGAGGCATGGCGGCTCAGTCTGGGACAGATCTTCTACCTGAAGGACCGCGAAGTGACCCTGCAAGGTCCACCCGGCAGCAGTGAGACCGATGGTCAGTCGGCCTACCTCGGCGAACTGGCAGTGCAGCTGAACGACCAATCCAGTCTGCTCACCAGCCTCACCGCCGACAATGGCCTCGACCGGATCGACGAGGCGCTGGTTCACCTGCACTATGCCGCCGACCGGCAGCGCCTGGGCAACCTCGGCTACCGATTGAGCCATGACGCCGCGGGCAATGTGATCAAGCAGAGTGACCTCTCCTTCCTCTACCCGGTCGGCGACCGGGTTCGCCTGCTTGGCCGCTGGCGCGCCGACATTGCCTCAGGCAGTTCGCTCGAGGAGATCCTCGGCGCCGAATATGAGGCCTGCTGCTGGAAATTACGTCTGGTCAATCGTCGCTGGCGCCGCGAGGTGATTGCCCTCGGCGACACCCGCATGGAGTCGACCATCGAACTGCAACTGATCCTCAAGGGTCTGTTCGGTCTCGGCAACCGCCTCGACGAACTGCTCGGCAGCAGCATCCAGGGCTACCCCGGCCGTGATGAGCGATTCTGAACCTCTGACTTTCACCTTTCTGTCGCGGACACCATCGATCCATGCTTGACCACCATTTTACCCGCCTCCTTCTCTCCCCCCTCCGTCTGGCCAGCGCGACCGGCCGATGGCTCCTCCCCCTGACCCTGTCGCTGGCCTCCCTGGTGTCGCCTGCGCTGCAGGCAGCACAGCAGCAGTGGCTCGATACCACCGTCGCCATCGTCGAGAACGATGTCATTCTGGCCAGCCAGATCAACCGCCGGATCGATCAGGTGGCGGCCAATCTGCGCGCCAAGGGCAGTACGCCACCGCCCCGCGAACAGCTCTACAAGCCGGTGCTCGAACAGTTGATTCTCGAAAGCCTGCAACTGCAGATGGCCGACCGCGCCTCGATCCGGATCGATGACAACAGCCTGAATCAGACCATCGACACCATCGCCAAACAGAATGGCATGGACCTCGACACCCTGCAGAAGACCCTGGAGGCCGAGGGCACCCCTTTTCCGGTATTTCGAGAACGCATTCGCCGCGAGATGCGCATCTCGCGGCTGCGGCAGGGCATCATCGGCAGCGGCATTCAGATCAGCGACCGCGAGGTGACGGAGTTCCTCAACTCGCAAGAGGGCAAGGCACAGCGCCCGACCGAGTTCCATCTGGCGCACATTCTGATTGCGCTGCCCGAAAACGCCCTGCCCGAAACCGTCGAAGCAGCCAGGCATCAAGCTGACGAGGTCGCCGCACAGCTCAAGCAGGGCAGCAGTTTCGACCAGTTGGCGCTGACCCAGTCGAACGCCTCGACCGCGCTCGAAGGCGGCGATCTGGGCTGGAGGCGCGAAGCCGAACTGCCCTCGCTGTTCAGCGGCCTGGTCTCCAGCATGCAGTTGGGCGAGGTCCGGGGCCCGATCCGAAGCCCCAGCGGTTTTCACTTCATCAAGCTGCTCGACAAGCGCGGGGAACCGCTGAAGCAGGCGTTGCAGCTGCATGTCCGTCACATTCTGATCGCCCCCAACGAGATTCGCGACCCGCAGCAGAGCCAGCAGCTCGCCAACGAGATCGTACAGCGGCTGCAACGGGGCGAGGCCTTTGATGAACTGGCACGCACCTACTCCGATGACCCCGGCTCGAGCCACGCCGGCGGCGACCTCGGCTGGAGCGACCCCGAACGGTTCGCACCCGAATTCCAGGCCGCCATCGCCGAACTGCCCGATGGCGTGGTCAGCAAACCCTTCCGCACCCGCTTCGGCTGGCATGTCGCCCGCGTGGAGGGACGTCGCTCGACCGACATCTCGCATGAATATCAGCTCAACCAGGCGCGCGAACTGCTGTTCAGACGCAAATTCGACGAAGAGCTGGGCAACTGGCTGCGCAAGATTCGTGATGAAGCCTATGTCGAATTTCTCCAGTAATCCCCAGCCCGCAGCGCCGATTGCGCTGACCTGCGGCGAGCCGGCCGGCATCGGCCCCGACCTCGCCGTCATGGTGGCGCAGCGCCCGACACTGCCGCCGCTGGTGGCGATTGCCGACCCGGAACTGCTGTCAAGCCGCGCCCGGCTGCTGGGGCTGCCGCTGCAGCTCAAGCCGTGGCAGACAGGCCTCGATGCCGGCCAGCACACGGCGGGAGAGCTGTGGGTGACACCGCTGCCACTGAAGCGCCCGGCGCGTCCCGGTCAGCTCGACCCGCTCAACAGCGACTATGTGCTCCAGAGCCTGCGCGACGCCGCCGAGGGGGCACTGAGCGGTCGCTTTGCCGCACTGGTGACCGCACCAGTGCAGAAGAGCGTGATCAATGACGCTGGACACCCCTTCAGTGGCCACACCGAATTCTTTGCCGAACTGGCCGGCGTCGAGCGGGTGGTGATGATGCTCGCCTGCCCACAGCTGCGGGTGGCGCTGGTCACCACCCACCTGCCGCTGTGCGCGGTGCCGGCTGCGATCACCGCGACCGTGCTCGACAGCACGCTGCGGATCGTTGATGCCGAGCTGCGCCGCAAGTTCGGCATCAACGATCCCCGACTGCTGGTCGCCGGCCTCAACCCCCATGCCGGCGAAGGGGGTCACCTGGGCCGCGAGGAGATCGAGGTGATCACCCCGGTGCTCGAACGACTGCGTGGCGAGGGAATGCGTCTCGAAGGCCCACTGCCGGCCGACACCCTCTTCACTCCGCCCTACCTCGCCCGTGCCGACGCGGTGGTGGCGATGTACCACGACCAGGGATTGCCGGTGCTGAAGGCGCTGGGGTTTGGCGAAGCGGTCAACATCACCTTGGGCCTGCCCTTCATCCGCACCTCGGTCGACCATGGCACGGCACTCGACTTGGCCGGCACCGGCCGGGCCCGGGTCGACAGCCTGCTGGCCGCCATCGACTGTGCCAGACAACTGACCGGCACCGCACGACCGTGAGCAACGGACACCGGCCCCGCAAGCGCTTTGGTCAGCATTTTCTGCATGACCGCGCGACGCTGGCGCAAATCCACAGCAGCGTTGCGCCCACCCCGGCCGACCACCTGGTGGAGATCGGGCCCGGCACCGGCGCCCTCACCGAGCTGTTCGCCCCCGCCGCCCGCCGGCTTGATCTGATCGAGATCGACCGCGACCTGGTGCTGATGTTGCAGCGGAAGTTCGCCGCCCTGCCTCAGCTGCGGCTCCATCAGGCCGATGCCCTGCGGTTCGACTTCACCAGACTGGTCATCGATCGACCACTGCGCATCATCGGCAACCTGCCCTACAACATCTCCACGCCGCTGCTCTTTCACCTGATCGAACAGGCCGCATCGATTCAGGACATGCACTTTCTGCTGCAGAAAGAGGTGGTCGACCGGCTCGCCGCCGCGCCAGCCAGTGCCGACTATGGCCGCTTGAGCGTGATGGTGCAGTACCACTGCCTGATCGAACCACTGTTCGACGTGCCGCCCGAAGCCTTTTCGCCACCCCCGCGGGTCGATTCACGCGTGGTGCGCATCACTCCGCTGCGGCAGCGGCCGGTACAGGCCCGCGATGAGCGACGACTCGCCGAGGTGGTGCGCGTGGCCTTCACCCAGCGCCGCAAGAAGATCAGGAATGCGCTAGAATCGCTGATCGATGGCAACCGTCTGCAACAGATCGGCATCGACCCCGCGCTGCGACCCGATCAGCTCGATCTGCTCGACTTCGTGGCCATCAGTGACTTTCTGACCCCTCAGGACGACAGCGCGCGTGACCAGTGATGCCCAAATGAGATCGACCGATACCATCCCCGAGCCGATCGATGACCGCTACCACATCCGCACCGCAGTGCAGACCCGTTATCTGCCCGAGCAGTCCGAACCCGAGCGCAACCGCTTCGTCTTCGCCTACACCATCACCCTCACCAATGAGGGCAGCATCGGCGCACAACTGATCAGCCGCCACTGGATCATCACCGACGGCGAAGCCCAAGTGCAGGAGGTGAAAGGCGAAGGGGTGGTCGGTGAACAGCCCCATCTGTCACCGGGCAAGAGCTACCGCTACAGCAGTGGCACCATTCTCGGCACCGAAGTCGGCACCATGCAGGGCAGCTACCAGATGGTGAGCGACGACGGTACCCGGTTCGATGCCCTCATCGCCCCGTTCACGCTGGCGCGGCCACACGCGCTGCACTGATCCAGCGCCTCGACGGTGAACTGAACAGTGGCCACCTACGCCGTCGGCGACATCCAGGGTTGCTACGACCCACTCAACCGCCTGCTCGACGCCTGCCACTTCGACCCGGCGGCCGATCAACTCTGGGTGGTGGGCGACATGGTCAACCGCGGTCCCGACTCGCTGGCCACCCTGCGCCTGCTCCAGTCGCTCGACCGCTGCGTGGTGGCCGTGCTGGGCAACCATGACCTGCACCTGCTCGCGGTGGCGCTCGATAACCCGCCCCAGCAGAGCAACCCGACCCTGAAGCAACTGCTCGAAGCCAAGGACCGTGCGCCCCTGCTCGACTGGCTGCGCCAGCGTCCTTTCCTGCACGAGGCGCTGATCGAGACCGAATCCGGTCCTGAGCAAATGGTGATGACCCATGCCGGCATCCCGCCGATCTGGAGCCTCACCGAAGCCAGATCACATGCCCAGGAGGCAGCAGAACTGCTGCGCGGCAAAAACCATCCGCGCTATCTGCGCGGCATGTATGGCAACAAACCCGACCGCTGGAGCCCGCAACTGACCGGCATCGCCCGCTTTCGCGCCATCACCAACTACTTCACCCGCATGCGCTTCTGCGCCGCCGATGGCCGCCTCGAACTGACCGTCAAGGAGAGCAGCGCCGCCGCCCCGCGCGGTTTCGCCCCCTGGTTCACGCTGCCGATGCGACATGATGAGCCGCCCTACACACTGCTGTTCGGCCACTGGGCCGCCCTCGACGGCCACACCGGCCGCAACGACCGGCTGGCGCTCGACACCGGCTGCGTCTGGGGCCGGCGCATGACGATGCTGCGGCTCGAAGACCGCCACCCGTTCACGGTCGCCTGCCGCTGACGGCCAGCGTCGCTTGCCACACGCGGGCGTGACCGCGTCCCGGCGCCATCACACGGCGGCGCGTGATTCCATTGGTCCTGGTGGCCCAAAAGATCGATCCCTGTCGAGCGATTTCGCAACAGCCGTGACACTGAAAAAAGATTCCAGAGCATGGGCGCCCTGAAAGGCCTGGATTGACGAAAGTCGGCGGGGTATGTCTCGCGCCGGCCGCGAATGTTCAGGATGACCGCGGCCGGGCAAAGCGTGTCGTGTGTCTGCGAACAGGAGCGGCCTGATCGGCCGAAGCAGGCTGACGGGCCAGCGACCCGTCAGCCCAAGGCGGGGATTACACCAACTTCCACTGCACCAGTGTGAAGGGATTTTTGGGGTCTTCGTTGTGCTCTTCATAGACTGCTTCGACGGCACTGCCGATGATCACCTCCTGCCGTCCATCGCCCAGCAGGTTGCCGACCATGCGGACATTGCCGGCCTGCGGCAGTTCGATCAGCACCACCAGATAGGGGCCACGCTCCTTCAGCACCGGGTGCACCGGGTGCCAGATGCGCTCGTAGCTGTAGATGCGGCCCGTGCCGGCCACTTCGGCCCAGCCGAGGTCGAAGGAGTGGCAGTGGTTGCAGATCTGTTCCGGTCCCCACTGGTACTGCTTGCACTGGTTGCAGCGCTGCACCATCAGCTTGTGGGCACGGGTGCCTTCCCAATAGGGCTTGTCGAGGCCATCGTTGGCGGGCGCGGGAGCCGGAAGACCAACAGGCAGATAATAGGCGTTCGCGCTCATCAGAGAACCTCCTCGGTGCCGTAGATACAGGTGCTGACCGGTGAAACCATCGGACCGGCGGCCGCCAGTGCTACCTTGGCGTTGGCCACCTGGTTGGTGGATTGACCGCGCAACTGGCGGATCGCCTCGATCTGCAGACCCAACCCATGCATGTAGCACTCGGCCAGGTTGCCGCCGCTGGTGTTGAGCGGCAGCTTGCCACCGACCACCAGGTTCTCCAGCTTGAAGAACTCATTGGCCTCTTCGGGGGTGCAGAGGTTGTGCTCGATCATCGTCATCAGCACGCCGCCGGTGAAGTTCTCGTAGATCTGCGCGACGTCGACATCCTTGGCAGTGACGCCGGCCATCTCGTACATGCGGGCCGTCAACTGGGTGAAGTTCGACGAACCGTAATCACCGGCGTTGTGGACCGGGGCGCCGGCACGGTGGCCGGAACCCTGGGCCGCGCCCAGCAGATAGACCGGCTTCTGCTTCATGTCGCGGGCCCGCTCGGGCGAGGTGAGGATGATCGCCGCGGCGCCATCGTTCTCCATGCAGCAGTCATAGAGGTGGAAGTAGGGCTCGACGATCCAGCGCGACTGGTCATACTTCTCTTCGGTCAGCGGCTTGCCATACATGATGGCGCGCGGGTTGTTCTGCGCATGGTGGTAGGAGGCCATCGAGATGGCACGCAATGTGTTGGGTCCGATCTTGTGGTCATGCATGAAGCGCACGACCTTCATCGCGAACGACTGGGCCGGCGACATCAGACCATAGGGCGCGGTGTAGGCGCGCTCACCCTGGGCGTAGGCTGCCGTCGAGCCCTGGCCAAAGCGGCCGAACTGGCCCTGGGCCAGTGCACGGTAGGCCACCACCACATCGGCATAGCCGGCATGGATGGCCGCCGCCGCGTTGGAGATCGCACCGGCCGCGCCGCCGCCACCGCCACCCCACTGCATCACCGACAGTCGCATCGTCGGAATGCCGAGCGCCGCCGACAGCCGGGTCGGGTCATTGCGGTCGTCACTGAAGGAGCAGAAGCCATCGATCTGCTTCGGGGAGATTCCCGCATCCTCACAGGCCTTGAGAATGGCCTGCAAACCCAGTTTGAATTCGGCATCAGGGGATTCACCGCGCTTGTAGTAGGTGGTTTCACCCACCCCCACCACGGCGACCTGGCCACGAATGGAGCCTTTGCTCATGGTCGATCGATCCTCATGTCATGGTGTGAAGGCAGCCCGGGCATGGACCATCCTGTCGACGGCCCATGCCCGGACACTCGATTCACGCAGCCGTTCTACTGGCCGGCGCTGGCCGGCCGAAAGAGCGGTACAGTGAAATTCTCGGTCACCTGCTCGAAGCAGACCTCGAGCGGCATGTCGAGCCGCATCTGATCAACCGGTAGATCACGCAGGCCGCTGACCATGCGCACCCCCTCTTCCAGTTCGACCACGATGGCGGCGTAGGGCGCCTCGCCGGCAAAGCCGGGATGCAGCACCATGTGGCTGATGGTCCAGGAGAAGAGCTTGCCGCGGCCGCTCGACACCGCCCAATGCCAGTGGGGCGAGCCGCAGCCGGCGCATTGGTGGCGGGGCAGATGGCGCCAGCGGCCGCAGTCGTCGCAGCGCTGGAAGTGCAGGAAGCCGCTTTTGCACAGCTCCCAGAATTCACGGTTGAGCGGTTCGGTGGGGTTGGCCACCGGCTTGGGAATCTGATCGAATTTCATGGCTGTTTCACCTGCGCAGAATCGTGATGCTGCCGTCACCCAGATCGCCCCAGCCCGTCACCAGACCGATTTCGGCATCCTTGACCTGGGCGGCACCGCCATCGCCACGCAACTGGCGCACCGCCTCGACGACATGGTTGAGCCCCCAGACATGGGCCTGGCTCAGCAGGCCACCATGGGTGTTGAGTGGGTAGCGTCCACCCAGCTCGATCTGACCATCCTTGAGCCAGTCATGGGCACCACCCGGCGCGAAGTAACCCATGGCCTCGAGTTGCAGCAACACGACATAGGTGAAGCAGTCATACACCTGCAGAAAATCGACATCCTGCGGCTTGATGCCGGCCATCTCGAAGGCCTTGGGCGCAGCGAAGCTGAGGCCGATGCGGAAGAAATCGGGCCGCGACGGGATGTCATCGGCCGGATAGGGGTGACCCTCGGCCGCACCCATGATGTAGACCGGCCGATGGCGCATGTCTTTGGCCATGTCGGCACGGCTCACCACCACGGCACAGGCGCCATCGGTCTCGAGACAGCAGTCGAACAGCCTGAAGGGCTCCGAGATCCAGCGGGCAGAGAGATACTGCTCCATCGACAGCGCCTGTTCGCGCATGAACGCACGCGGGTTGAGCTGGGCATGCTTGCGACAGGCCAGCGCGATGTGGCCAGTCGCCTCGTCCGGTGTGTTGTGGAGCAGCTTGTGGCGGGTGGCGATCCAGGCGTACATCTGCACCGGTGCGGTGACGCCGTAAGGCAGATAGAAATCCTTCATCGTCTTCGCCAGCACGGTGATCTCGGCCGAGCGCCCCGGCGGGCGCCCCGGCTTCGGCCGCATCGCGGTGTAACCATTCCAGCCCAGCGGCACCAGCACATGCTTGGCCAGCCCGGCATGAATCGCAGCGGCGGCATGGCCCAGCGCCGCGTTGGGGCTGGCACCGCCCATGTTGATCGTCGAGGCATAGCGCAGGTCGGGCACGCCGAGGTTGGCGGCCAGCTCTTCGACGGTGGTGTAGGCCGGCGGCGCGATGATGCCATCGATCTGCTGCGGTTTGAGGCCGGCATCGGCAATCGCGGTGCGCGATGCATCGAGCATCATCTCGATTTCGCTGCGGTCGGAACCCTTGACGTAATCGGTCTCACCGATGCCGACGACGGCAGAGCGGTCGGTAAAGCTCATGCGAACTCCCTGTCGTTGTTATTGTGTCCGCTGCCCTGTGCGCGGTGGCCCGCAAGCCTGCCAGAGCAACGCAAATCCATCCGAAGTAAACACGCAAAGGGGAAAGCAAGTCAATACGGCCTCCCTCCCCCCGCAGCCGGCCGATGCGCGGCAAGCCGGGCGGAAACGGTCACTTTCGCGGCATGGGTCACGGCACGCGGGACGCTTGTCGGCAGTTCGACTGGCGGCTTGCGTGAAACCGTCTAGGCTTGACTACAGAGCATGAGCGCGATCCGTTCCCATCCAGATTCGCGGATCGAACTTGGCTCGAATCGCTCTGTCTCATGATCGTCGGTGTCGTCACAGGGCCATGGCCATTGCGCCATGGCCCTTTTTTATGTCTCACCCCTCCGCTCAGACCGTGGTGTAACCGCCATCGACCACCAGCTCGGCGCCATGCACGTAAGAAGATTCATCGCTGGCGAGGAACAGCACCGCCGCTGACACCTCCTGCGGCTCCGCCGGTCGACCCAGCAGAATGCCCTTGGAGATGTGGGCCGTCGCCTCGGGGTTGTCCAGTGCCGCCCTGGTCATGTTGGTGCGGATGACGCCGGGATGGACCGAGTTGACCCGGATGTTGAAGGGACGCAGATCGACCGCCGCCGCCTTGGTCATCAACCGCACCGCGCCCTTGCTGGCCTGATAGGCCGCTGAACCCGCTGCACCGATCAGGCCATAGATCGAGGAGATGTTGACGATCGAACCACCTCCAGCGAGCTGCATCCCCGGCAATACGCTCTTGCAGCCGAGAAAGACCCCGCGCACGTTGACCGAAAACAGCCGGTCCCACTCTTCGACCGTGGTCTCCTGCAGGCTCTTCGACAGCAGCACGCCAGCGTTGTTGACCAGGATGTCGATCTTGCCGAAGCGGTCGATGCCACTCTGCACCACCTGCGTCCACTGCGACTCCTGCGCCACATCGTGCTGCAGCGCCAGCGCCTCGCCGCCACGGCCGACGATGGCGGCGCAGGTCGCCTCGACCGCCGCCTGATCGATGTCGGTGGCGATGATTCGGGCCCCTTCACTGGCCATCAGCTCGGCATGGGCGCGCCCCATGCCGGCGCCGGCCCCGGTGATCAGGGCCACTTTCGTGCTCAATCGTCCCATTTTCAGGCTCCTTTCGTGTTGTGGTTTTTTCCGTCGATTCGATCAGGAGGTGGAGGCTTCGATCTCGCCACCAGCCTGGTCGCTCTGCCGTGAAAGTCGCGGCGGTCGCACTGCCAGGATCAAGCCGATCCCCAGCAGATTGATCGCGGCATAGCTCCAGAAGGCCAGCGCATAGTTGTGATGCAGGTCAAACGACCAGGCAGCCAGCAGCGGCACCGAGGCGGAGAGCAGGGTCGAGAAGACACCGCGGGTGGCGGCCAGCGAGGCATAACCCCGACTGCCGAACAGGTTGGCTAGAATCGCCGGCGTGGTCACCAGCGCCAGACCGTTGCCCAGGCCAAAGCAGCAGCCGAACAGGTAGGCGCCCCAGATGCTGCTGTTGAGGTTGAGGATGACGATGCCAAGACCGATCAGCCCCAGACCGACACCGAGCAGGCGGCGTGGATCGATGTAGTCACCCAGCAAGCCGGAGATCAGTCGGCCGCTGGTACTGAGAATGCCCACCAGACCGATCACCGAGGCGGCGGTGATGCGGTCGATGCCGACATCCTGAAGGTGAAACAGCCCCTGACTGTTCACCAGGGAGTTACCGGCCGCCGAGATCGCCGAACAGAAGATCACCATCCACAGCGCCGTGGTCAGCAGCGCCGGGCGCAGCGTCCACTCCTCTTCAGTGCGATAGACCCGTCCCGCGGCCGGCGTCGGCAGCAGCCGCCTCCTGCCAGTCGATGGCTGCTCGGCCGAAACACCGCCATCGACCTGCTGCCCCAGATCCTCGGGCCGCTCCCGCACCAACCAGCCACTGACCACGGCGCAGAGCAGACTCGACAGTGCCATCAGCAGCCAGATCAGCCGCCAGTTGCCGGTGGTCTCGATCACGAAAGCGAAGCAGGGCACCACCACTGCCCGGGCGATGCCACCCGAGGCCATGAAGATGCCGATTGCCAGCGAGCGGCGCTGTTTGAACCAGACCGACACCAGGTAGTTGCCAGGAATGATCGACTGCAACGCGATGCCGAGCCCGAGCAGCGGCGCAACCACCAGGTAGTACTGCCAGCGCGAATCGGTGAAGTACATGTTGAGCGCGCCGACCGCCGCCACCAGCCCGCCGACGCACATCGCCCGGCGCACGCCGAAGCGGTTCATCGCATAGGCCACCAGCGGACCTGCCAACCCCATCGACAGGGTGGTGATGGAGAAACCGGTGCTGGCCTCGGCCCGGCTCCAGCCGAAGGTGGTGATGAACTCCGGCAGAGTGATCGACAGCCCGTAGTAGAGGGTGCCGATCGACAGAAAGTAGATGACGCTGAGCGCGGCGAGCAGTCTCCATCCATAGAAGGGTTCAGGCTTCATTCGACAGCTTCCTGATTATTGTTTTTTTCGATCTTAACAAAATTGACCCGCGGCGACAGAGCTGCCCTCCCCACGGCTGGATTTGACCGGACAAAGTCGCTAGCCTAGCCGGCTTTGAATTTTACCCCCACAGGACGACACCGGCGCCATGCTGACGCTTCATCCCGATGCCCCCGACTGGTTCCGCCGCGTGCTGGCAATCACACCACAGAGCCGCTTCGTCGAAGTCGAGGGTTGTCCGATTCACTACCTGCTGTGGGGCGATGAGGGCGACAAGCCCGGTCTGCTGTTCGTGCATGGCAATGGCGCGCACGCCCACTGGTGGGATTTCATTGCCCCTTTCTTCATCGACCAGTTCCGGGTCGCGGCGATGGATCTGAGCGGCATGGGCGACAGCGGCCACCGGGCGGCCTACGACGGCGACTGCTACGCCAGCGAGCTGATGAGCGTGATCGACGATGCCGGCTTCGGCGATGGTGCCATCATCGTCGGCCACAGCATGGGCGGCTTCATCACACTGCGTACCGGCGCGCTCCATGGCGACCGGCTCACCGGCATCGTGCTGGCCGATGCACCGATTCGCCCGCCCGACTACGAGTGGCACAGCAGCGCGCCGATCCGGCGCCGCAAGCTCTATCCGGACTTCGAGAGCGCAGTGGCGCGCTTCCGGCTGCTGCCACCCCAACCCTGCGCCAATGATTACATTCTCGACTACATCGCCCGCCATTCGCTGGTGGCGGTGGAGGGGGGCTGGATGTGGAAGTTCGACGAGCACTTCCGTTCGCCTTTCCTGTACGAAAAGCGGCGCGATGACTTCAAGAATCTGCGCTGCCGCTGCGGCGTCATCAATGCCGATCAGAGCAGCGTGGTGACCCCCGAGGTGGGCTCCTACATGTTCCGGATGCTCGACGAGAGCGTGCCCTTCGTCACCGTTCCCGAGACCCATCACCACCTGTTTCTGGATCAGCCGCTCGCCTTCGTCGCCGCGCTGCGCACGATGCTGGCCGAGTGGCGCCACTCCAACCCGCACCGCGGACGGTAGTGGGGTAACCTGTCGCGAAGCGGGTCTGAGTCAGGGGTCGAGGCTGCCGAAACCCTTGCCGGCACTGGCCAGCTCACGCAGCAGTTCAGCCGGCTGCCAGAATTCGCCCAGCGTCGCCTCGAACTGGCAGATCTGCCGGTAGACGCGGTCGAGCCCCAACTGGTCGGCATGGTGCATCGGCCCGCCCCGGTAGGCCGGAAAGCCATAACCGTTGACATAGACCACGTCGATGTCGCCGGGCCGCAGCGCCATCCCCTCCTGCAGAATCTTCGCTCCTTCGTTGATCAGCGGGAAGATGCAGCGATCGAGCACCTCTTCATCGCTGAACTCGCGTCGCGCGATGCCGCACTCGCGGGCGGCATCGGCCAGCAGTTGATCGACCAGCGGATCGTAGGTCGGCACCCGGCCGCCGGGCTGGTAGAGATAGAAGCCCGCACTGCGCTTCTGACCGAAACGCTCCAGTTCGCAAAGCCGGTCATGCACCCGCTCGGTCGGCTTGGTCGGCCGGCCACTCGCCTTGCGGGCACGCCAGCCGACATCGAGGCCGGTCAGGTCCATCATCGTGAACGGCCCCATCGGCAGGCCGAACTCGCGAATCACCCGGTCGACCTGCGCGTAGCTGGCCCCTTCGAGCGCCACCTGGTTGGCCTGAAAGATGTAGCCATGAATCATGCGGTTGCCGATGAAGCCGGGGCAATTGCCGGCCAATACCCCCACCTTGCGCATCCGCTGCGCCAGTGCCATCGAACTGGCGATGGCACTGGCCGAGGTGGCGGCACCGCGCACGATCTCCAGCAGCCGCATCACGTTGGCCGGGCTGAAAAAGTGCAGTCCGATCACATTCGCCGGCCGTCGGGTGGCGCTGGCGATCTGGTCGATGTCGAGCCCGGATGTGTTGGTGGCCAGCAGCGCGCCCGGCTTGACTGCCTGATCGAGCTGAGCGAAGACCTGCTGCTTGAGTGCCATGTCCTCAAAGACCGCCTCGATGACGATGTCGACCTCGGCAATCGCACCATAGTCGGTGGTGCCGCCGATCAGCCCCATGCGCCGCTCCAGTTCACCCTGCGTCAGGCTGCCGCGCTGCACGGCAATCTCGTAGTTGCGGCGGATCACGCCCAGACCACGGTCGAGCATCTCCTGGTTGACGTCGAGCAGCGTCACCGGAATGTCGGCATTGGCGAAGTTCATCGCGATGCCGCCGCCCATGGTGCCGGAGCCGATCACCGCTGCCCTGTGCATCGGCATCAGGCTGGTGTCGGCCGGCACATCGGGCACATGGGTGACGAAGCGCTCGGCACGCGACAGGTGCGCCAGTGCCGCGCGCTGTGGATGGTCGCGGCATTGCAGATAGAGCGCCCGCTCACGCGCAAATCCCTGCGCCGAATCCTCGACCGCTGCCCTGACCGCCTGGAGGATCGCCTGCGGGGCAAACTGGCCACGCCGCGAACGCGCCACCTGCGCGCTGGCCCGCTCGAAAATCGTGGCCAGCTCCTGTGGATTCGGCTGCGCGGCCGCCACGCTGCCCGACCCTGCCGCCAGCAGTTGCCGCACCAGCGCCACTGCGCTCGCCTCGCCCCCGGTCGCATCGATGGCATCGATGAGACCACACGCCTTGGCCCCCTCGGCATTGAGCGGCTTGCCGCCCAGCAGCAGATCGAGCGCCAGTTCGGCACCGATGCGCCGCGTCAGCCGCTGGCTGCCGCCATGGCCCGGCATCAACCCCTGTTGCAGTGCGCCCATGCCGATGCGGGCGGCCGGGGTGACGATCCGATGGCGACAGGCCAGCGCCAGCTCCAGCCCGACATCGAGCAGATGGCGCTGCGGCAGTGCGATGACCGGCATCGCCGCCTGATCCAGGGCCGCCAGCAGTGCATCCAGCGCCTCGAGCCATTGCGGCTGGCAGGCCAGCTCCGGGCTGAGGGTGAAGAGGAGGTTCTGGTCGAACAGCAGCAGCGCCTCGGGAGGGCTGGCTGCTGCCTGCACAATCAACTCGGTCAACTGATGCAGCAGCGCCGGCTCCGGAACAGTGGCTGGAATCTGGCAGCAGAGCAGACCGTCGAGGGTCCGGGTGGTGAGCGATGACATGGAGGAGTCCTTATTTTGTAATTGGCGTGACAACCGCAGCGATGATACCCGGCCTTGCCGGGGGGTCCAGCACGAAATCGGACATCCGCCTGCCGCGCTTCGCTATAATGGGCCACCCGAAAGATGCTGTGCGAATCCAGTCGAATTCGTCAACGACACTTGGGCGTTCTTGTGACAGAGCCTTTAACGATAAAACCAGCAGGAGTCAGACCATGGGTGTTCTCAGTGGAAAAGTGGCGGTCGTAACCGGCGCCGGCAACGGCATTGGCAAATCGATGGCGAAATATTTCGCCAAAGAGGGGGCCAAGGTGGTGGTCAACGATCTGGGCGGCAGCCGTGACGGCACCGGCACCAGCCGGGTGGCCGACCAGGTGGTCGACGAGATCAAGGCCGAAGGCGGCATTGCCGTCGCCAACTACGATTCGGTGGCCACCATGCAGGGCGGCCTCAACATCTTCCAGACCGCCATCGACAACTTCGGCCAGATGGACATTCTGGTCAACAACGCCGGCATTCTGCGCGACAAGACCATCTTCAAGATGACCGAAGAGGAGTGGGATCTGGTGATCGCCGTGCATCTGAAAGGCACCTTCACCACCTCGCAGCCGTTTGCCCGCTACATTCGCGAAACCAACCGCGAAAACTGCCGCATCGTCAACTTCAGCTCGATTTCCGGGCTGATGGGCAACTTCGGCCAGTGCAACTACTCGGCCGCCAAGGCCGGCATCGCCGGCTTCACCCGCACGCTGGCGCAGGAGCTGGCCAAATACAAGTGCACCGTCAACGCCTTCTCGCCGGTGGCCACCACCCGCATGACCGCTGACCTGGTCGCCGCGCGCGAGGGCAAGAAAGAAGATGAGATCGCCCTCGACGATCCACTGAGCAGCGGCGACGCCATTGCGCCGATCGTCTGCTGGCTGGTCTCCGACAAGGGGGCCGGCATCACCTCCCAGGTGATCCATGGTGGACGCGGCGCTGCGGGCGTGATCACCCAGAATGCGATGTTCCGCCTCTACGAGACCGACCACGTCTGGACGCAGCCGGAGCTCGATCGCATCTTCCCGGCGATCTTCGAGGAGAAGCGGGCACACGACGCCGCACTGGCCGCCGCCGCCCAACCGAAGAAGGTGTAAGCGGATCGGACACCCATCGGGGGCGGCAACGCCCCCGATTCATTTGCAGCGCGGTTTGAACTGATCCGGTCCGAACGTGTAGCATCCCGGCAACACTCGCCCGGGATAGCCCCAGCATGAACTACTGCAGCCAGTGCGCCGCCCCGCTGACCAGGGTGATTCCCGACGGCGACGACCGCCTGCGCCATGTCTGCACCGCCTGCCGGCATGTGCACTACCAGAACCCCCGCGTCGTCACCGGCACCCTGCCGGTCCATGGCGAACGGGTGCTGCTGTGCAAGAGAGCCATCGCCCCCCGTCTGGGTTTCTGGACGCTGCCGGCCGGTTTTCTCGAGAACGGCGAGTCGACCGATGAGGGTGCCGTGCGCGAAACCTGGGAGGAGGCGCTGGCGCGGGTCGAGATCAATGGCCTCTACACGCTGTTCAACCTGCCGCAGATCGCCCAGGTGCACCTGTTCTTTCGCGCCCGCCTGCTCAACCTCGACTTTGCCGCCGGCGTCGAGAGCAGCGAGGTGCGGCTCTTCAGCGAGGCGGAGATTCCGTGGCAACAGCTTGCTTTTCCGGTGGTGAGCAGCACGCTGCGTCACTACTTCGCCGACCGCCTGCAGGGCAGCTATCCACTGCGCATCGAGGATCTGCGCTGGGAGCGCGACCCGACGCGCCAGCCGACCGCCGCGCATGAGGCCACCGCCCAGAGTCCGAAAGCCCGTTCAGAATAACAACCCCCAAGGAGACGACGCCCATGGCCAATCAGGAAATCGAAACCATCAAGACGATGATGTTTTCAGGACGCGACCCCAACGCACCCACCCCCAGTGTGGCAGAGATGCGCCAGCGCTACGAAGGGCTCGGCGGCGCCTTTCCGGTCGGCGCCGATGTCACCATCCGCACCACTGCGCTGAATGGCGTGCCCGCCGAGGAGATCACCGCCGAGGGCGCCGACACCCGTCAGGCACTGCTCTACTTCCACGGTGGCGGCTACGCGCTGGGCGGCTTCGTCACCCACCGCACGCTGGTCTCCGATCTGTCACGGGCGAGCCGGCGCCGCGCCTATCTGATCGACTACCGGCTGGCACCAGAGAACAGCTTTCCGGCGCCGGTCGAGGATGCCGTGGCCGCCTACCGCGCCCTGCTCGACCTCGGCTACAGCAGCCAGCAGATCGTACTGGGCGGCGACTCGGCCGGTGGCGGCCTGACGCTGGCCACCATGCTGGCGCTCAAGCAGCAGGGACTGCCGCTGCCGGCCGGCGGACTCTGCATCTCGCCGTGGGCCGATCTGGAGATGACCGGCAGCAGCCACCAGAGCAAGGCTGATGAAGACCCGATGGTGCGCAAGCCCGACCTGCTGAACTGGACCCAGATCTACCTGAAGGGCGCCGATCCGAAGAACCCGCTGGCCTCGCCGATCCATGGCGACTTCAGTGGATTGCCACCGCTGCTGATCCAGGTCGGAACCGCCGAAACCCTGCTCGATGACGCGCGCATGGTGGCCGATCGCGCCAAAAAGGCCGGGGTCACCGTGCAGTTGCAGGAGTGGCAGGACATGATCCATGTCTGGCACCACTTTGCCGCGGTCGTCGGCGATGCCAGAAAGGCCATCGACGAGGCGGGACGGTTCTTCCAGAGCCTCACCGCCTGAATCGGGCACTGCACCCCTGCCCGCTCACCCGGCGGGCAGCGGGTCGCATGACCCAGGAACGGGAACAGAAATGACCGCCACGCCGATCCAGCTGATTGCCGCCGCGCTCTTTGCGGTGGCCATCCTCCACACCTTCTCGACCAAGCTCTTCGAACATCTGGCCCACACCCGCCCCGCCCATGCCGGCCTGTGGCACCTGCTGGGCGAGGTCGAGGTGGTCTTCGGCTTCTGGGCACTGATTCTGGCGGCGGTGCTGTTCATCGATGACGGCACGGCGGCCATCCATTACATCGATTCACGCAACTTCACCGAACCGATGTTCGTGTTCGCCATCATGGTGATCGCCGGCAGCCGACCGATCCTGCAGGGGGTCATGGGAGTCGTGCGCTGCCTCATCGGTCTGTTGCCGCTGCCGGGCAGCCTCGGCAGCTACATCGTCGTGGTCGGGCTGATTCCGCTGCTGGGCTCCTTCATCACCGAGCCGGCCGCCATGACACTGGCGGCACTGATTCTGGCCGATCAGCTCTTCAGTCGCGGCCTGTCGACACGGCTGAAATATGCAACGCTGGGGGTGCTGTTCGTCAACATCTCGATCGGCGGCACCCTCACGTCTTATGCCGCACCACCGGTGCTGATGGTGGCGGGCCACTGGGGCTGGGACAGCCGCTTCATGCTGGCGACCTTCGGCTGGAAGGCGGCGCTTGCCGTGGCCGTCAACACGCTGGGCAGCGCCCTGCTGTTCCGCCGGGAGCTGGCGAGAGTGCCGACAACCGAAAGCCGCCGGGGCACCGTGGCAGTGCCTTGGCCGCTGCTGCTGGCACACCTGGCCTTTCTCGCCGGTGTCGTGCTGTTCGCCCACCATCCGGCCATCTTCATGGGGCTGTTTCTGCTCTTTCTCGGCGTCGCCACCGCCTACCCGCAGCACCAGGATCGCCTGATCCTGCGCGAAGGGCTGCTGGTCGCCTTCTTTCTGGCAGGCTTGGTGGTGCTGGGTGGCCAGCAGCAGTGGTGGCTGCAACCGCTGCTGCTGGGGATGAGCAGCGACAGCGTCTTTGTCGGCGCCACGGCACTGACCGCCATCACCGACAATGCCGCCCTGACCTACCTCGGCTCACTGGTCGACGGGCTGTCGGAAGAGTTCAAATATGCACTGGTCGCCGGCGCCGTGACCGGTGGTGGTCTGACCGTCATCGCCAATGCGCCCAACCCGGCCGGCATGGCGATCCTGCGCGGCCATTTCGAGGATGGCGCGGTGCATCCGCTCGGACTGCTGCTGGCGGCACTGCTGCCGACGCTGGTCGCCGCAGCGGCCTTCAAGTTCCTGTAGACAAACATCGACAAAACCAGCGGAGGTTGCCATGACATCGCTCTTTGACCTGACCGGCAAGGTGGCACTGATCACCGGATCGAGCCGTGGCATCGGCAAGGCGATTGCCGTGGCGATGGCGGAGCAGGGCGCACGGGTGGTGATCTCCAGCCGCAAGGCCGAGGCCTGCCAGCAGGTGGCGCAGCAGATCAATCAGACCCATCAAGCCCCCGACCGGGCCATTGCCCTGCCCTGCAACATCGCCGACAAGCGGCAGTTGCAGCAGTTGGTCGATGAGACCCGACGGCAGTTAGGCCAGATCGACATCCTGGTCTGCAATGCTGCCGTCAACCCCTACTTCGGCCCCTCTGCCACCATCCCGGACGACGCCTTCGACAAGGTGCTGCACAGCAACGTCAAGTCGAACCACTGGCTGTGCCAGATGGTGGCGCCGGAAATGGTCGAACGGCGCGACGGGGTGATCATCGTCGTCTCGTCGGTGGGCGGACTGCATGGCTCGGCAGTGCTCGGCACCTATGCGCTCTCCAAGGCCGCCGACATGCAGCTGGTGCGCAACCTGGCGGTCGAATATGGCGCCCACAACCTGCGCGCCAACACCATCGCGCCCGGTCTGATTCGAACCGACTTCTCCCGCGCTCTGTGGGAGAACCCCGAGGTGCTGAAGCGATCGACCGAACAGACGCCGCTGCGGCGCATCGGTGAACCCGAAGAGATCGCCGGCGCCGCGGTCTTTCTCGCCTCGGCCGCCGGTCGCTTCATGACCGGTCAGACCCTCGTCATCGATGGCGGTGGCAGCATCGCCTGAACAGGCTATATTTTCACCATCCGCTCGGCGTGATATAACAACAATAAAAACAGGGATAAAGGAATGGTTCCTCCGGTGGACTCTTCGCCCAGCAGCGAACCGCTGAATCTGTTGCTGGTGGGCAGGGAGCTCGACGACCTGGCCCGCATCCGCGAGGTGCTGGCCGAGACCGGCATTGCCAGCCGGCTGGAGATCACCACCGACAGCCAGCGGGCACTGGAGTGGCTCTGCACCACCCGCCAAGGTGTCTGCCTGCTGAACAGCCGGCTGCAAGGGATGCGCGGCATCGACCTGCTGCAGGCCGCGCGCGAGGCCGGCTGCCACCTGCCGATCATCATGCTGACCTGCAGCAGCGATGTCGAAGATGAACAGGCCGCCCGCCAGGCGGGCGCCTTCGACTGCCTGAACAAGAACACACTGCTTCCCGCCCTGCTCGGTTGCAGCCTGCGTCATGCCGTCAATGAAGCCGATCGCATCCGCCAACTCAAACAACAACAGCAGACCGTGCGGCAGCTTTACCAGCAACTGGAGCTGGTCAGGGGCGTGCTGGACCAGCATGCCATCGTCAGCGAGGCCGACCGCGCCGGCAACATCATCGCGGTCAACGATCTGTTCTGCACCATCAGCGGCTACAGCCGCGAGGAGCTGCTGGGGCAGAACCACCGCCTGCTCAAGTCAGGGGGACATCCCGCTGAACTCTATCAGCAGCTCTGGTCGACGATCAGCCGCGGCCAGAGCTGGCATGGCGAGATCTGCAACCGGCGCAAGGATGGCGAACTCTACTGGGTGCAGGCCACCATCGTCCCCATTGCCGACGAGCATGGCCGGCCCCAGCGCTACATCTCGATTCGCACCGACATCACCGCACAGAAGCGTGACGAACTGGCACTGCGTCTGCTGGGCCATGCGGTGCGTGCCAGCGCCTCCGGCATCGCCATCATGGACGCCAGTCAGGCCAATCCGCGAATTCGCTACGTCAACCCGGCCCTGAATCGCATGACCGGTTACAGCCCCGATGAGCTGGTGGCCGGCGGCAGCGCCCTGCTGTTCGGGCCACAGACCGATCGGGAGAAGAGAGCCCAGGCGCTGCAGCAACTGCGCGCCGGCCAGTCAGTCCGGCAGTTGCTGCTTTGCCTCTACCGAAAGAACGGTACGCCCTTCTGGTGTGATTTCTCTGCTTCCTGGGCTCTCGATGAGCAGGGCGATAAAACGTCCCTTTACGTCGTCGTGCTCAACGATGTGACCGAGCAGAAGATGGCCGAGGATGCGCTGCGTGAAAGCGAAGAGCGGCTGCGCCGCAGCCAGAACTACGCCAACATCGGCACCTGGGACTTGAACATTCAAACCGGAGAACTGCTGTGGTCCGAACAGATCGCACCGATGTTCGGTTACCAGGGGGTGGTCGAGACCAGCTATGAGAACTTCATCAGTGCCGTCCATCCCGAGGATCGGCAAAGCGTCATCGATGCGATCAGCGGCTGCATCGAGCGGGGCGAGAAGTATCGGATCCAGCACCGTGTGCAGTGGCCCGATGGCACCCTTCGCTGGCTGCTGGAGCAGGGCGATGTCACCCGGCTGGCCGATGGCACACCGACCCACATGCTCGGCGTGGTGCAGGATGTCACGGTCCACAAGGAGGTCTCGGAGCAGTTGCGCATCAACCAGGCCCGCCTGACCAATGCCCAGCGCATCGCCCATCTCGGCAACTGGGATCTCGATCTGGCCAGCAACCGCCTGCACTGCTCCGAGCAGATCTATGCCATCCTTGACATTGATCCTGCCGTGCAGATCGATCTGGATCGCTTCTATGCCAGTGTGCACCCCGACGACCTCGCCCAGATCAAGACATTCAGAACCCAGGTGCTGCACGATGGCAAGACCGAACAGAGCTACCGCATCCTGCGCCCCGATGGCGAGGTTCGCCACCTGCGCGCGATCACCGAGGCCAGCTTCGCGGCCGATGGCCGGCCGCTGACACTGAGCGGCACGACGCAGGACATCACCGAACAGGTGCTGCGCGAGACGGCGCTGCGCCAGGCCAAGCAGGAGGCCGAGCAGGCCAACCAGGCCAAGTCGGAGTTTCTCTCCAGCATGAGCCATGAGCTGCGCACGCCGATGAACGCGATTCTGGGCTTTGCCCAGCTTTTGCAACTGCGGCGCGAACTGACCACTGAACAGCAGCAGGATGTCGCCGAAATCCTCAAGGCCGGCCGCCACCTGCTGGAGCTGATCAACGAGGTGCTCGACCTCTCCAGGATCGAGGCCGGAGCACTGTCGCTGTCGCTGGAGCCGGTGCTCTGCTGTGAGGCGATCGATGAGTCACTCGCACTGCTGCAGCCGATGGCCGAACACCATGGCATCCTGCTGCGCGAGGATCCGCGCAAGGTCTGTTTCGTCTGGTTCCAGGCCGACCGCACCCGCCTGAAGCAGGTGCTGGTCAACCTGATCTCCAATGCGATCAAGTACAACCGCCCGCATGGCAGCGTCACGCTGCGCATGGTCAGTGGCTCGCCCGGCTTTGCCCGCATCGAGGTGAGCGACACCGGCTACGGCATCGATGAGGCGCTTCTGCCACTGCTGTTCCAGCCGTTCCAGCGGCTCGATGCCGCCACCCGGGGCATCGAAGGCACTGGCATCGGCCTGGCGATCTGCAAGCGGCTGGTCGAATCGATGGGCGGCACACTCGGCGTGGAGAGCAGCCCCGACATCGGCAGCACCTTCTGGCTGGAGCTGCCACGGATCGAACCAGCAACGCCCGCGGCAGCGCATCTGACCGAAATGGCCTCCCCCGCACTGCCAGCCAGCATGGCCGCCGCCACGCTGCTCTATGTCGAAGACAACCCGGCCAACCTGCGGCTGGTCGAGCAGATCGTCGCCACCCGACCCCACTGGCGGCTGCTCAGCGCCAGCACCCCGGAGATCGGACTGGAATTAGTCGAAGTTCATGCCAATACTCTGGATGTGATTCTGCTCGACATCGACCTGCCCGGCATGAACGGTTACCAGATGCTGAAACGGCTCCAGGACGAACCCCGCACCGCAGCCATTCCGGTGCTGGCACTGAGCGCCAACGCGATGCCGAATGACATTCGCCGCGGCCTGACCGCCGGCTTTCTGGACTATCTGGTCAAACCGATCGAAGTGCCGGAGTTCCTGCGGATTCTCGATGGGTTGCTCGAGCAGCGCAAAACACAATCCAGGACGTGAATTCCGATGCCACCGTTGACCGATACCGAGATCAAGAACGCCGCCATCGCCATCGTCGATGACGAGCCGGCCAATGTGCTGCTGGTCGAAAGGACGCTCAGCGGTGCCGGCTACCGCACTCTGCACTCGACCACCGATTCACGGCAGGCGCTGGAGTTGATCAGACAGCACCACCCCGCGCTGCTGCTGCTCGACCTCAACATGCCCCATCTGAATGGGCTGCAACTGATGGCGCAGATGGCGGCAACCCTCTCCGACCCGCCGACCGTGGTGGTGCTGACGGCGCAGACCGCGCTGGAGCATCGGCTCAACGTGCTGCAACAGGGTGCCCGCGACTTCATTTCCAAGCCGTTCGAGATTCCTGAGCTGCTGGCACGGGTGCATAACTCGCTGGAGACCCATCTGCTGCAAGCGCGTCTGCGCAACGACAACATCCTGCTGGAGCAGCGGGTCGCCGAGCGCACCCAGGAGCTGCATGACAGCCGCCTGGAGATCATCCGCCGGCTGGGGCGCGCCGCCGAGTTCCGCGACAACGAGACCGGCCTGCACATCATCCGCATGAGCAAATACTCCGAACTGCTGGGGCGCTGTGCCGGCATGAGCGACGGCGAGGCCGAACTGCTGCTGCAGGCGAGCCCGATGCACGACATCGGCAAGATCGGCATTCCCGACCAGATTCTGCTCAAACCGGGCAAGCTGAACGCCGAGGAGTGGGAGACCATGAAACAGCACGCCCAGATCGGCGCCGACCTGCTCGATGGCAGCAGTGCGCCACTGCTGGTGGTGGCACGCGAGATTGCCCTGACCCACCATGAAAAGTGGGATGGCAGCGGCTACCCCCATGCGCTGCGCGGCGAGTCGATCCCGCTGGTGGGGCGCATCGTCGCGGTGGCCGATGTGTTCGACGCGCTGACCAGCGAGCGCCCCTACAAGGCGGCCTGGCCGATCCCCAAGGCGATCGAACTGCTGCAGGCCGAGCGCGACCGCCACTTCGATCGCCGGCTGGTCGATCTGTTCATTGCCAACCTCGATGCCGTGCTGGCGATCCGCGAACGCCACGCCGAACCGCACTCCGGCTCTGAAGCCACGCATTGAGCGCCAGTGCCGGAGCCCATCCCGGCGCCTTGCATCAGCCGGATTTGTGCAGGCTCAATCGCGCCGCAACGAGCCGACCGGCCACCTGATCGCGCGCAAACTGCTCGGCGGCACGGCCACTGCGATGACCCCGGCTGCGCGACCAGAGCAGTGCCGCCTGTTCGACCTCACCGTTCCACTGCAATGCCAGCCCATGCTCGGCCGCCAGCCGCTCGCACCAGTGGCGGGCACAGTCGAGATACTGCGTCTGATCGAAGGGGTAGAACGACAGCCAGAGCCCAAAGCGATCTGAAAGCGAGATCTTCTCTTCGCTGCTCTCGCTCTCGTGCAGCAGTTCACCAACCATGCGCGCCGCACGGTTGTCATCCATGTATTCAGGCAGCAGATGGCGCCGGTTGGAGGTGGCATAGATCAGCACCTGCTCGCTGGCACTGTCGAGCGAGCCATCCAGCACACTCTTCAGCACCTTGTAGGCCGGATCACCTTCGGCAAAGGAGAGGTCGTCGCAATAGATGATGAAGCGGTGCGTGCTGTCGCGCAGTTGCGCGATGATCAGCGGCAAATCGCACAGGTGGCTCCTCTCCACCTCGACCATGCGCAGGCCCTGCCCGGCGCAGTCGTGCAGCAGCGCCCGCACCAGCGAGGATTTGCCGGTGCCGCGCGACCCCCACAGCAGCGCATGGTTGGCTGGCAGACCGGCCAGAAAGTGGCGGGTGTTGGCCAGCAGCGTCGCCTTCTGCCGCTCCACCCCCAACAGGTCGTCGAGTCGCATCGTCCGTGTCTTGAGCGGGGCCAGCACACCACCGCCACTGCCAACCAGCCAGTGCGCGGCCAGGGTCTGGCTCCAGTCGATTGCGGCCGGCGGGCGCGGGGTCAGCCGCTCCAGCGCCTCGGCGATGCGGGTCAGCGTCGGCAGCAGCAGTGCGGCATCTCTTTCCATCAGCTTGGCGTCACCTTGAAGTGGTAGCGGGCCACCGCAATCGGCCGGTCGGCATCCTCCTGCCACGCCTTGACCGCGACATTGGCGATGCGTCGCCCCTGCTTGGTGACCTGGCACTGGGCGTAGGTTTCGAGCGCGCGCCCGGAGCGCAGGTAGTCGATGTTGCCATCGATCGGCTTGGGCATGGTGGTCGACTCCATCGCCCACAGCAGATGCAGGGTCGCGGCATTCTCCAGCAGGCCGGCGATGACCCCGCCATGGATCGCCGGCAGCTTGACGTTGCCGACGTTGTCCCACTGGTAAGGCAGCACGAAGCGCAGCGATGCCGCGTCGGGCTGCTCGATGCGAATGCCCAGCAGTTTGGCATAGGGGATCAGTTCATTGACCTCGCCATAGTCGCCAGTCCGGCGTGCCTCGGCAAAAATCTGCGGCAGATTCATCGGCTCGGCTCCATCGTCGAGTTGGCGATACTGCTGGATGAGCGCATGAAGGTGGAGACGCTGTGCGCGATCGGATCACCCGGCTGGTGGTAGACCTCGGCCCGCACGAAGGCCACGCTGCGGGTCAGCTTGTAGCACTCGGCACGGCAGAACAGATCCTGCTCCGGCTGTGGTGGCTTCAGGTAATCGATGCGCAGGTCGAGGGTGGCGATGGTCTCGGGCGCGGGCACCGCACAGAAGACCGCCTTGCCGCTGGCACTGTCGACCAGTGACAGCACCGCACCACCATGCACGGTGCGGCTCACCGGATTGCCGATCAACCGGTCGCTGTAGGGCAGCCGCAAAATCGCCACATCACGCTCGATCGAGACGATCTCCAGCCCCAATACCGCCGAATGGGGAATGCGAGTCAGCGAATCCTCCACCGTCGCCTTGTAGTAGCGCGGATCATCGATCAGATAACCCCTGCCCTGCCCGTCGCTCTGCGCACTGTCAGACATCCGCCCTTGACCTCTTTTGCTCGGTGAAGCGCCTGATCCAGAACTGCTGGCCGGCGCGTGACAAGCGCGCAATTCTAACCCGGATTGCCTAGGTGCTCCGCGTGAAAACAGCGCCTGCTCGATCGGTGAGCGGCTATTGGGGCGGCAACCCCTGAAAGCTTTGCAACGGCTCGCCCGCATCGTTCAGCAATTCGAAGCGGTGGGCGATGCGGTCGGCGGTGAAGGCGAGCGACAGCCGATGCAGCACCGACTCGGCCACCGGCCGCTCTGCCTCGATCTGACCCGAGAAGTGGTAATCAGGCCCGGGCTGTGCCGCCATGTCGATCTGTACTCCACGGATGCGCGACACCAGCACATGCGGCCCCTGCGGCGAGCGCAGAATGGCAATCGCCAGACCACTCATGTCGATCGGCGTCAGCAGATCCATCAACGGCCGGTGCAGGGTGAACTGACCGGTGAAACGATAGACCATCGGAACCCCCTCCATCACAGCACTCTGCTCTTGCGGTAGGCCAACTGGATGATGCGTGCATCATGGCTCGCCCGGTGGCGGTCGAGCCGCAGCTCGACCATCGCCTGCTGCTTCATGCCAGACCAGGCCGCCGCCTGGGCATCGCTCAGCAACGCACGAATCGACTCCAGCACAAAGCGCTGCTTCACCCCGGCACTGTCGAACAGCAGTGCCAGCCAGGCCATGTCCTGCCCCCAGGCATCGGTGTAGACCTTGCTGCCCTGCAAATGGTGGTTCAACGCATCGGCCACCTCGGGCAACGCCCGCCCGTGGCGCAGCAGCGTCGCGCGGTCGATGCGGTGAATCCGTTCGGCAGTGGCATCCCAGTGGCCCCAATCAGGCAGTGGCCGCAGCAGATAGCAGTGGGCCCGGCCTGTGGGCAGGACGAATCCAATTTCGATCGGATAGCTGCCGGCACCAAAACCGGACGCCTCGACATCGATGATGCAGGGCAGCGGTGCCATGTCCGGCGCCGCGACATCTCCGACCATCGGATGCACCGATCTCATCAGCAGCAGCCGCTCTTGCCGGCAACGCCATCATAGGCATCGAACCAGTGGTCGAGATCGAGCATCAGCTCGCGCTCGGCCGCCAGATGCAGCGCTTTGCGACTGTCGATCACCCAGGGGCCACTGCGCACCACCCGCAACCAGGCGCGCTGGCCCGGCGCCAGCTGCCGTTCGCGGTCACCGTCGAAAGCCAGCAGCGCCGGCCCGGTCACCTCGATCGGCTCGCCCAGCGGCACCGGGCGCGAATCGGCGACATGGACGGTGCGGATCAGTCCGGGCGAGAAGGGGGCACGCAGCAATCGCCCGCCCTGCGCATGGGTGCAGAAGTTGACCGTCACGCCGAACTCATCCTCCGCGCCACAGGGGTGCAGCAGCCCGCCGAGCGGCGAGATGCCCACCGAGGCCGGTTCGGCCCGCGCCAGCACGATGGTGCGCAGCTTGTCGCTGGCGAAGGGGGCGAGATTGCCGAGTGAGTCGTTCTGCAGCAGCACCGCGTCGATCAGCGCCAGATCGCCGGCCTCGCCCTCGATCTCGACCTCGACCACCTTGGCGCGCTCGGCACACTCCGCCAACGTGATGCCGCCCGAGGCGACCAGACCGGCGGCCATGCCGGCCAGGGTCGGCTCCTGCATGGTGGGAAAGACGTTGTTGGTGCCGGTCGAGACCGCCACCATCGGCGCTTCGCGCCACGCCTTGGTCACCACCCGGTGCGTGCCATCGCCACCCAGCACCAGCAGCGCCACCGCACCGCGCTCGCGCATCGCCTCGACGGCGCGCGTGGTGTCGATCGACTTGTGCAGGATCGGCGTCTCGATGCGCTCGAACTCCACGGCGAAATCGAGCTGCTCCACCGCACCGGTGGCCAGCCGCCGCGGCTCATAGGGCACCAGAATGCGGCGCGCACCGGCCGCGATCGCCCCCACCACCGCCCGGGCGATCTGGTTGCGCTTGGCCTCGTGGCTGACGGTGTCGGCCCGGGCGGCCAGCCGGCGGTAATCCCGCCCCGACATCGGATTGACGATGATGCCGACGGCGGGTGCGGCGGATGTTGAACTCATGCGGAGAATCCTGAACAGGGGTTGCGGGCGTTTCCCAGCCGAAGCTGGGCATGACGGCACCATGATAAAAGATTGATCGCGACACTCCACCCCGGGTGATGGCGACTGTTGACATGGATCATCCAGCAGAAGCGGGCTTTGCGGTAGGCTGCACGTTGTATTCACCGCCACGACCGGATACCCACGATGCACTCGCACGAACTGCTGTTCGACCCGGAACTGATCAACCGCTACGACCGGCCCGGACCGCGTTACACCTCCTACCCCACCGCGACCCAGTTCCACAGTGGTTTCACCGCGGCCGACCACAGCCGTCACGCACGCAACGCCGCGGCGCTGACCCCGGCGCTGTCGCTCTATGTCCACCTGCCCTACTGCAGCACCATCTGCTACTACTGCGCCTGCAACAAGATCGTCACCAAGGACCGCAGCCGCGCCCAACCCTACCTCGACCGGCTCCAGCGCGAATTGGCGATGCAGGCCGAACTGGTGGCCGGCACCCAGGTCGAGCAGCTCCATTGGGGCGGCGGCACACCCACCTTCATCACGCCGGCGCAGATCAGCGCGCTGATGCAGGCGATCGATCGCCACTTCACGCTGAGCCAGGCGGCGACCCGGGAGTTCTCGATCGAGATCGATCCGCGCGAGGCGCCGCCTGCCACCATTGATCTGCTGCGCCAGCTCGGCTTCAACCGCCTGAGCCTCGGCGTGCAGGATTTCGACCCGCGGGTGCAGCAGGCGGTCAACCGCATCCAGCCCGAGGCGATCACCCGTCGCGCCATCGACGCCGCCCGCACCGCCGGCTTCGACTCGCTCAGCATCGACCTGATCTACGGCCTGCCGCGCCAGAGCGTCGCCTCCTTCGCCACCACCCTCGACACCCTGATCGACATCGCGCCCGACCGGGTGTCGCTGTTCAACTACGCCCACATGCCGGAGCTGTTCAAGCAGCAGCGCGGCATCAACGCGCTGGAGCTGCCAGCGCCAGCCGAGAAGCTGGCCATCCTGCGACTCGCCATCGAGCGGCTGACCGATGCCGGCTATGTCTACATCGGCATGGACCACTTCGCCAAGGCCGACAACGCACTGACCCGGGCGCAGCAGCGCGGCGACCTCTACCGCAACTTTCAGGGCTACTCGACCCATGCCCACTGCAATCTGCTGGGCCTCGGCATCAGCGCGATCAGCATGCTCGGCAGCAGCTACAGCCAGAACTGCCGCAGCGAAGCCGAGTACTTTTCCGCGATCGATCAGGGCCGGTTGCCGCTCTTTCGCGGCGTCGAACTCGATGCGGACGACCTGCTGCGCCGCGCGGTCATCACCGCCCTGATCTGCCACTTCCAGCTCGACATCGCCACCGTCGAGCGCGACCACCGCATCGACTTCAGCAGCTATTTCAACAGCGAGATCAAGGCACTGAAGCCGATGATCGAGGATGAGCTGCTGGAGCTCGATGCGCGAAAAATCACCATCAAACCGCGCGGCAAGTTGCTGATTCGCAACATCTGCATGGTGTTCGACCGCTATCTGGCGCAGCAGAGCGTCGAGCAGCGCTTCTCCCGCACCATTTGAGGAGTGCGCTGCGACAGCGGCAAGGCTGCACCGTCTTCGCCCACGGCTGCTATCCTTTGCTGCATCCTGCCTCTCGATTCGGCTCGATGGGGCTTTTTGACGCAGCCGGCCAGCGGCCTGATCGACTGATGGCGATCGGCAGGAAGCGCCCTTGAACTTCGAACCCAAGCCCACCATGCTGAATGCAGCCTCCGTCCCGGAGCTCCACGGTTACCGCCTTGGCTACCGTGCCGACATCGAGGGGTTGCGCGCGGTCGCGGTGATGCTGGTGGTGGCCGCGCATGCCGGCCTGCCCTGGCTGCAGGGCGGCTTCATCGGCGTGGATGTCTTCTTCGTGCTCTCGGGTTACCTGATCACCGGTCTGCTGGTGCAGGAGATCGACCGCACTGGCCGAATCGCTCTGCTCGATTTCTATGCGCGGCGCCTGCGCCGCCTGCTGCCCGCACTGCTGCTCATGCTGTGCGGCAGCAGTCTGCTGGCCATCCTGCTGCTGGGCCCTTCCGAGCAGCCGGGACAGGCCAAGGCGGCAGTGGCCGCCTCGCTCTGGCTCAGCAACCTGCACTTCAACTCGGCCCAGCTCGACTATTTCGGCACCGGCGCCGAGAGCAGCCTCTTTCTGCACACCTGGTCATTGGGGGTCGAGGAGCAGTTCTATCTGGCATGGCCTCTGTGGGTGCTGTTTCTGCTCGGCAGCTGGTCATGGCAGGGCGGTCATCGCAACTGGCAGCGGCTGCGTGGCGGCATGTTGGCCACGATGCTGCTCTGCCTGGCGCTGTCGATCTTTCTGACCTATGTGCAGCCGACCAAGGGCTTTTATCTGATGCCCTCGCGGGCCTGGCAGTTCGCGCTGGGTGCAATCACCCTGCTCACCTTCTCCAGAACGGCAGGCTCAGCACAGAGCCTGACTGCACCTGGATCGGACTTTCTTGCGCGCAGGGTGGCCGGCTGGCTCGGTCTGCTGCTGGTGCTGGGCAGCGGACTGTTCCTCGACCGGCACCACGCCTACCCCGGCGGCTGGGCCCTGCTGCCATCGATCGGAACCGCACTGATACTGGCCGCCGACACCCAGACCACCGCGGCCCTCGGCGTGAGCAGACTGCTGTCGCTGCCGCCGCTGCAACGGTTTGGAGAGCTCTCCTACTCCTGGTATCTGTGGCATTGGCCGGCGCTGCTGCTCGGCGCCACCGTGGCCATCGCCGGGCGGCCAGCGCACCCCATGACCTGGGTGATACTCAGTCTCGCACTGGCCTACCTCAGCCATCGCTGGGTGGAATCCCCACTGCGGCACAGCAGGCTCATCGCCGCTCGACCGCTGACCACCGTGCTGGGCTCGGCCGTGCTGATGGGCGGCACGGTGCTGCTGGGAAACCTGTGGCAAAGCAAGGCGGTCGACTGGATGGGCGCACCGTCGCAGCAGCCCTACGTCGCCGTGCGTTCCAACCTGCCAGCGCTCTATGCAGTGCCCGACTGCGACGAGTGGTACCGCTCTGCCCAGGTGCGTGTCTGCGCATTCGGGAATGCGCAGGGCAAACAGACCGTGCTGCTGCTCGGCGACAGCGTGACGGTGCAGTGGTTCCCCGCCGTCATGCGCACCTATGCCGAGCAAGGCTGGCGCGTCCTGGTCCTCACCAAATCGGCCTGCCCGATGGTCGATGAAGGCTACTTCTATCCACGCATCGGCAGGCACTACATCGAGTGCGAACAGTGGCGCGCAGCCGCACTGGCAGCGGCGAACAGCCTGCGCCCCGAGGTAATCGTGACCGGATCGACCACGACCTACCCCTTCACCGAAGCCCAATGGAGAGAGGGCTCGCGACGCACGCTGGGCGCGCTGTCGGCCGCTGCCGAACAGGTGTTCGTTCTGCGCGCCACACCTGCCCTGCCATTTGACGGTCCAGACTGTCTGGCCCGCCATGCCTGGCGCAGTCCGCTGCTGCCTGCCCCGCCGGCGTGCAGTGCACCGGCCAGCAACAGCCACGACGACGCCATCTTCGCCTGGGTCAGCCAGGCCACAGGCGCCTACCCGAATGTACGGATGCTCGACCTCAATGCCCTGATCTGTCCAGCGCAACTGTGCGAGGCGGCACGGGAAGGACGGATCGTGTTTCGCGATACAAGGCACATCACCGCCAGTTACATCGACAGTGTCGGTGACGCCTTTGCACAGCGGATCAACGAAGCCGAATCCCACACTGCGGCGGCACATTGATCCGAACTGCCCGATCGCGGTCACCACGCGTCTGCCGGGTCACCCGCTGCCAACAGAGCGCTGCCGAATTTCTGCTGTCGCCCCTTCCACAACCACCCGGCTGCGCACTACACTGCGAGCGTCATCACGCCTACTTCACCGGGGGATCCCCATGGAACAGCGCCGATGTGAGCAGGAGAAGGTCCATTTCGACTCGATGGACCATCCGATGAGAACAGTGCAGGACATCGCCACCCGCCATCCACAGCTGAGCCTGATTGACGCCAAGCGTTACACGGCGCTGCTGTTTGGCTACCGCTCCTGGGGATCGCTGGCCGAAGAGACGCTGCGCCACGACGCCCCGCCTTCTCCCCTTGATCATGAGTTGCCGAAGGAGCGCCTGCGAACCCGCGTCTTCAACCGCATCCAGCGGCTGCGGCGCGAGACCGATCTGCGACCTCAGCCACTGTTGAGCATCGCGCTCAGCCTGCAGCCACGGGTGAAGATGGTGGTGAAGGACATGCAGAAGTCGCTCTGGCTGCGCGACTTCGATGAACTGATGGAGGCGTTTCGCGAAGTGTTCCCAATTCGCGACAATGCCTCGATCCAGGACATCTTTGCCGCCTTCGACCGCTATCAACTGCAACTCAGCGCCGGTCGTGTCGACACCAGTTTTGAACAGAGCGCTGTCCAGTCGTCGGCAAAATCTTCTGAAACCCAGCCATGAAGGCTGCGGAGTCAATGTTGCGCGGCAACAGCGCGGTCAGGGGCAGCTCAGTGCGGTGTCGTTCGGCCCGTGGACCCGGACGCGTCCACCACTGTTGTAGATCAGTCCGCGCGCCTGCAGGACATCGGCGCGGCGCGGGCAGACCGTGAAGGTGCCACCGATTCCGGCCATGGTGCCGCTGGCCTGATAGCTGAGGCGGTTGGAGGGATTGGCCGACAGCCGCACCGTCGCCTCCGGCATCGCTTCATGCTGACGAATCAGCTCTTCGCCGGCATCGAGCAGTTGATTCTCGTTCGGATCACTGAACAGTGTCCAGCCGCTCTCCCAGCCCACCACCGGCGGACCGGCACTGCAGTTGGCGCAACGCAGCGTCACCGAATTGCCGCGGCGCACCGCCTCGCTGCGGGCCAGCGCCAGGTCGCGCTGCAAATCCTGCTGAATCTTGCCCACCTCGCTGCGCTCGACGCTGCCCCGCCAGCTCGGCACGCCCATCACCAGCAGCGTCAGCAGCAGCCCCACCACCAGCAGCAGTTCGATCAGCGTGAAGCCGCCGGCAGTCGCGATACGCTGCCGGGGAGTCATGGCGGAGTCCCCTGCGCTTCCTGCCACTTCAGCTCGCGCGGCAGTGAAAAGACCACCTCCTCGCTGCGCCCGGCACGCTCTTCGACACTGTCGGCCCCCAGCGCCAGCAGCCGGTCGATCAGTTGTCGCACCAGCACGTCGGGCGCCGAGGCGCCGGCGGTGACCCCGACCTTGCGGCACCCCCGCAACCAGTCCGGTTGCAGCGCGCCGGCGTTCTCGATCAGGTAGGCGGCCACCCCCATGCGTTGCGCCAACTCCTGCAAACGGTTGGAGTTGGAGCTGTTGGGCGAACCGATCACCAGCAGCAGGTCGACCTCCTGCGCCAGTGCCCGCACCGCATCCTGCCGGTTCTGGGTGGCGTAGCAGATGTCCTCCTTGCGCGGTCCGCCAATCAGCGGATAACGCGCCCGCAGCGCAGCGACGATGCGGGCGGTGTCATCGAGCGACAGCGTGGTCTGGGTCGCATAGGCAAGCCGTGCCGGATCGCGCACCTGCAGCCGTTCGACATCCGCCAAAGATTCGACCAGATGAATGGCGCCGCCCAAGGTCAGATCATACTGCCCCATGGTGCCCTCCACCTCGGGGTGGCCGGCATGACCGATCAGCACACAGTCGATGCCGCGCTGGCTCAGACGGGCCACCTCCATGTGCACCTTGGTCACCAGTGGACAGGTGGCATCGAACAGCCGCAGCCGGCGCGCTTCGGCCGCCTGTCGCACCGCCCGCGACACGCCATGGGCGCTGAAGATGGCGGTGGCGCCTTCAGGAATCTCCTCGACCTCTTCGACGAAGATTGCCCCACGTTCGCGCAGAGTGTCGACGACATGACGGTTGTGCACCACCTCATGGCGAACATAGATCGGCGTGCCGAACAGATCGAGCGCCCGGTTGACGATCTCGATCGCCCGGTCGACACCGGCACAGAAGCCGCGCGGGTTGGCCAGCAGCACTTTCACTGCCGCCCCTCCTCTGCCTGACCATTGTCGACCGACAGGATCTCCACCTCGAACAGCAGTGTCATGCCGGCCAGCGGGTGGTTGAAATCGATGCAGACCCGATCGGCCTCGACCGCCAGCACCACTCCGGGCAGTTCACCGCCGCCAGGGTCGGCGAACGAGATCACCACGCCCTGTTCCAGCGTCAGATCGGCGCTGAAACGGTCACGGTTGAACCATTGCCGATTGGCTGGATTGACCACGCCAAAGCCCTGCTCGGGCGCCACCTGAAAGCTGCGCCGATCACCGGCCACCAGTCCCAGCAGACAGGTTTCGAAATAACCAGGGAGCGCGCCGTCTCCCTGCACCAGCTCGGCACCGGGACCACCAAAGTTGGAGTCGATCAGCTCGCCCTCTGCCGTCGCCAGCGAAAAGCAGAGCCTGACCCGGCTGCCGGCGCCGATGGCCTCACTGCCCATGGTTGGCCGCTCGCGACGAAGGGGTGGCGCAGAACAGAGTTTCAAGAATCAGCATGGTGGCCCCTGCGGTGATGGCACTGTCGGCCACATTGAACACCGGAAATGCGTGCGCTTCATAATGGAAAAGCAAAAAATCGATGACGTAGCCCAGCGTCAGCCGGTCCCACAGGTTCCCCAGCGCGCCGCCCAGAATCAGCAGCAGCGCGATGCGCTGCCAGTGGGCCGAACGTGGCAGACGCAGCAGCCAGAGCAGAATCGCGCCACTGATCACACCGCCCACGGCGATGAAGAACCCCTGCTGCCAGCCGCCGGCGTCATGCAGAAAGCTGAAGGCGGCCCCTTCATTGCGGGCATGTATCAGCGAGAAGAAAGACAGGATCGGCCGCGGTTGATAGAGCGCGAAATTGGCGACGATCCACGCTTTGCTCCACTGATCGATGGCAACGACCAGCAGCGCCAGCGGCAGCCAGCAGAGCATCCGCAGCAGGTAAGCCGGCTGGATGCGCGCCTCAGGCATGGTGCCGTGCCTCACCCGGACCCTCGACATTGTCGACGCAGCGGCCGCACAACTCGGGATGGGCCGCGATGGTTCCCACCTCGGGCCGATGGTGCCAGCAGCGCACGCACTTGGTGTGCGGCGAGCGCGCCACCTCGATCCAGAGTCCGGGCAGCTCGCTCTCGACCGCCGGCACCGGCGCGGCATCGCTCGACAGCGGCAGCAGTTCGACGGCCGAGGTGATCAGCACGAAACGCAGTTCGTCGCCCAGGCGGGCCAGATGCACGCGCAGCGGCTCGGCCAGATGCAGCCGCAGCTCGGCCTCCAGACTGCCGCCGATGCGACCCTCGCTGCGGGCACGCTCCAGTTCGCGGTTGACCGCCTCCTTGACCCGCATGATGCGCTGCCAGTCATCGAAGCTGAATGGATCCTGCAGCCGCTCCAGCTCCGGCAGCCGGTACCACTGCTCCAGAAACACCGAGGGTGACCGGCTGCCCGGCAGATGTTGCCAGATCTCCTCGGCGGTGAAGCTGAGGATCGGCGCCAGCCAGCGCACCATCGCTTCGATCACATGGTAGTGGGCGCTCTGGGTCGAGCGTTGCGGCAGCGAGTCGGCCGGCGTGGTGTATTTGCGGTCCTTGATGATGTCGAGGTAGAAGCCACCCAGGTCGGTGACGCAGAAGTTGTGCAATTTCTGGTAGATCAGATGGAACTGAAAGCTGTCGTAGGCAGCGATCAGCTCCTCCTGCAATGCCAGCGCGCGCCGCACCACCCAGCGGTCGATCGCCACCATCTCGGCCACCGGCACCCGATGCTGCGCCGGGTCGAAGCCATCGAGGTTGGCCAGCAGGTAGCGGGCGGTGTTGCGAATGCGGCGGTAGGAGTCGGCGGTGCGGTTGAGGATCTCATCCGAGACCGTCATCTCGCCCCGGTAGTCGGTGGCGGCGACCCACAGCCGCAGCACATCGGCACCCAGCGTCTGGATCACCTGCTGCGGCGCCACCACATTGCCCAGCGACTTGGACATCTTGCGGCCACTGGCATCGACGGTGAAGCCGTGGGTCAGCAGCCCGCGATAGGGCGGCGCGCCAGTCGCGGCCACTGCCGCCAGCAGCGAGGACTGGAACCAGCCACGGTGCTGGTCGGAGCCTTCGAGATAGAGGTCGGCCGGCAACCCCAGCTCGGCACGCCGCTCCAGCACCGCCGCCCAGGAGACCCCGGAATCGAACCAGACATCGAGGGTGTCGCTGATCTTGCCGTAGTCGTCGGCCTCGTCGCCCAACAGGGTGCGCGGTTCGAGCTCGAACCAGCCATCGATGCCTTCACGCTCGACGATCAGCGCCACCTGCTCGATCAGCTCGGCGGTGCGTGGATGGAGCTCACCGGTGGTGCGATGGATGAAGAGCGGAATCGGCACCCCCCAGGCGCGCTGGCGGGAGACACACCAGTCGGGCCGGCCGTTCAACATCGCGCTCATCCGCGCGCGGCCCCAGGCCGGTTCGAACAGCACCCCTTCGAGCGCAGCCTCGGCGGCATCGAGCAGCCCCTGCTGCTGCATGGCGATGAACCACTGCGGGGTGGCGCGAAAGATCACCGGCGTCTTGTGCCGCCAGCAGTGCGGATAGCTGTGGTTCAGCGGCCGGTTGGCCAGCAGCCGGCCGCGCTCGCTCAGCAGCGTGATCACCTGTTCGTTGGCGGCAAAGACATTGAGGCCGGCCAGAAACTCGGTGTCCGCCTTGAAACAACCGCGGTCATCGACCGGATTCAGCACTTCGAGCCCATACTTCAGGCCGACCTGATAATCCTCCAGACCGTGTCCCGGGGCGGTGTGCACCGCACCGGTCCCGGCTTCGGCCGTGACATGTTCACCCAGGATCACCGGCACCTGGCGCGCCAGGAACGGATGCAGCAGCCACTGCCCTTCGAGGTCGCTGCCCAGCGTGCGACCGATGATGCGGTAGTGCTCGATGCCGGCGCGGGCCATCACCGCGGCCACCAGCGGCTCGGCCAGCACCCAGCGCTCCGGACCCTGCGGCCCCGATGCAGTCACCAGCAGATAGTCGAGCCGTGGATTGAGTGCGACCGCCTGGTTGGCCGGCAGCGTCCAGGGTGTCGTGGTCCAGATCACCACCGAGACCGGGCCGCGCCCGGGCTCCTCGGTCAGTTCCCGGAACGCACCCAGAAAGCGCTCCTCTTCGGCCACGACGAAGCGGACATCGATCGCCGGCGAGCGCTGCTCCTGATACTCCACCTCGGCCTCGGCCAGCGCCGAACCGCAGTCGATGCACCAGTGCACCGGCTTGAAGCCGCGCAGCAGGTGGCCACGGTCGATGATGCGCCCCAGCGTGCGGATGATGTCAGCCTCGAACCGGGGTGCCATCGTCAGGTAGGGATCGTCCCAGTCACCCAGCACGCCGAGGCGGATGAAATCCTGTCGCTGCCGGTCGATCTGCTTGCTGGCATAGTCACGGCAGGCAGCCCGAAATGCCCGCGCCGACACCTTGTGTCCGGCCTTGCCGACCTTTTTTTCGACATTGAGCTCGATCGGCAGCCCGTGGCAGTCCCACCCCGGCACATAGGGCGCATCGAATCCGCTCAACCCCTTGGCCTTGACGATGATGTCCTTCAGCACCTTGTTGACCGCGTGACCAAGGTGAATCTCGCCATTGGCATAGGGCGGGCCATCGTGCAGCAGGTAGCGTGGACGGCCGGCGCTGGCCTGGCGGATCTGCCGATAGAGCTGCTGCGTCTGCCACTGCTTGAGCAGTTGCGGTTCACGCTGCGCCAGGTTCGCCTTCATCGGAAAGCTGGTCTTCGGCAGGTTGAGGGTCTCTTTGTAGCTACTCATGAACCGAATCGATACTCCTGAAACAACAGTGGACGGCCGTCTGCGATCTCATGGGCGCAGCATGGCGGTGTCGAAGTGGTGGCGGGCCGCGGCCACATCGGCGGCAATCGCCGCCGTCAGCGCGGCAAGGTCGGCAAACTTGCGCTCCGCCCGCAGATGCTTGCGAAAGGTCACCGTCAGTCTGCGGCCATAGAGCCGGCCGTCGTAATCGAGTAGATGGACCTCGAGCAGCGGTTGCAAACCACCCACCGTCGGCCGCATGCCGACGTTGGCGACCCCGGGATGCTGCACACCCTCCAACTCCACCTCGACGGCGAAGACGCCGTTGAGGGCGGGACGGCGCCCCCGCAAGGAGAGGTTGGCGGTGGGAAAACCGAGCTGTCGTGCCAGCTTCTGCCCTTCGATGACCCGACCACAGAACGCATAGGGTCGCCCCAGCAGGAGCTCGGCCTCATCCAGATCGGCCTCGCCCAGCCGTTCGCGGATGCGGCTGCTGCTGATGCGCTGCTGCAGCGCCACCACGGTGTCGGTGTTGGCAACGGTGAAACCAAAGCGTTCCCCCGCGACACAGAGTGCGTGGTAGTCGCCCTGGCGCTGATGGCCAAAGCGGAAATCATCGCCGACGATCAGATGGCGCACGCCAACGCCATCGACCAGCAGCCGGTCGATGAACTCATCCACCGCCATGCCGCTGAGGTGACGGTTGAAGCGCAGGCAGAGCACCCGATCGATCCCCTGCTGTCGCAGCAGTGCCATCTTGTGGGCAAAGGGGGTCAGTCGCGGCGGCGCCTGATTCCCGGCAAAGAACTCCTGTGGTTGCGGCTCAAAGGTGATCACCATCGACGGCAAGTCCAACTCGGCCGCGCGCAGTCGCAGAGCGTGCAGGATCTGCTGATGGCCGCAGTGCACACCATCGAAATTGCCGATGGTGGCCACGCAGCCGCGATGCCGTGGCCTCAGGTTGTGCATTCCGCGAATCAGCTCCATGACGCCTCTCGAACCCTGGCCGCTGGCCTGTCGTGATCGACCATCAAAAGTGGCCGATTATAGCGCAACATCACGGCCCGCCCCGTGCGGCCACCGCACGCCTCAGGAGTGCCGACAGTGTCGACCTGATCAGCGGTTCGCCCAGCAGCAGCAATGCCAGCAGATAGCCGGTGAATCCACCGATGCACAGCAGCGTCACCCGCTCGACCCGCTGCCAGACGCCCCAGGCGGCCCACACCGAAGCTTCGGGCGACAGCCACCACAGCAGCGCACCCATCAACAGATTGGCCAGCGCGATGCGCAACACGAAGGGCAGCCAGCCCGTCGCCAGCCGATAGATCCGTCCGGTCAGCAGGCCCCGCAGCAGCAGTCCGGCGTTGAGCCAGCCGCTCAGGGCGGTCGCGAGCGCGAGCCCGGCATGCTGCAACGGCCAGATCAGCAGCAGGTTGAGCAGCATGTTGGCCACCATCGCGATGATGCCGATGCGTACCGGTGTGCGGGTGTCCTGCCGGGCAAAGTAGCCGGTCGCCACCACCTTGATCGACATGAAGGCAATGAGACCCAACGCATAGAACTTCAGGCTGAACGCGCTCTTTTCGACATCGCGCAATCCCATTTCGCCATACTGGAAAAAGGTGAAGATCAGCGGCTCGGCCAGCAGCACCAGCGCCACGGTCGCCGGCAGACCGATCAAAAGTACGCCGCGCAATCCCCAGTCGAGCGTGGCGGAGAAGGCCTCGATCTCCTGCCGTGCCGCGCGGCGTGACAGCACCGGCAGGATCACGGTCGCGATGGCGATGCCGATCACCCCCAGCGGCAGCTCCACCAGGCGGTCGGAGTAGTAGAGCCAGGAGACGCTGCCCGTCTCCAGAAACGAGGCGAGGATGGTGTCGAGCAGCAGATTGATCTGACTCACCGAGACCCCGAAGATCGCAGGCGTCATCAACCGGCCGATCCGCCGCACCCCCGCATGGCGCCAGTCGAGCCGCGGCCGCGGCAGCAGCCCCAGCCGGAGCAGAAACGGAAACTGGAACAGCAGCTGCACCAAGCCAGCCGCCAGCACCCCCCAGGCCAATGCGTGGACCGGCACATCGAGCCGCGGCGCCAGCCAGAGTGCCGCCGCGATCATGGTCAGGTTCAGAAAGATCGGCGTGACCGCCGGCACGGCAAAACGGCCGAAACTGTTCAGCACACTGCCACAGAACGCCGTCAATGAAATGAAGAACAGATAGGGAAAGGTGATGCGCAGCATCTCGGTGGTGAGCGCCATCTTGGCGCCATCCTGCTGAAAACCCGGTGCAAAAAGCAGGGTCAGCAGCGGCGCACCCACCACCGCCAGCAGCGTCACCAGCATCAGCGCCAGCGTCAGCATGCCGGCGGTCTTGTCGATCAGTTCTCGCGTCTGCTCCAGCGAGCGCTGGGTGCGGTACTCGCTCAGAACCGGCACGAAGGCCTGGGCAAAGGCACCCTCGGCAAAGAGCCGACGCAGAAAATTGGGGATCTTGAAGGCCACGAAAAAGGCATCGGCCCCGGCGCTGGAGCCCACCATCCGCGCCACGACGATGTCGCGCACCATGCCCAGAATGCGCGACAGCAGGGTCATCAGCGCCACCACCGCGCTCGATTTCAGCAGGGCTGTGCTGCGCCGCTCGGCCTGATCCATCTTTGTTCCAATTGAGAAGCAAGTTGCCTAGAATGGTGCGCGACTTCGATCGTCCTCAAGCGCAGAGCACAACCGCCGTTGTCCGCCGTTCCTGCATGGAACGACACGCAATGCAACACTGGCCCACGACCACCACGCGCTGGAGCATGGTCCGGCCACTGCCGACTGCCAGCAGCGACCTCGCAACGAGGCGAAACAAGCCAATAAAAAGATTCAATCGTAACACAGGAGAGACTCGACCATGACTATCAGCTTTGAAGGCAAAGTCGCCATCGTCACCGGCGCCGGCAACGGCCTGGGCCGGCAACATGCACTGGAACTGGCGCGCCGTGGCGCCAAGGTGGTGGTAAACGATCTGGGCGGCGCCGTGGATGGCAGCGGTGGCTCCAGCAAGGCGGCCGAGGCGGTCGTTGCCGAGATCCGCGCCTTTGGCGGCACCGCCATCGCCAATGGCGGTTCGGTCTCCGACAAGGCCGGCGCCAAGAGCATGGTCGATGATGCCGTCAAACACTTCGGCACCGTGCACATCCTGATCAACAATGCCGGCATCCTGCGCGACAAAAGCTTCTCGAACATGACCTTCGACGATTTCGAGGCCGTCATCAACGTTCACCTGCTGGGTGCCGTCTATGTCACCAAGTACTGCTGGGAGATCATGAAGGAGCAGAAGTATGGCCGCATCCTGATGACCACCTCCGGCTCCGGACTGTTCGGCAACTTCGGCCAGACCAACTACAGCGCCGCCAAACTGGGCATGGTCGGCTTCATGAACACCCTGCGCCTCGAAGGAGCCAAGCACAACGTCTACACCAACTCGCTGGCACCGGCCGCACTCACCCGCATGACCGAAAACCTGCTGCCCGGCGAAGTGGCGCAAGGGCTGGCCCCCGAACTGGTCACCCCGGGCGCACTCTTCATGGTCTCTGACCAAGCCCCCAACGGCGTCATCATTCAGGCGCAGGGCGGCTCATTTGGCGTTGCGGCGATTCTGCAGAACGACAAGGTGAGCCTCGGCGACCATCCGACGGTCGAAGACGTGGCTGCCAACTGGGAGCGGATCAGCGATCTCTCCAAGGTCGGCACCCGCACCGAAAAACTGGTCAGCCAGCCACCGAAGAAGTGATCCGCCGCCGTCGGGCGCGTTTGCGCACCCCGATCCGGCAACCAGACGCAAAACCCGGCCCGCTTACGCGGCCGGGTTTTTTTCGTGCCTATCGACAAAGCCCCGCACCGCGCTTAGAGTCGATATCCCGTGCAGTCTGTTACGCATGGTGTCCTGACCACAACCCAGGAGGCACCGATATGGAGGTCATCCATCAAGCCGAACACGAACGCTTCGTCGTTCAGGTGGGCGAGTTCGAAGCCCTGCTCGAATACCATCTGCTGCCCCGACAGGGTGTGGTCAATTTCCACCACACCTTCGTGCCACCACAGATACGCGGTCGTGGCATTGCCGAAAAACTGGTGCGCACCGGCCTGGCCTGGGCGCGGACGCAGCAGCTCAAAATCGAGGCGAGCTGCTCCTATGTGCGGAAATTCCTGCGCTGACCGTGCTTGGCCTCAACCGCCGGTCCAATTGACAGCGCCAGGCTCGATCTGGATAATGCGCGCCTGTTTTACCTCAATGCTCAGAGGAGCCATTCGTGCCTAACATTGCTTCCGCCAAGAAACGTACCCGTCAAGCGGAAAAAAACCGTCAAAACAACGTCAGCCTTCGCTCAAAAGTCCGCACCTACATCAAGACAGCGGCAAACCAGATCGAAGCGGGTGATGTCGAGAAGGCACAACAGGCATTTCAGCGCGCTGTTCCGATCATCGACAGCATGGTCAACAAAGGCATCATCCACAAGAACAAGGCCGCACGCCATAAAAGCCGCCTGAGCGCCAAGATCAAGGCCCTCGCACTGGCCGCAAAGTGACGGCGTAAGCACCGCCGAGCCATGCAATAAAAAACCGGCCAAGGCCGGTTTTTTATTGCCCGCAGAAAACGCCTCTCTACAGCAACACCAGATTGTCCCGATGAATCAGTTCGGGCTCGCCCATGTAGCCGATGAGTTCAGCAATGCGTCCACTGGGCTGCCCGATCAGCTTGACCGCCTCTTCATGGCCATAGTTGACCAGACCGCGCGCGACTGACCTGCCGGCCTCATCACTGCAAACCACCATCTCGCCGCGAGAGAAAGTCCCGGAGATCGCCTTCACGCCGACCGGCAGCAGGCTCTTGCCGCACTCTCGCAGCATGCGCACTGCCCCGGCATCGATGGTGATGTCACCGCGGGTCTGCAAGTGGGCCGCAAGCCACTGCTTGCGCGCAGCCAGCGGATCCTGCTCCGGCAGCAACAGAGTGCCCAACGGCTCGCCCTCGTGAAGTCGTAGAATGACATGTGGCAGCCTCCCACCGGCGATCAGGGTCATGGCACCGGAACGGGCGGCCAGCCGCGCCGCCTGCACCTTGGTCACCATGCCACCTCGCCCCAGCGCCGTGCCGCTGCCGCCGGCAATCTCCAGCAGATGGGGGTCGGTCGCCAGCGCGCCATGAATCACCTCGGCATCGGGTTGGCGTCGGGGATCGGCCTGATAGAGCGCATCCTGATCGGTCAGGATCAGCAGCATCTCAGCACCGACCAGATTGGTCACCAGCGCACCGAGGGTGTCATTGTCGCCAAAGCGAATCTCATCGGTGACCACGGTGTCGTTCTCATTCACCACCGGAATGACGCCAAGGCGCAGCAGCTCTTTCAGGGTGGCCCGGGCATTGAGGTAGCGCTTGCGATCGGAGAGGTCATCGTGGGTGAGCAGAATCTGCGCCGTATGCAGCCCAAACCGGTGAAAGTAGGTCTCGTAGGCCTGAACCAGTCCCATCTGGCCCACCGCGGCAGCCGCCTGCAGCTCATGGATCAGTTGCGGGCGCTGCTTGAGACCCAGCCGCAACATCCCCTCGGCCACCGCGCCGGAAGAGACCAGCACCACTTCGACGCCTCGACGACGCAGTTCGACAACCTGCGCCACCCAGGCCGACATCGCTTCGGTGTCGAGCCCCCGGCCATTGGCCGTCAGCAGCGCGCTGCCAATCTTGATGACCCAGCGGCGCGTCGAACGCAGTGTCGCCCGCGCAGCAACAAATTCGCCGACAGACACCGCACCGCGCTTCGAGTCGCGACTATCTGACATAGAAAACCTCAGCCTCCTCGTCATCCTCATCTTCATCTTCATCTTCATCGTCAGGCAGCAACTGCTGGCTGGCTCGCCAGTCACGAACCCGCTTGCGTGCCTCCTCTTCCATGCGTCGGAGGGTTTCGAGTTCGCGTTGCCGGGCTTCGGAGTCTTCCGCCTCCTCCTGATTCACCTGATCAAGGTACTCCTGCAACTGCTGGCACAGCAATTCGGTGCCCTGGTGGGCCAGCGCGGAGATCAGATGGAGCGGCCCCTCCCATGGCAGCTCGGCGCGCATGCGCTGCACCAGTTGCTCAACCTCTTCGATCGGCAGCAGATCGATCTTGTTGAGCACCAGCCAGCGTGGCCGTGCCGCCAGGGTCGGACTGAATTGCTCCAGCTCATCGATGATCACCCGCGCGGCATCAACCGGGTCGGAGTGATCCAGTGGCGCCACATCGACCAGATGCAACAGCAGGCGGGTGCGGGTCAGGTGTCGCAGAAAGCGGAATCCCAGACCAGCGTCTTGCGAAGCCCCTTCGATCAAGCCAGGGACGTCAGCCACCACGAAACTGCGATGCGGCTCGATGCTGACCACCCCGAGGTTGGGAATCAGAGTGGTGAAGGGATAATCGGCCACCTTGGGACGCGCCGCCGAGACCGCGCGAATGAAGGTCGATTTTCCAGCATTGGGCAGGCCGAGCAGACCGACATCGGCCATCAGTTTCAGTTCGAGACGCAGCTGCCGTCGCTCACCGGCTCCGCCACTGGTGGTCTTGCGCGGTGCGCGGTTGACACTCGATTTGAAACGGGTGTTGCCAAGGCCACGGTGCCCACCCGCGGCCACCAGCAGCCGATCGCCAGCCTGCACCAGATCACCGATCGGCTGTTCGCTGTCGACATCGATCACGGTGGTTCCCACCGGTACCTTCAGAATCAGATCGGCACCATTGTGCCCGGTGCAGTTGGCGCCACGCCCATTCTCGCCATGCCCAGCCCGATAGCGCGGCTGATAGCGAAAATCGACCAGCGTATTGCAGTTGGCATCGGCCTCGAGATAGATGCTGCCACCCGCGCCGCCATCGCCACCGTCCGGCCCCCCACGCTCGATGTATTTCTCGCGGCGAAAACTGAGACAGCCATTGCCGCCGTTTCCCGCCTCGACCCAGATCGTGGCTTCATCGACGAATTTCACGGTGGCAACTCCTGCACAGGGATGCGATGGTCAGCATTACGGTATGCAAAGCCCGAACTATACCGCAAGCATGCGGTGAGCAAGCGTCCTGACGGAGGTGCAGAAAAAAATTCAGCGGCCCACGGATGGGTACACCAGATGGCCGACGACAGGGGGCGGGCATTTCATCCATCAACAAAAAGGCCCCGGATCACTGGGACCGGAGCCTTTTGACTGACAGGTGTCAGACTGGAACGATGTTGACGTAACGGCGCTGCTTGGGTCCTTTCACTTCAAACTGGACTCGACCCTCGGCCTTGGCGAACAAGGTGTGGTCGGTGCCACAGCCGACATTCGCGCCTGGGTGAAATGCCGTACCGCGCTGACGGACGATGATGCTGCCCGCCTTGGCCAGTTGCCCGCCATAGAGCTTGACGCCCAGGCGTTTGGATTCCGAATCGCGTCCATTGCGGGTACTGCCGCCCGCCTTCTTGTGTGCCATGACTCGCTACCTCTGAATGATGGGTTGTAACGGGTTCGATCAGGCCTTGACGACCGCACCGATCGCCATGATCTTGACCTCGGTGTACCACTGCCGATGTCCAGCCTGCTTCATGTGGTGCTTGCGGCGACGGAACTTGATGATCTTGATCTTTTTCAGCCGCCCATGGCCGATGACTTCGGCAGTGATGTTGCTGTCCGTCAGGTAAGGCGCGCCAACCTTGACATCACTGCCCTCACCCACCAGCAACACCCGATCGAATTCGACCGACTCACCGGGCGCCTGCTCGATCTTCTCGAGCCTGATCCGGTCTCCCAGCTTGGCCCGATGCTGCTTGCCGCCACTTTCGAATACCACGTACATGTTCTTCGCCACTCCCCGCTTATTCTTTCGACCACAACAGAGGACGAGCAGAAATTTGCCGAGCCTTGCTGTCAAGGGCAGCTATTTTACGCATAAAGGACCAACGACTCAACATGATCTCTTCAGATGAATGATGGCAAACATGGCTGAACTCGCCCGTTGCCGGCATCGAAGGCCTGAGTTGCGCACCTGAACGCTTGAGTCAAATTGCCCACAGAATCAGCAAGCACTTACGCAGCGCTGATTTGTGCATTGATCACATGCAGCTTTGCCACTGGATCGGCTGCCGCGGTCACCGATCTGCCCACCACCAGATAGTGACTGCCGGCGCGAATGGCTGTCGCAGGGTCGAGCACCCGTTTCTGGTCATGCTGCTCATCTCCCGGCAGTCTGATTCCTGGCGTCACCCGCAAAAACGCGGCATCAACTTCAGGTTCGAGCATGGCCAGATCCTGTGCCGAGCAGACCACGCCCTGCAGACCGGAATCCTCGGCCAGTTTGGCCAGCATCACTGCCCAGTCGGTCGGCGTGCGAGCCACACCAATCTCTTTCAGATCGTACTGATCCAGGCTGGTGAGCGCAGTGACGGCAATCAGCAGCGGCGCTTTGGGGTATCTGGCCAGGGCATTGGCCGCACTCTCCATCATGTGACGACCGCCACTGGCATGGACGTTGACCATCCAGACCCCCAATTCCGCCGCGGCTTGCACCGCCCGTGCGACGGTCTGCGGGATGTCATGGAATTTGAGATCGAGAAAGACCTCATAGCCCCGCTCAATCAGTTTGCCGACAAATTCAGGGCCACTGCGGGTAAACAGCTCTTTTCCCACCTTCAACCGGCAGAGCTGCGGATCGAGCATCTCGACCAGCCGCAGGGCGGCCTGCGGGTCATGGTAATCGAGGGCCAGAATGGTTCTCGGACCTGACGGTGAACTCATCGGTACTCCAGGTTACGACCAAAAATCGGTTTGATGCTGTTCCATTCCCGACAGCTTGGGCATTGCCAATGCACCTTTGTGCCTTTGAAACCGCAATGGCTGCACAGATATTTCGATTTTTCCTCCATGAACTGATCGGACAACTGCTTGAGACTCCTGAACAGCATGGCCAAATCCGTCACTTCCGGCTGAAAGTGGCGCTCCAGCAGGTCGAGCAGAGGCCTGAAACTTGGGAAACGGTGCAACTGCAGAAGCAGGAAATCATAGGTTCGACGTGGCCCATGCACCTGCAACTGAAACTCGGTCGTCACCATGATCATGGCCACCGAGGGGTATTCATCCAGCCAGTTCAGCATCCACTGCTCGACCATGGCGACCGGCGCCAATCTCTGGATGCGATCGAGGAACAGCACGACGGTATCAGCCAGCCACTCGGGCGCCTGCTGCCGCACCCGCCGCAGATGTCGCAATGCAGCCTCCTGGTTGCTCAATTCGAGTTCAAGTGCGGTCAGCAACCAGCTTGCACGCACCGACTTCCGATCGAGCTTGAGCGCCGCTGCCAGGGCTGTGCGAACAGCCGAATGGTCGGCGGTCGCCAAGCCCGCTTCGGCCAGCTCACAGTGATAATGGGCCAATGCGCAGTGCAGGGCGACAAGCCGCTGCTGATTTTTGGCATCAAGGAGCAGCGCGGGCGAACGCAGCAGAGTGCGCATCCGTGCACCGACCGCGATCGCCTCATGCCACTCACGGCTGCCTTGATGAAGCTCCAGCAGCGCCTCCATCGCGGCAATGCGCAGGACCGGATAGCGCTCAACCAGATCATTCAACAGCAACTCGGCCCGGTCATGAAGCCCGGCATGGATGTAATCTTTCGCCAACTCGAAAATCAGCTCGCCATGCAGAGGCGAATCGACCGCAAACCGGTTCAGCAGGGTCTGATGACACTCAATGGCATACTCGACCTCCCCACGCCGACGCAGCAGCGCCGCGATGACGAGGTAGAACTCCACACCGCTTTGGTCCTCGTCGAGAATCTTGGACAACGCGTTGACAAACGAACTCTTTTCGACAGTGATCAAACGGTCCAGATCGGACAGGTAGCGCGCCTGGCTCGCTGCTGGCTCGGTGCGCAAGCGCAATGTCATCGAACGGCGTCCAAACAGCCAGCCCAGCAGCACCGCTGTCAGCAGCAGGCAAAAGAGCAGGAGCGTATCACTCATCGATGCGATGGGCTCGCATCAACGGCCGGGGTTGCAGCACGCTCTTTTTCTCTGGCGTTCTGACGTTCGACAGACGACAGCCGCAACCGCCAGCGTGCCAGCGCAACCGAAGTGACCAGCGACGCAGCACAGGCTCCGGCAAAGAAGGCAAGCACCAACCAGGCGCCCAAAGAGAGTTGCGGAAGCTGCAGGCTCCAGAGCTGTGGCTGCACTGGCGCGCTGTTCTCGGTCATGAACCAAGCCGTCATCGACATCAGCAGCAGGACGGCGATCCATTGGATGGAGTGCTTCAATCGGCGCATGGTCCGCTTAAAAATATCTGGAGATACAATCTGCTGAATGCGTTTTCTCCACAAGCCACCCGATCAAAGAGCAGCGATCGATTCGCTTTGCGAATCAGCGCAGGGCAAACTTTTACTCTATCAGGTCATTGACCCGGTCCCGCAACTCCTTGCCTGGCTTGAAGTGTGGAACGTGCTTGCCCTGCAGCGGCACCGACTCACCCGTCTTGGGATTGCGCGCAACTCTCGGCTGTCGAAAGTGGAGGCAAAAACTGCCAAAGCCACGCACTTCGATCCGTTTACCGGTGGCCAGCACCTGCGACATCTGCTCAAGAATGCAGCGAACCGCCAACTCGACATCCTTGAGTGGAAGCTGCGGCTGCTTCGCAGCGATACGCTCGATAAGCTCGGATCGGGTCATAGGGATTCCGCTCTGGCATCGTTGGCTATTTTCATCTATTGATCAGCGACATGGACTTTACCATGAAGCCCATGTCGCGATCATGGCCATCCTTGGCCAACCTGCTCAGCCCTGGTTTTCCATCTGCGCCTTGATCAGATCACCGATGGTGGTCGGCGATACCGCTTCGGCCTCCTGCTTGCGCAGCTCTTTCAGTGCCTGTTTCTGATCCACGGCATCCTTGGCACGGATCGACAGCGCAATCGCCCGCGTCTTGCGGTCGAGGTTGACGATTTTGGCTTCGATCACATCACCCGGCTTCAGCAGTTGCCGCAGGTCGTCGATGCGATCGCTGCTGGCTTCGGAAGCCTTGAGCGTCGCCTCGACACCCTCGGCCAACTGAACCACCGCACCCTTGGCTTCCACCTCCTGAACGGTGCCGGTCACGACGCTGCCTTTGTCATGTGCATCGGCATAGTCGTTGAACGGGTCGCTCAGCAGCTGCTTGACGCCCAGTGAAATGCGCTCACGCTCGGGATCGATCGACAGAATGACGGTTTCGATGTCATCGCCCTTCTTGTAATGACGAACCGCCTCTTCACCTGCCTCATCCCAGGAGATGTCGGAGAGATGCACCAGACCATCGATGTTGCCTTCCAGGCCGATGAAGATGCCGAAGTCGGTGATCGACTTGATCTTGCCGGAGATGCGGTCACCACGGTTGTAGCTTTCGGAAAACTTCTCCCACGGATTCTGCTTGCACTGCTTGATGCCCAGCGAGATGCGGCGGCGCTCTTCATCGATATCGAGCACCTGAACCTCGACCTCATCGCCGATCTGAACCACTTTCGACGGATGGATGTTCTTGTTGGTCCAATCCATTTCGGAGATGTGAACCAGACCTTCGACTCCCTCTTCGATCTCGACAAAGCAGCCATAGTCGGCCAGGTTGGTGACCTTGCCCATCACGCGGCTTCCAACCGGATAGCGCTGGATGATCGAGAGCCACGGATCTTCACCCAGTTGCTTCAGACCGAGGGAGACGCGGTTGCGCTCGCGGTCGAACTTCAGAATCTTGACGGTGATCTCATCGCCCACGTTGACGATTTCACTCGGATGCTTGATCCGTTTCCAGGCCATGTCGGTGATGTGCAGCAGACCATCGACACCACCCAGATCGACGAAGGCGCCATAGTCGGTCAGATTCTTGACGATGCCCGGCACCTCCATGCCCTCTTGCAGCGACACCAGCAGCGCTTCACGCTCGGCACTGGTGGCCTGTTCGAGCACGGCACGGCGTGAAACCACGACGTTGTTGCGCTTCTGGTCCAGCTTGATGATCTTGAATTCGAGTGTCTTGCCTTCGAGATCGACCGCATCACGGACCGGACGAACATCGACCAGCGACCCCGGCAAAAAGGCACGAATCGTTTGAATGTCAACGGTGTAGCCGCCCTTGACCTTGCCGTTGATCAGACCCTTGACCAAGGTCTCATCGGTGAAGGCCTGCTCCAGATCCTGCCACACCTCCACGCGCTTGGCCTTTTCACGCGACAGGCGGGTTTCGCCATAGCCATCTTCAATGGCTTCAAGTGCAACCTTGACGGTATCGCCGATCTGAATGGTCAGCTCGCCGTTTTCGTTCAGAAACTGATTCTTGGGAATGACACCTTCGGACTTCAGGCCGGCGTGGACGGTGATCCAGTCGCTGTCGATGTCAACCACAGTGCCCGAGACGATGGAACCGGGTTGCATGTTGATCTCTTTCAAGCTCTGCTCGAAGAGTTCGGAAAAACTTTCTGCCATGGGTTTACCTGTTGATGAATTCGCCAATGCCACCTGCGGGTGGTCACCGGCACCGTTACCGTGCTCCAGCCAGCACGGTCTGTTGATCAAAGGGATCCTCTTCTCGCAGTGCGACTGGGGAGAGCGCAAGAAGAGCGATCGGTTTACAGCAGGCGGCGGTTTTTGGCCTCTTGCCAGACGCGCGCCACCACCTCATCGATACCGAGATCGGTCGTGTCGATGACCAATGCATCGTCTGCCGGTCGCAACGGCGCCACCGAACGGCTGGCATCGCGCTGATCACGGGCGTCGATCTCTTCAACGAGGCGCATCAGGCTAACATCCAGACCCTGCTCTTTCAACTGCGCCTGCCGTCGCCGCGCGCGCACCGCCGCGCTGGCGGTGAGGTAGATCTTCAGCGCCGCGGCGGGAAAGACCACCGTTCCCATGTCCCGGCCATCGGCGATCAGACCCGGCGCACGCTGGAAGCCATGCTGAAAATCGAGCAGTGCGGCACGCACCTGTGGATGCACCGCCACCTGCGAGGCGCGGTTGCCGCACTCCTCGCTGCGCAACGCCGCATCGACGACTTGGCCGTCAAGTCGGACCTGTGTGCACCCGCCCAGTGGATCGATGTCGAAGCGGACATCCATGGTCGCCGCTGCCTCAGCCAAGCGCGCCTCCGCCGACAGCGGAATCTCCTGGCGCTGGGCGATGAGCGCCACCAGCCGATAGAGGGCACCGCTGTCCAGCAGATGCCAGCCGCTCTGACGGGCCAGATGGAGCGCCACGGTGCCCTTGCCCACCCCGCTCGGGCCATCGAGGGTGATGACCGGTGGCGGCTCCGCTTCCACTCTACCCATCCGCGTTTTCGACCCTGATGCCGAGTCCCGCCTGCTGGGCCAATGCCGCGAAATTCGGGAATGAGGTGGCGACATTGGCGCAATCGGTGATCTGAAGTGGCGCGCTGGCACGCAGCGCTGCCATGGCAAAGGCCATGGCGATGCGGTGGTCGCCATGACTGTCGATGCGCCCGCCACCGAACGCGCCGCCGCGCAGCACGATGCCATCCGGCCGCACGACACTGTCGACGCCCAGCACCTTCAGACCATCGGCCATCGCCTGGATGCGGTCACTCTCCTTGACCCGCAGTTCGCTGGCGCCGCTCAGCACAGTCTCGCCAGTGGCCTGCGCCGCCGCGACCAGGATGGCCGGAAATTCGTCGATCGCCAGCGGCACCAGTGCTTCGGGAATTTCAATGCCACGCAGCGGTGCATGGCGGATGCGCAGATCGGCCACCGGCTCATCGCCGGCGCTGTACTGGCGCTCCAGGGAGATGTCGGCACCCATCTGCCGCAGGATGTCGATGACGCCGGTGCGGGTCGGATTGATGCCGACGTTGCGCAACAGCAGGTTCGAGCCGGGCGCAATGGTGGCGCCGACAATGAAAAAGGCCGCCGACGAGATGTCGCCCGGCACCTGGATGTCGATGGCGCGCAGCGTGCCACCACCTTGCAGCGAGATCCGCTGTCCAGCGGCAACTGGATGACTCTCGACCCGATAGCCCAGGCTGCGCAACATCCGCTCGGTGTGGTCACGGGTCGGTGCTGGTTCGATCACCGCCGTTTCGCCTTGGGCATAGAGCCCCGCCAGCAGCAGGGCCGATTTGACCTGGGCACTGGCCACCGGCATCGCATATTCGATGCCATGCAGCCGTTGGGTGCTTGCGATGGTGACCGGTGGATGGCCTTCGGCGCTGGTGCCGATTTGCGCTCCCATCTGCCGCAGCGGGATGGCCACCCGGTTCATCGGTCGTCTCGACAGCGAACTGTCACCGGTCAACACCGTGGCAAAGGGTTGCGCGGCGAGCAGACCACACAGCAACCGCATCGAGGTGCCGGAGTTGCCCAGATAGAGTGGCGCGTCGACTGCCTTGAGCCCATGCAGGCCGACACCATGGATCACCACCCGCCCATCGATCGGCCCTTCGATGGTGACACCCAACTGCCGAAAGGCGGCCAGCGTCGCTAGGGTGTCTTCGCCGGGCAAAAAACCCTCGACGGTGGTCGTGCCTTCAGCCAGCGCACCCAGCATGATCGAACGGTGCGAAATCGACTTGTCGCCGGCCACCGCGAGGGTCCCGGTCAAGGCACCACCCGGGGTCAGATGAAAACTCTGCTGCGATTCACCCATGGATTTCGACTCTCGATTCAAATCAATTGCTGTTGGATAGTTTGTTGCGCATCGTCCTGGAGTGCAGCAGCATTTTTGATATCTGCGCACTGTCATCCTCGACGATCGCCTGCCGGAACACCTCCAGCTCCTGCTGAAACTGCTCCAGCGATTGCAGCAGCGCATCCTTGTTGGTCAAGAAGATGTCGTGCCACAGGGTCGGATCGCTCGCCGCAATTCGGGTCATGTCACGAAAACCACCCGCGGCATAGTGGATGATGCCCGCCTCGCCACCCTGCCGCGCCACCGCATTGACCAGCGTGAAGGCCAGCAGATGCGGCAGATGGCTGGTGGCGGCAAAGATCTGGTCATGGCGCTGCACCGACATCTCCTCGACCAGCGCACCAGTCAGTCGCCACAGCGCCCGCACCTGCTCCAGTGCGTCGGCGGCCGTCTGCGCCAGCGGCGTGAGAATGACCCGGTGATCGACGAACAGGTCGGCACGGGAGGCTGCGGCACCACTGGTCTCGGCACCGGCAATCGGATGTGCGGGCACGAAGCGGGCCAGTTTCTCTCCCAACTGCTGCCGTGCCGCTTCGACCACCACCCCCTTGACGCTGGCGACATCGGTCACCACCGCCTGTTCGGCCAGATGGGGTGCAATCTCTGCCAGCAGCGCAGCGGTGGCCAGCACCGGCGCACCGAGCAGTACCAGATCGGCCTCCCGCACCGCCTGCACCGGATCGAGCACGAACTGGTCGATGATGCCCAGTTGCCGGGCCGTTTCGAGGTTCTGCTGCTGCCGGCCGCAACCGACGATCTCATCGGCCGCGCCCTGCGCCTTCAACACCCGGGCGAGCGAACCGCCGATCAGGCCGACGCCGAGAATGGCAACGCGACGCCAATGGGGTTGCGCGGCTCCAGCGTCCATTCAACCGGCTTCCAGCACTTCTTGCAGCGCCTTGATGAAGCGGCTGTTTTCTGCTTCGGTCGATGCCGTGACCCGCAGGTGGTTCGGCATGCCATACCCGGCCAGCGGACGGACGATCAGCCCCTTGCGCAACAGTGCTTCATAGATCGGCAGCGCCACCCGCCCCATGTCGATGGCGATGAAGTTGCCAACCGAGGGGATGGCTCGAAGTCCGAGCCGTTCGGCCGCTTCGCGCAACTGCACCAATCCCTGCTGGTTCACCGCTTTGCTGCGTTGCAGGTGGGCTTCATCGGCCAGCGCGGCCTCGGCGGCCGCCAGTGCGATGCTGTTGACGTTGAAGGGTTCGCGGATGCGGTTCATCAGATCGGCCGTCGCCGGGTCGGCAATCGCATAGCCGACCCGCAATGCCGCCAGACCATAGGCCTTGGAGAAGGTGCGCATGACGATCAGGTTGGGAAACTCCAGCCCCAGCGCCATGCCATTGGGATAGTCGGGCTGGTCGATGTATTCGGCATAGGCCTCGTCCAGCACGACCAGCACCTGCTGCGGCAGCCGCTTCAACAGCCGCAGCAGATCGGCCTGCCCGACCCAGGTACCGGTCGGGTTGTTGGGGTTGGCGATGAACAGCATCCGCGTGCGGTCGGTCACCGCAGCCGCCATGGCATCGAGATCGTGCCCCCAGTCACGGGCCGGCACCACGATGCGCTCCGCCTGTGCCGCCTGGGCATAGATGGCATACATGGCGAAGGCGTATTGCGATATCACCACCTGATCACCGGCGCAGACGAAGGCTTCGATCGCCAGCCGCAACAGGTCACTGGAGCCGGCGCCAAGCACCAACCGCCGCTGATCGAGCGCGAACTTGCGCGCCAATGCCGCCTTGAGCCGAAAACCGGCGCCATCGGGATAGCGGCTCAGCTCACTCAGCGCCGCCCGGGCCGCTTCGCTGGCCTGCGGGCTGGCGCCCAGCGGATTTTCGTTGCTGGCCAGTTTGATGCTGCCGGTGATGCCAAGCTCGCGCTCCAGTTCATCGATCGGCTTGCCCGGTTCATACGGGGTGAGGTCACGCACGCCGGGATTGGCCAACTGGTAAAAATCACAGCTCATGGTCGAGGTTCCGGATCGCGGTTACAGGTCGCTGCCGTTGCTGGCACGTGGATAGGAGCCCAGCCACTTCACCTCGGCGCTGTGCTGCTCGATCTCTTCAAGCAGCGCGGCGATGTCGGGCTCCAGGCGGTGTCCTTCGAAATCGATGAAAAAGCGGTAGCGCCAGGGATGGCTCTTGGCCGGTCGGCTCTCCAGCCGGGTCAGACTGATGCCCCGATGCTCGAAGGGTGCCAGCAGTCGATACAGCGCTCCGGGGCGGTTCGGCACCGAGACCAGCAGACTGGTCTTGTCATGGCCGCTGATGCCGGGAGGTTGCTGGCCGAGCACCAGAAAACGGGTGGTGTTGCTGGAAAAATCCTCGATCCGCTCGGCCAGCACCTGCAATCCATAGTGCTCCGCAGCCATCTTGCCGGCGATGGCCACCACCTGCGGATCTTCGCTGGCCAGCCGGGCCGCTTCGCTGTTGCTGCTGACGGCCTGCTGTTCGACACCCGGCAGATGGGCGTTGAGCCAGTTGCGGCACTGTCCAAGCGACTGCTGGTGCGAGAGCACCCGCCGGGGGGTGCCGTGCGCCTGGCGACCCAGCAGACAGTGCTGCACCGCCAGCTCCACCTCGCCACAGAGCGTCAACGCGGTGTCGACGAAGAGATCGAGTGTCTGACCGACCATGCCTTCGGTCGAGTTCTCGACCGGCACCAGGCCATAATCGGCCAGGCCACGCGCGACCTGAGCGAAAATGTCGGCGATGGTCGGCTGCGCCATGCCTTCGATCGCCTGACCGAAATGTTTGACGGCCGCCGCCTCGCTGAAGGTGCCAGCGGGACCCAGGTAGGCCACCCGCAGTGGTTTCTCCAGCGCCAGACAGGCCGACATCAGCTCACGAAACAGCAGGGCCACCGCCGCATTGGGCAGTGGACCAGGGTTGTTCTGTTGCACCTGCGCCAGAATCTGCGCCTCGCGCTCGGGTCGATGGAAGTGGCTTGGCACACCCTCGGCGTGGGCGATCTTGATCGCCGCCACCTGCTGGGCGCACTGCGCCCGTGCATTGATCAGCCGCAACAGTTCGCTGTCGATCGCATCGATCTGCTGGCGAACCGCCGCCAGTTGTCGTGCCTCTTCATCCTGACGCTGGCTCATGGTGCATCACCCGTTACGCCGGGCAAAATCGCTCATGTAGTCGATCAGCGCATCCACGGCGGCCTCGGGCACGGCATTGTAGAGACTCGCCCGCATGCCACCGACCGAGCGGTGTCCCTTCAGGTTCAGCAGCCCGGCGGCATCCGCCCCTTTCAGGAAGGCGCCATCCAGTTTTGCGTCGGCCAGAATCATCGGCACATTCATCCAGGAACGGCAGGCGGGATCGATCGGATTGCGATAGAAACCGCTGCCATCGAGGTAGCGATAGAGTTTTTCGGCCTTGCGCCGGTTGACCTCGCCGATGGCGGTCAGGCCACCCTGTTCGAGCAGCCACTCGAACACCAGTCCGGCCAGATACCAGGCATAGGTGGGCGGCGTGTTGTACATCGACTCATTCTTGGCGGTCAGCCGATAGTCGAGCACCATCGGAATGGTGGCGGTGGCCCGCTCCAGCAGATCTTCACGGATGATCACCAGGGTCAGACCGGCCGGACCGATGTTCTTCTGCGCACCGGCGTAGATCACCCCGAAGCGGCTGACATCGAGTGGTCGCGAGAGAATCGTCGATGACATGTCGGCCACCAGCGGCACCGCACCGGTATCGGGAATGAAGGAAAACTCGACCCCGCCGATGGTCTCGTTGGGGGTGTAGTGGCAGTAGGCCGCCGTGGCATCGAGCCGCCACTCCGCCAGCGGCGGGATGGTGGTGAACTTTTCGGCCTCGCTGCTGGCCGCCACATTGACCCTGCCGAAGCGGCGCCCCTCTTCGATCGCCTTCTGCGACCAGCTGCCGGTGTTGATGTAGTCGGCATGGCCGGTGGCGCCGAGCAGGTTGAGCGGCACGGCGGAAAACTGGGCGGTGGCGCCGCCATGCATGAACAGCACCCGGTAGTGGACGGGAATGTCGAGCAACCGGCGCAGGTTGGCCTCGGCCTGTGCCGCGATGGCGATGAACTCATCGCTGCGATGGCTCATCTCCATGACCGACAGGCCACGCCCCTGGTAGTCGAGCATCTCCGCCTGCGCCTTGCGCAGAACCGGTTCGGGGAGCGCAGCGGGACCCGCGCAGAAGTTGTAGACTCTTGCCATCTTCACCACATCGTTCAGGTTGGGACCGGCAGAGGCCGGTCGGTTGAAAAGGTCGCTACTGGAGCGTCTCGCCGTCATCGGACTCTTCGTCACCCTCGTCTTCGGCAATGCGCTCGACCCCCACCAGATGCTCACCCTCGGCCAGCTTGATCAGTCGCACTCCCTGGGTGTTTCGGCCCAGCAGCGGCGTTTCGTCACAGCGGGTGCGCACCAGCGTGCCTTGGTCCGAGATCAGCATGATGTGGTCCTTGTCGCAGACCTGGATCACGCTGACCAGTGCACCATTGCGCTCGCTCAGCTGCATCGAGATGACCCCTTGGCCACCACGGCCATGGAGCGGGAATTCGGCAATCGCGCTGCGCTTGCCATAACCGTTTAGACTCGCCATCAACAGTTCGCCATCGGCCGCCGGCACGATCAGCGCGATGACCCGCTGCGCATCGCTCAGCCGGATGCCACGCACGCCACGTGCCGTGCGCCCCATCGGCCGCACCTGCGCCTCCTGAAAACGGATCGCCTTGCCATCGCTGCTGAACAGCATCACTTCGCCATTGCCATCGGTCAAGGCCGCACCCACCAGCGTGTCGCTCTCGTCGAGATCGATGGCGCGAATGCCGAGCGAGCGCGGACGGGAGAACTCCACCAGCGGGGTCTTCTTGACGGTGCCATCGGCCGTCGCCATGAAGACATAGCGATCTTCTGGATATTCACGAATCGGCAGCACCGCAGTGATGCGTTCATGCTCGCTCAATGGCAGCAGGTTGACGATCGGCCGGCCACGCGAGGCCCGGCTGGCCACCGGAATCTGATAGACCTTGATCCAGTAGATTTTGCCCAGCGTGCTGAAGCAGAGCAGGGTGTCGTGGCTGCTGGCAACCAGCAGGGTTTCGATGAAGTCATCCTCCTTCACCCCGGTGGCACTCTTGCCGCGGCCACCGCGCTTCTGCGCCTGATAGGCATCCAGCGGCTGGCTCTTGGCATAGCCGCCATGCGAGAAGATCACCACCCGCTCCTCTTCGCTGATCAGATCCTCGGTGGTCAGGTCGAGCTGGTCGAGCAGAATCTCGGTGCGGCGGGCATCGCCATACTGGTTGCGGATCTCGGTCAGCTCCTGGCGGATCACCTCGATCAACCGCGCCGTGCTGCCGAGAATCTCCTCGTAGTTGGCGATGTTGCCAAGCGTCTCCTGATATTCACTGCGCAGCTTGTCATGCTCGAGACCGGTCAGACGGTGCAGCCGCAGATCGAGAATCGCCTGCGCCTGCTCCGGCGAGAGCCGGTAGCTTTCGCCATCGAGGCCATACTCCGCTGGCAGACCATCGGGACGACAGGCGCTGGCGCCGGCCTGCTCCAGCAGTGCCACCACCTCACTGGCCTGCCAGGGCTGGGCGACCAGCGCCTCTCTGGCCAGCGCCGGCGTGGCGGAGTTGCGGATCAGCTCGATCACCGCATCGATGTTGGCCAGCGCCACCGACAGCCCTTCGAGGATGTGGCCACGCTCACGCGCCTTGCGCAGCAGAAAGAGGGTGCGCCGGGTCACCACCTGACGACGATGGCGCACGAAGGCTTCGAGCATCTCCTTGAGGTTGAGCACGCCGGGACGGCCATCGACCAGGGCGACACAGTTGATGCCGAAGACCGTCTCCATCTGCGTCTGGGCATAGAGGTTGTTGAGCACCACCTCGCCCACCTCGCCGCGCCGCAGCTCGATGACGATGCGCATGCCATCCTTGTCGGACTCATCGCGCAGCTCGCTGATGCCTTCGAGCTTTTTCTCCCGCACCAGCTCGGCGATCTTCTCGATCAGCCGCGCCTTGTTCACCTGGTAGGGGATCTCCTCGACGATGATGACCTCGCGGCCATTCTTGCTGTCGTTCTCGATGCGGGCACGGGCACGGATGCGGACACGGCCGCGCCCGGTGCGGTAAGCCTCGATGATGCCGGCACGGCCATTGATCACGCCGGCGGTCGGAAAGTCCGGCCCGGGAATCGACTCCATCAGCGCATCGATGGTGATGTCGGGATCATCGATCAGCGCCAGACAGCCGTTGATCACCTCGGTGAGGTTGTGCGGCGGAATGTTGGTGGCCATACCGACCGCGATGCCGGATGAGCCGTTGATCAACAGGTTGGGCACCTTGGTCGGCAGCACCTCGGGAATCTGCTCGGTGCCATCGTAGTTGGGGACGAAGTCGACCGTCTCCTTGTCGATGTCGGCGAGCAGCTCATGGGCCAGCCGGCTCATGCGGATCTCGGTGTAACGCATGGCCGCTGGCGAGTCGCCGTCGATCGAACCGAAGTTGCCCTGGCCATCAACCAGTGGATAGCGCAGCGAGAAGGTCTGCGCCATCCGCACGATGGTGTCGTAGACCGCCGAATCACCGTGCGGGTGATATTTGCCGATGACGTCACCGACCACCCGGGCCGACTTCTTGTAGGCCTTGTTCCAGTCGTTGCCGAGCTCGTTCATCGCGTGCAGCACGCGCCGGTGAACCGGCTTCAGGCCATCGCGCACATCGGGCAGTGCCCGGCCGACGATCACGCTCATCGCATAGTCGAGGTAGGACTGCTTGAGCTCATCCTCGATGCTGACCGGCACTATCTCTTTGGCTGACTCACCCATGGTTTCTGCTTGTTTTCAACTGTGTATTGACCCGCAACGGCACGCGCCCGATTCAAAATGACCCGCCGCCATCAAAGCCCGGCATCATACCACAGCGGCCGGCACTGCCGCCCGCGGCCGACTCGATTTCCCCCCGACAAATCAATATCCTCAACACACCTGTTTCCCTGCCGGAGTGACCCCGATGTCTGCCCTGCCCGCCGATGCGCCCCACCTTCAGCAGATCGACCTGCTGATCGAGGCGCGCTGGATCATCCCGATCATCCCCGCGGGAGAGGTGTTGGAGCATCAGGCGATCGCCATCGATCAGGGAGCGATTCGCGATCTGCTTCCCAGCACCGAGGCACGGCAGAAATACCGCCCCCGCCAGCATCTGACACTGCATGAGCATGTCCTGCTGCCGGGCCTGGTCAATGCCCATGGCCATGCCGCCATGTCGCTGTTTCGCGGTCTGGCCGACGACCTGCCGATGATGGAGTGGCTGACCGACCACATCTGGCCCGCCGAGCAGCACTGGGTCAGCGAAACCTTCGTCGAGGATGGCACCGAGCTGGCCATCGCCGAGATGCTCCGTTCCGGCACCAGCTGCTTCGCCGACATGTATTTCTTCCCCGACCGGGTGGCCCGGGTCGCCAGCCGCAGCGGCATCCGGGCCCAGGTCTGCTTTCCGGTGCTCGACTTCCCGACCCTCTGGGCGCAGCAGGCCGACGACTACCTGCACAAGGGGCTGATGCTGCACGATGACTACCGCGACCATCCACGGGTGCGGATCGCCTTCGGACCCCATGCCCCCTACTCGGTCAGCGACGCCCCGCTCTGCCGCATCGCCACCCTGGCCGAGGAGCTCGACCTGTCGATCCAGATCCACCTGCACGAAACCGCGCAGGAGGTCGAGGAGGCCATGGCCCGCAGCGGCCGTCGACCGCTGATGCGCCTGGGCGAGCTGGGACTGCTCTCCCCGCGCCTGCAGGCGGTGCACATGACCCAGCTGCTCGACAGCGAGATCGAGCTGCTGGCCCGCCATGGCATCCATGTCATCCACTGTCCCCGCTCCAACCTCAAGCTGGCCAGCGGCATGGCGCCGGTGGCCCGGCTGCTCGATGCCGGCGTCAATGTCGCGCTGGGCACCGACAGCGCCGCCAGCAACAACTCGCTCAACCTGTTCGACGAACTGGCGATGGCGGCCCTGCTCGGCAAGGGGGTCAGTGGCGACGCCCGCGCCATCGATGCCCACCGGGCACTCGAACTGGCCACGCTGGGCGGCGCCCGCGCACTCGGCCTCGGTGAGCAGATCGGTTCGCTCGAAGCGGGCAAGCTGGCGGATCTGATCGCGGTCAGGCTCGACGACATCAACCAGCAGCCGCTCTACCACCCCGCCTCGCAACTGGTCTACAGCGCCAGCGGCAACCGGGTCAGCCACCTGTGGGTGGCCGGACGCCCGTTGTTGAGTGATGGCCAGTTGCAGAGCATCGACCTTGCATCACTGCGCGAACGGGTGAATGGCTGGGCCGCCCGGATCGGCACCGACGGCATCAAGGGTCGTCCGTGAAGCGCCAACAGCCCTGCCGCTCTGCTGCTACAATGCGCGTCCCGCTCGATCCGACTCCGCAGGTACACCATGCACCCCAAGGCGCCCTTCTCTACCCATGGCCTCAGTTACCGCGACGCCGGTGTCGACATCGACAGCGGCAACGCGCTGGTCGAGCGCATTCGACCGCTGGCGCGCAGCACGGCCCGGCCGGAGTTGCTGGGCGGCATCGGTGGTTTCGGGGCGCTCTGCCGGCTGCCGACCGGCTACCGCGAACCGGTACTGGTGACCGGCACTGACGGCGTCGGCACCAAGCTCAAGCTGGCGCAGCAGGCCGATCGGCTCGAAGGACTCGGCATCGATCTGGTGGCAATGTGCGTCAACGACCTGATCGTCTGTGGCGCCGAACCGCTGCTGTTTCTCGACTATTACGCCACCGGCAAGCTCGATCTGGAGAGTGCGACCCGCATCATCAGCGGCATCGCCGATGGCTGCCGGCAGGCGGGATGCGCGCTGGCCGGCGGCGAGACCGCCGAGATGCCGGGACTCTACGCCAAGGGCGACTTTGACCTGGCCGGCTTCTGTGTCGGCGTGGTCGAGGCGCAGCAGATCATCGACGGCAGCCGGGTCACGCCGGGCGATGCCGTGATCGCCCTGCCCTCATCGGGCGCCCACTCCAACGGCTATTCGCTGATCCGCAAGATCATCGAACACAGCGCAGCCGACTTGCAGCAACCGCTCGACGGCCAGCCACTGATCGACCGACTGCTCGCCCCGACCCGCATCTATGTGCGGCCGATTCTGGCGCTGATCCGCACGCTGGAGGTGAAGGCCATCGCCCACATCACCGGCGGCGGTCTGATCGAGAACATCCCCCGGGTATTGCCGCAGGACACACAGGCGGTGATCGAACGTGCAAGCTGGCAGCGCCCGACGCTGTTCGACTGGCTGCAGCAGCAGGGAGCCGTCGAGGAGAGCGAGATGCTCCGCACCTTCAACTGCGGTGTCGGGCTGGTGCTGGTGGTGGCGGCGGAAAACGCCGAGGCGGCCATGAACCAGTTGCGGCAGAGTGGCGAGGCACCTTGGCAGATTGGCCGAATCGCCGCCTGCGCCCCGCAGCAACCCGCCGTTCAGCTCGTTTGACCAGCCACGACAGGCCACTGCCACGGCTGGTGCTGCTGCTCTCAGGCGCCGGCAGCAACCTGCAGGCGATCATCGATGCGATCGAGGCCGGCCAACTGCCGGCCAGAGTGGTGGCGGTGATCAGCAACCGCGCCGATGCAGCCGGATTGCAGCGGGCGGCGCGACATGGCATCTCCAGCCAGGTGATCAGCCACCGTGACCACCCCGACCGCGCCAGCTTCGATGCCGCCCTGGCGAGCGCCATCGACCACTATCAACCCGACTGGGTGCTGCTGGCCGGCTTCATGCGCATTCTCACACCACAGTTCGTGGACCATTTCCGCGACCGGCTGCTCAACATCCATCCTTCGCTGCTGCCCGCCTATCCCGGCCTCGACACCCACCGACGGGTGCTGGCTGCCGGCGAGCGCGAGCATGGCGCCACCCTGCATCTGGTGACCGAAGCACTGGACGCCGGACCCACCGTGCTGCAAGGGCGTTTTGCCGTCGAGGCGGACGATGATGCCGCCACGCTGGCGCAGAAGGTGCACCGGCTGGAACATCGGATCTATCCGGCCGCGCTGGCGCTGCTGGTCAGCGGTCAGTTGCGCATCGACCAGGGCCGGCTCTTCTACCTGGATCAGCCGGTACCGGCCGAGGGATTGCAGTGGGATCAGGTCTTGGGCAGCGTGACGCCGCGCTGCCCCTGATACTTGCCGCCCCGGTCGCGGTAGCTCACCTCACAGACTTCATCCGATTCGAAGAAGAGCATCTGCGCCACGCCCTCGTTGGCGTAGATCTTGGCCGGCAGGTTGGTGGTGTTGGAGAACTCCAGGGTCACATGCCCCTCCCACTCCGGTTCGAGCGGGGTCACGTTGACGATGATGCCGCAGCGGGCATAGGTCGACTTGCCCAGACAGACGGTGAGCACGTTGCGCGGGATGCGGAAATACTCCACCGTGCGCGCCAGCGCGAAGGAGTTGGGTGGAATCACGCAGACCTCGCCGCTGAAGTCGACAAAACTGCGCTCATCGAAATTCTTCGGATCGACCGTCACCGAGAAGAGGTTGGTGAAGATCTTGAACTCATCGGCACAGCGCACATCGTAGCCATAGCTCGAGGTGCCGTAGGAGATGATCCGTCGCCCCTGCTGCTCGCGCACCTGTCCCGGCTCGAATGGCGAGATCATCCCCTCGTCCTGCGCCATGCGGCGAATCCAGCGGTCCGATTTGATGCTCATGAAAACTCAATCACCCTGAACTGAGATGGTGGGGAAACGCTGGGCCGCTGCACGCGGCAGCCGCGCCACCTGGGCTGCCACGGCGCGGGCGATGTGGCGATAGGTCGCCGCCAGTTCGCCGTCGGGCTCGGCGACCACGGTCGGCCGACCGCCATCGGTCTGCTCGCGAATGCGCAGATCGAGCGGCAGCGAGCCAAGCAGATGAGCACGGTATTCACGCGCCACCCGTTCGCCGCCCCCTTCGCCAAACAGATGCTCATGATGGCCGCAGTGGCTACAGATGTGCACCGCCATGTTTTCGACGATGCCGAGCACCGGGATGTTCACCTTGCGGAACATCTCGATGCCGCGCCGGGCGTCGAGGGTGGCCACCTCCTGCGGCGTCGTCACGATCACCGCGCCGGTCACTGCCGCCTGCTGCGCCAGCGTCAACTGAATGTCACCGGTACCGGGCGGCATGTCCACCAGCAGATAGTCGAGATCGCGCCAGAGGGTCTGCTTCAACAGCTGTTGCAGGGCACCGCTGGCCATCGGTCCACGCCAGACCATCGGTGTCTTGTCATTGGCCAGAAAGGCCATCGACATCGTTTGCAGACCATGGGCCATCACCGGCAGAAAATATTTCTGCTCCACCACCTCGGGGCGGGTTCCATCCGCGATGCCCAGCATCACTGCCTGACTGGGGCCATAGATGTCGGCGTCGAGCAAGCCGACCGTGGCGCCCTCGGCCTGCAACGCCAGCGCCAGGTTGACCGCGGTGGTCGACTTGCCGACCCCGCCCTTGCCGGAGGCAACGGCGATGAGGTTGCTGACCGAAGGCAGCTCATTGCCCTTGCTGCTGCTCTGGTGCGCATGGATGCGCCAGCCGATCTCCACCTCGGCGGCGGTGATGCCCGCCACGCCAAGCAGGCGATCGCGCAGTTCGGCGATCATTGCCTGTCGCAGCCCGGCCGCCGGATAGCCAAGCTCCACCTTGAGCCGGGCCACTGTGGCCACGATCTCCAACTGCGTGATCGCCTTCAGCGCTTCCAGGCCCGCGTCGAGATAGGGATCACGATAACTCGCCAGCGCCTGCAATGCCGCAGCCTGCAACTCCGCCATCACCTTCTCCACCGCCGATTGAAGCCAAAAAGGGAGCCAATCTTAATGAAAAGCCGTCAAGGCGCATAGCGCCGCCCTTTGGCAGCAGATCATGTCGATGCCGCCGGCACAAAATCGAGCGCCACCGAGTTGATGCAGTAGCGGTCGCCAGTGGGCGGTGGGCCGTCATCGAAACGGTGCCCCAGGTGGGCCGCGCAGCGCAGGCAGCGCACCTCGATGCGGTAGCGGCCATGACTGAAATCGGGCAACTCTTCGATGCGGGCGCGGTCAATGGCTTCGTAGAAGCTGGGCCAGCCGCAGCCGGAGTCATACTTGTGTTCGGACGAGAACAGCGCCATCCCGCAGCAGATGCAGTGGTAATGGCCCGCCTCATGGTGGTTCCAGAAACGACCGGAAAAGGGGTGCTCGGTGGCACTGCGCCGGCAGACGGCGAAGGCATCGGCATCGAGCTGCTGCTGCCACTGGGCATCGCTGCGGCTTCGCCAATCCTGCTGCTGTTCATCGCTCATGCGGGACTCCTTGGGTTTTGCCAAAAAGCATATCCGGCACGGTCCAAAAACCGCTAGAATGCTTTTTGATTATTTAAAAAATCGCTGACAACATCATGATTGACATTAAAAAATCGAGAAAACTCGCCAACGTCTGCTACGACATTCGTGGTCCGGTACAGCGCCAGGCGCTGCGCCTTGAAGAAGAGGGTCACCGCATCCTCAAGCTGAACATCGGCAATCCGGCGGCATTCGGCTTCGAAGCGCCCGAAGAGATCGTGCGCGATGTCATCCACAACCTGCCCGAGGCGCAAGGCTACAGCGACTCAAAGGGCATCTTCGCCGCCCGCAAGGCGGTGATGCAAGAGAGCCAGCGGCTCGGCATCAATGATGTCACCATCGACAGCATCATTCTCGGCAATGGCGTCAGCGAGCTGATCGTGATGGCCATGCAGGCGCTGCTCAACAATGGCGACGAGATGCTTCTGCCGGCACCCGACTACCCGCTGTGGACCGCCGCCGTCACCCTCTCCGGCGGCACGCCGGTGCACTACCTGTGCGACGAGCAGTCCGACTGGTATCCCGACCTGGAGGACATGGAGCGCAAGATCACCAGCCGTACCCGCGGCATCGTGGTGATCAACCCCAACAACCCCACCGGGGCGGTCTATCCGCGCGAGATTCTCGAAGGCATCGTCGAACTGGCGCGCCGCCATCAACTGATCATCTTCGCCGACGAGATCTACGACAAGATTCTCTATGACGGCGCGGTGCACCATCCACTCGCCAGCTTGGCCGACGACCTGCTGTTCATCACCTTCAACGGCCTCTCCAAATCCTACCGGGCGGCCGGATTCCGCTCCGGCTGGATGATCATCAGTGGCGCCAAGCACCGCGCCGTAGATTTTCTCGAAGGCCTGGAGATTCTGGCCTCGATGCGGCTGTGCGCCAATGTGCCGTCACAGTTCGCGATCCAGACCGCGCTGGGTGGTTATCAGAGCATCAATGATCTGATCCTGCCCGGGGGCCGGCTGCGCGCCCAGCGTGACTGCGCCTGGGAGCTGTTCAACTCGATCCCGGGCATCTCCTGTGTCAAGCCGAAGGGGGCGCTCTACCTGTTTCCCCGCATCGATCCGGCGCGCCACAAGATTCTCAATGACGAGAAGATGGTGCTCGATCTGCTGCTGCAGGAGAAGATCCTGCTGGTGCAGGGCACCGCCTTCAACTGGCCCGACACCCAGCATTTTCGCGTCGTCTTTCTCCCCAGGGAGGATGTGCTGGAGCAGGCGGCCGGCAAGGTGGCCAAGTTTCTCGGCCACTATTCCCAATGAGACTGTCATGTAACCGTCATGCGTCAGCCATTGAATGGCCGCCGCCCAATCCAGCGCGATCCGTTTGATCCGACCCGCACATGCAACCACAGATTTCCACCCGTCCTGATCTGGTCGCGAAGGAGCTCAGCTGGCTCAGCTTCAACGAACGGGTGTTGCAGGAGGCAAAGGACCGCACCGTGCCGCTGATCGAGCGCATCCGCTTTCTCGGCATCTTCTCCAGCAACCTCGATGAATTTTTCCGCGTACGTGTCGCGGAGCTGAAACGGCTGATCCTGATCGAGAACGAAGGCGAGACCCACGACGCCGGCGAGCGGCTGCTCAAGGAGATTCAGCTCAAGCTGCATGGCCTGCAGGAGCAGTTCGATGAGGTGTACCGGCAGATTCTGCTCGAACTGGCGCGCCGCAACATCTTTCTGGTCAATGAGCAGCAGCTCAGCGCCAGACAGGGCGAGTGGGTCCGGCAGTTCTTTCAGGAACGGATCGCGCTGGTGCTGTCGCCGATCCTGCTCGACGAAGAGGACGAACTGCCATCGCTGCAGGATGACCTGATCTACCTGGCCATCGATCTGCGGCTCGTCGACGGCCGTCAGCGCTACGGTCTGCTGGAGGTGCCGACCCGACAGTTCGGTCGCTTCATTCCGATACCGGTCGACCGGGCGCCACGCAAGAAGAGCTACATCATCCTCGACAACATCATCCGCTACTGCCTGCGCGAAATTTACCAGAAGGTCTTCGATGTCGAATCGGTCGCCGCCTACACCGTCAAGGTGACGCGTGACGCCGAACTCGAACTGAGCGAGGGCATCTCGCAGAGCCTGCTCGACAAGCTGTCGAGCAGCCTCAAGCGGCGACTGAGCGCCGAACCGGTCCGACTGGTCTACGACCGCGAGATGCCGGCACGGATGACCAACTTCTTCATCCGCAAGCTGAAGCTCAGCTCCTACGACAGCATGATTCCCGGTGGGCGCTACCACAACTTCAAGGATTTCATCGACTTTCCGGATGTCGGCCGGCGCGGCATGCTCAATCCGCCCCTGCCTGAACTGCGCTCCGCTGCCTTCGACCGGCACCGCAACAGCTTCGACGCCATCGCCGCCGGCGACATTCTGCTCTACTACCCCTATCACAGCTTTCGCCACTTCACCGACTGGCTGCGCGAGGCAGCGATCGACCCGCAGGTCACCCGCATCGCCATCTCACTCTATCGAGTGGCCAGAAATTCGCAGGTCGTCAATGCGATGATGACCGCCGCGAGAAATGGCAAGCAGGTGAAGGTGATCGTCGAACTGCGTGCCCGCTTTGATGAGCAGGCCAACATCGAATGGGCCAAAACCTTGACCGAAGCTGGTGTGGAGGTCGAATTCGGCATTCCGACACTCAAGGTGCACAGCAAGATCTGCCTGATCAAGCGGCTCGAAGCGGGCCGTGAAGTGGGCTATGCCCACATCGGCACCGGCAACTTCCATGAACGGACCGCCCGCACCTACACCGACTTCAGCCTCTTCACCACCCATCCCGGCATTACCAACGAGCTCGACCAGCTGTTCGAGTTCATCAGCCACAGTTACAAAAGGTTCGAATTCCGTCATCTGCTGATCTCGCCGCTGACGATGCGCGACAGCGTGACCCGGCTGATTCAACGCGAAATCAACATCGCCCGCGCCGGTCGGGCAGCCCAGATCACGCTGAAGGTCAACAACCTGGTGGATGAGCGGATCATCGATCAGCTCTACACCGCCAGTCAGGCCGGCGTCACCATCCGGCTGATCGTGCGCGGCATGTGCGCCCTCAAGCCCGGCATTGCCGGATTGAGCGAAAACATCAGCGCCATCAGCATCGTCGACCGCTTCCTTGAACACCCACGGGTGCTGATCTTCGGCAATGATGGCGACCCGGATCTCTTCATCTCCTCCGCCGACCTGATGGCACGCAACCTCGATGGACGGGTGGAGGTCGGCTGCCCGATCTACGATCCGGCTCTGAAGCAGCGGGTGCTCGACATCATTGCGCTGCAACTGAACGATACGGTCAAGGCACGTCTCATCGATCCGCAGCAACGCAATGATTATGTCGAGCGGGTCGGCCGCAGGAAGATCCGTTCGCAGCTGGCGATTTTCGACCACCTGAAGAAAAACCCCTGAGCGGCTCCTGTTGAGCAAGGTGGCCACCAGCGGGCTCTGTGCAGCACCGCTGGTGGCCACTGTTCAACCCGGTCAGCGCACCCCTTCACCACGCAGCCGGTCCGGCGAGTAACGGTCGGCCGTGGCGGTGAAGGTGTAGTCGGGTGGAGTGTCCTCGTTGTCCAGTCCCATGGCCAGATAACGACCTGACTGCAGGTCGTAGTGTATTTCCGCCGTGGTGGCGGTGTGCTGGATGTCATAGCTGTTGAGTGCGTGACCTTCAGAGAAGCGCCAGAGCTGATCGCGCTTGTCGTAGTGGTCCATCAGCACAACCTGCCAGGAGTCCTCATCCATGAAGAAGACCCGCTTTTTGTAGATGTGGCTGGTGCCGGGCAGCAGATCGCCCTCGACATGCCAGACCCGGTGCAGCTCATAGCGGGCCAGATCCTGATTGATGTGCTCCTTCTGAATGATGTCGGCAATCTTCACCTTGTCGGTGTGCAACCTGTAGGAGTTGTAGGGGATGTAGATCTCCTTCTTCCCGACCAGCTTCCAGTCATAACGGTCGATCTTGCCACCATACATGCCCAACTGGTCGCTGGTGGCCAGGCCATCGGCACCGGTTTTTGGGTTGTCATAGCGAATCTGCGGCGCCCGCCGCACCCGCCGCTGACCCGGGTTGTAGGACCAGGCGATCATGTCGTGCTGATCCCAGTGAAACAGGATGTGGATCAGGATGACCGATCCAGCCACCTTGGCCGGCGCCACCACCGATTGCAGGAAGTAGCCAATGTCCTTGTCGCCGGTGAACTCATCGGGATTCATCCCCTCCTTCGACCAGTCGGTCACGAACTCCTCGGTGATCTTGGTGGTCTGGAAGTCGCCATTCGAAGTGACCACCGTGGTGTTGTTCCAACGGAATACGCTGGGAAACGGCTTGGTGGCGAAATTCAGCACCGCCTCATAGCCATCCTTGGGAATCGGAAACGCCCAGGTGTTAATCGCATGCTTGAAATCCCACCTGGTTTCGGTCAGCTCAGCGCGCGAGGCATTGGCGATGGCCGCCTCGTAGATGTATTTCTTGTTGCTGTGCGAGCGCCGGGTCGGATAGATGTTCATCTTGTAGCCCGGATGGCGTTCGAACATTGCCTTCTGCCCGATCGTCAACTTGTCGGCATACTTCTGGTAGTTCTGCGCGGTGATTGTGAACAGCGGCTTGTCATCGGCGTAAGGGTCATCGAGCCACTGCCCCTTGGGGACATCCTTCTGCGGCAGGCCACCACTCCAGGCCGGAATGGTGCCATCGGCATTGCCGGCACGCACCGCCCCGGCAGGGGTCAGTTCAGTGCCGTCGATGCCCAGCTTGGCCGCTTCCTCAGGCGAGACCTTCGCCTGCGCGCTCAGAGGCAACAGCGCCAGCAGCAGCGACGCTGCAACCGCACCACGGCTGAAGACATTCTCCATATCCTTCTCCCTGTTTCATTATTATCGATACGTTCGTCTCTTCTTTTTTCGCTCTGCCGCAATCCACGCTTGCCGAATGTCGGCAAACCATGAATTTTGGCCAAACGAACCGTGTGGCCCACCGCAATGGCGGCTGCCAGAACCCTCTGTTTTTTCTTTGCAGCAGTACAGGGCGGGATGCATCCCGCCACTCGTCATCCCTGTTTGCACATTTGCGCTGTCGGCCCTGAAGCGGCCACAGCAAGATCGGACTGTCATTATTTTTGGACCAGCCTATACCGCGGGCGAATCCAGCGCAACTCCCGGCAAACGATGCAGCAAAAATCCACCGACAGCATCGACAGAAAAGGATAAAGCACTAATATAGGGACTCCTCCAGCGCGCAACAGACCCTTCACAGCGGACTCGGTCGGCCGCCGGACATGAAGATCCAATAACAATCAGATCCCTCACGAGGAGCAGATCAATGGAGATGAACTTCGCCAACCTATGGGAGCAGGTCGCCGACGCAGTGCCGCACCGCATCGCGCTGGCCAATGGTTCGAGCCGCCGCAGCTGGCGGGAGTACGATGAGCGCGCCGCGCGCATTGCCGGTTTCCTGAGTGAGCGCGGCATCAAGCCCGACAGCAAGGTGGGCCTCTACGCCTACAACAGCAACGAATACCTCGAAGCCCAGTACGGCGTCTTCAAGACCCGCGGCTGCCCGATCAATGTCAACTACCGCTACATGGAAGAGGAGCTGGTCTACCTGCTCGACAACTCCGACAGTGAGGCGCTCTTCTATCAGGCCAGCTTCGCCGACCGCATTGCCGCCATTCGCGACCGCCTGCCCAGGGTCAAGACCCTGGTGCAGATCGATGATGGCACGCAACATCCGCTGCTCGAAGGCGCCTTCGACTACGAAAAGATGATCGCCAGCGCCAAGCCGATGCCGCGCATCGAACGCAAGTTCGACGACATCTACATGCTCTACACCGGCGGCACCACCGGCATGCCCAAGGGGGTGATGTACCTCAATGGCGAGATGTGCGGTGGCCTGGCCATGGGCTTCGAGCAGTTCGGCTTCGGCAAGCCCGACTCGATCGAGTCGATCGTCGCGGCGGTCAAGGAGATGGACAAGCAGAACCGCAATCCGGTCAGCCTGGTCGCCTGTCCGCTGATGCATGGCACCGGCGTCTGGCTGGGCGCCTTCATGCCGCACCACATGGGCGGCACCGTGGTCACCGTGCCCAACCGCAAGCTCGATGCCCACCTGCTGTGGCAGGCGGTGGAGCGCGAGAAGGTCAACATGATCGTCATCGTTGGCGATGCCTTTGCCAAACCGATGCTCGATGCGCTGAACGAGGCCAAGGCCAACAACAAGCCCTATGACCTCTCGTCGGTGTTCATGATCACCTCCTCCGGCGTCATGTGGACCACCGAAGTCAAGAAAGGACTGCTGGCGCATCACAACATGGTGCTGGTCGACAACCTGGGCGCCACCGAAGGCGGCATGGCCCGCTCGCTCACCACCCGCGAGAATGTCAGCCAGACCGCCAAGTTCGTCATCAACGAGAACTCCAAGGTCTTCTCGGACGATGGCCGCGAGCTTCTGCCGGGTTCGGGCGAGGTGGGACGGCTGGCCAATGGCGGCTTCTGCCCGGTCGGCTACTACAAGGACCCCAAAAAATCGGCCGAGACCTTCAAGGTGATCAATGGCCACCGCTACTCCTTCCCGGGCGACTACGCGCAGGTCGAAGCCGATGGCACCATCACACTGCTCGGACGCGGCTCGATGTGCATCAACACCATGGGCGAAAAGGTCTACCCCGAAGAGGTCGAGGAGGCGATCAAGCGCCATCCCGCCGTCTACGACTGCCTGGTTGCCGGGGTCAAGGATGAAAAGTTCGGCGAACGGGTCACGGCCATGGTATCACTGAACGCGGGTGCCAGCGCCACTGCGCAGCAGATCGATGAGTTCCTGCGCGACAAGATCGCCGGCTACAAGCGGCCGAAGAACATCTTCATCGTCGATGAGGTCAAGCGCGCCGTCAATGGCAAGGCCGACTACAAGTGGGCTCGGACCACGGCAGCCGAAGAGGTCGCGCGCATCGCTGGTTGAAGCAGGCCCTGCGCCACGAAAGCCGATGGCCGCCTGACTGCCATCGGCTTTTTCTTTTCTGTCAGTGAAACTCACGTCGATTCGCCTGCATCCCCATTTTTGCGGTTGTAAATCGATCGAAAATGAGTATCATGGGCGACCTTCTGGGGCCGTTAGCTCAGTCGGTAGAGCAGTTGGCTTTTAACCAATTGGTCGATGGTTCGAATCCATCACGGCCCACCATCTCTCCCCCAACCTCCACTCCGCCAAAGTTCGACGGCCTGTCAGGCCATCGCTTCTGGCCGGTTCAGCTTCGTCGACCAATCCACACTCACCGCGCCAACCTCGCCAGCTTCGCCAACGCCGCCTCGACGCGCCCGTCCCACGGGCAGGCGCAGGAGATGCGCACGAAGTTGCGATATTTCTGCGTGGCCGAGAAGATCGGTCCGGGCGCGATGCTGATGCCCTCGCTGCGCGCGCGGCGGGCGAGTTCAAGGCTGTCGACGTGCGGCGCGAGCTCCACCCAGACGACGAAGCCGCCGGCCGGCTGGGTGATGCGGGTGCCGGGCGGGAAGTGGCGGGTGACGGCCTCGATCATGCGCCCGACGGCGCGGGCGTAGTCGCCGCGCACGGCGCGCAGATGGCGTTCGTAGCCGCCGCCGCGCAGCAGTTCGGCCATTGCCAGTTGCGGCACGGTCGGCGTAGCGAGGTTGAGCACATATTTCAGGTATTCGACCCGCGGCTGGTGGCGACCGGGCAGGATCCAGCCGACGCGCAGGCCGGGCGAGAGGGTCTTGGAGAACGACGAGCAGTAGATCACCTCGCAGTCCGCGCCGTCGGCGAGCGACAGGCATGGCGGCGGCCGCTGCGCGCCGAAGCCGAGATCGCCGTAGAGGTCGTCCTCGATCAGCGGCACGCCGTGGCGGCCGAGCAGTTCCAGCAGTCCACGCTTGCGCGCCGGCGGCATGCAGTAGCCGAGCGGGTTGCTGAAGCTCGGCGTCGCCACACAGGCCTTGACCGGCCAGCGTTCGAGCGCCAGTTGCAGCGCCTCCAGCGACAGCCCCTCGACCGGATCGGTGGGGATTTCCAGCGCCTCCAGTTGCAGCGCTTCGAGCGCCTGCAACAGACCGTAGAAGGTGGGCGATTCGATGGCCACCACATCACCCGGACGGGTGACGGCCTGCAACGCCAGCACCAGCGCCTCCTGGCAGCCGTTGGTGATGACGACCTCATCGGCGCCGACGGCGCAGCCGGCCTGCACCATGCGCCGGGCGATCTGGCGGCGCAGTTCGGGCAGTCCGGGCGGGAACTCGTAGGCTGCCGCGCGGCTGCGGTGCAAACGCGCCGCCCGCGCCAGCGCCCGCTCGACGGCGCGCGTCGGCAGAAAGCTCGCGTCCGGCACCGCCGCGCCGAGCTGCACCAGCCCCTCGACGTTGGTCGCCTTGACCAGGCTCAGCACCAGCTCCTGCCCGGTCACCGGGCTCGGCTGCGCGGCCGGCGTCGAGGCTGCCGGCGGCAGCACCGCGAGACTCTGGCGTGCACGGACGTAGTAGCCAGAGCGCGGCCGGGCCTCGATCAGCGCCTCGTCCTCCAGCCGGCGGTAGGCGGCCAGCACGGTGGCGATGCTGACGCGACGCGTGCGGGCGAGCGCGCGTACGCCAGGCAGCCGCTCGCCGGCGCCGTAGACGCCCTGGCTGATCTGCTCGCGCAGTTCGGTGGCGAGGCGGTGGTGCAGCAGGTCCATGAAAGTCTCGGTACAGAAGGTGGCCATTCAGACCACAACAGTCTAGCCATTTGTCAATCTGTACCGCAACAAAATCATTTTTTTGAATCTGTACTTGCCATATTGGGCGACCTAAAGTGGATGCTCCACACCGGAACACCTCATGCTGGCAACCTTGACTCTGATCGACGCCTTCACCGGCAATCCGGTGACATTCTGCCAGCCCGATGCCGCCCGGACACGAGCCGGGGCCCATGGATTGAGCCTGTCCTCGACCGTATCGGGAGCAGAACCATGAACCTGATGCTCGACAGGCAGGTTCTCGGCGCCCTCTCCATCACGTTGGCCATCGTGGCTTCCGCGCCCTATATCCATTCGACGCTGAGAGGTGTGACCCGGCCGCATCTCTGCTCATGGATGACCTGGGCAGTCGTCACCACCGTGGTCTTTTTCGCGCAGTTGCAGAGTCAGGGTGGCATCGGCGCCTGGCCCACCGGAGTTTCGGCGCTGCTGACGATCTTTGTTGCGCTGCTGGCCTGGCGCAAACGCGGCGATGTCATGGTCAGCAGGACGGACTGGGCCTTTCTGCTGGCATCACTCTCTTCCCTGCCGCTGTGGTACCTCGCGGAGGATCCGCTGTCGGCAGTCATCATGCTGACCACGGTCGACGTGCTCGGTTTCGGCCCCACGCTCCGCAAGGCCTACCACCAGCCGCAGTCGGAACCGGCCGTTTTTTACGCGCTGGTGGCCATGCGCAACCTCACGGCCATCCTGGCGCTGGAGCACCACTCCCTGACCACCGTGCTGTTTCCGGCGGTGTTGGGGTGGGTGTGCCTGGTCATTCTCGGTCTGCTGCTCTGGCGGCGCGCCGCGCTCGCGCCCGCCCAAGCCAAAGAGTTTCGATGAACGTGCTCACCACAGGAGAGACGAAGATGCTTGCCGAACCCGCACCGCAACCCTGCCCTTCGTTCGAACAGGCTGTCTGCTGGATGAACGGCCGCCTGATGCCCGCCGCCGAGGCGACCGTGTCGGTGTTCGACCACGGGCTGCTCTATGGCGATGGCGTCTTCGAGGGCATCCGTTTCTACCATCGCCGGGCCTTTCGGCTTCAGGCGCATCTGGCGCGCCTCATGCTGTCGGCGCGGGCACTGGCGCTGAGCCTGCCCTGGGATCAGGCAGCGCTGACCCGCGCGGTGGCAGAGACCCTGGCCGCCGCGCCCGACGATGCCTGCTATCTGCGCCTGGTGGTGACGCGCGGGGTGGGCGCGCTGGGGATCGACCCGCGCAGTTGCCGGCAGCCCAATCTCTTCATCATTGCCGATCGGCTCGACGCGATGGCCGAGGCGCGCCGGCGCGGCGCGCGGCTGATCATCGCGGCGACCCGACGGTTGGGCGCCGACGGGCTCGATCCGCGCATCAAGAGCCTGAACTATCTGAACCCGATTCTGGCGCGGCTGGAGGCGAACCGCGCCGGCGCCGACGAGGCCGTGATGCTCAATGCCGCCGGACGGGTCACCGAGGGCAGCGCCGACAATCTGTTCATCGTGCAGGGCGGCCGCCTGCTGACACCGCCGGCGAGCGACGGCGCGCTGGCCGGCGTCACCCGCGCGGTGGTACTGGAGCTGGCGGCAGCGCTCGGCATCGCGGCGTGCGAGCAGCCGCTGGCGCCGTATGACCTCTACACCGCGGACGAGTGCTTTCTCACCGGCACCGCTGCCGAACTGGTGCCGGTGGCCGACATTGACGGCCGGTCGCTCAGCCATTGCCCGGGGCCGCTGTTCAGCCGGCTCGATCAGGCCTTTGGCGCGCTGATCGAGCGCGAATGCCGTAACAAGCCACCAGCAGTCACAGGAGAAGCCGAGTGATCGACGCTACCTTTGCCCAACGCTTCGCCGCCGACTGGATCGCTGCCTGGAACCGTCACGATCTCGATGCCATCCTCGCCCACTACGCGGATGACTTCGAGATGGTCTCACCACTGATCCCGCAACTGGCCGGCGAGCCCTCCGGACGACTGCGCGGCAAGACCCGCGTCGGCGCCTACTGGGCGCGCGCCCTGACGCCGCCGGCGCTCACGCTGTCGCCGCGCCTGCGCTTCGAGCTGATCGGGATCCTCACCGGCGTCGACAGCGTCGCGCTGCACTACCGCAGCCAGCGCGGCCCGGCCGTGGAGGTGTTGCAGTTCGGCCCGGACGGCAAGGTCGTTCGCGCCGCCGCCCACTACGTGCCGCGCGCCCAGGAGGAACCATGAGCAACGACAAACCGCCCGTGGCGCTGCGCGCTGCCGACTGCCCACCCCGCACGCGGCCGTCGAACTACCCACCCGCCATCCGCAACTGGCTCGATGGGAAGCTCGCGGGCCGGGAGAAGCGTCCGCTCGGCGATCCGTTTGGCCTCACCCACTTCGGCGTCAACCTGACGCGGCTGGCACCGGGCGCGATCTCGGCGCTGCGCCACGCCCACACGCTGCAGGACGAGTTCATCTATGTGCTGGAGGGCACGCCGACGCTGGTCACCGATGCCGGCGAAACGCTGCTCGCGCCGGGCATGTGCGCCGGCTTTCGCGCCGGGAGCGGGGATGCGCACCAGCTCGTGAATCGCAGCGACGCGGACGTGGTCTATCTGGAAATCGGCGACCGCATGCCCGGCGACAGCGCCGCCTATCCGGACGATGATCTGGCCGCCGAGTTGACCGATGGCCAGTGGCGCTTCACACACAAGGACGGCACGGCGTACTGAAGTGGCGCAAGCTCAGCAATGCAGGGTGGACAAAGCGCAGCGTGCCCACACGGAACGATGATGCATCTCAGGCGTTTTGGGGCGGCGAGTCGTTGAAGTCGCGTGGGCACGGCCTGGTGGCCTTTGCCCACCCTACGGCGCGCTGATATTTTTCCGCACATCCCCAAGCTGTGGGGCTGTCAATCACCGGCTCGGTTTCCTATAGTTCCGCACAGGCCACGGCATCCCGGCCAGCTCGGATGGCCGCAGAACTCCAAGCCGACCCAGAAAAAGGCGCTGGCCTTGCAAACCCCCGAACAACTCGCCCGCCAGACCATCGACGCACTGCTCGCCGCGGCCGGCTGGGTGCTGCAGGACCGGGGCCAGTTCGACCGCAATGCCGCGCTCGGTGTAGCGGTGCGCGAATTCCCGCTGCCGGCCGGGCCGTGCGACTACCTGCTGTTCGTCGCCGGCAAGGCTGCGGGCGTCATCGAGGCCAAGAAGACCGGCGTCACCCTGAGCGGCGTCGCCGAGCAGTCCGAGAAATACATGCTGCGCCTGCCGGAGCACCTGGCCCGCTGGGATGACCTGCTCGTCTACGACTACGAGAGCACCGGCGCCGAGACCTTCTTCTGCAACCGACGCGATCCCAAGCCGCGCTCGCGCCGGCTGTTCGCGTTTCACCGGCCGGAGACGCTGCACGACTGGCTGCGCCAGCCCGACACGCTGCGCGCCCGGCTGCGGCAGATGCCGCCGCTCGACCCGCGCGGCCTGCGCGACTGCCAGATCGACGCCATCGCCGGGCTCGAAAAATCGCTGGCCGAGGACCGCCCCCGCGCGCTGATCCAGCTCGCCACCGGCGCCGGCAAGACCTTCACCGCCTGCTCGTTCTCCTGGCGGCTGATTCGCGCGGCGGGAGCAAAGCGCATCCTGTTTCTGGTGGACCGCAACAACCTCGGCGACCAGACCCTCAAGGAGTTCCAGAACTTCCACCCGCCCGGCGCCGCCAACCGCTTCACCGACACCTACATCGTCCAGCACCTGCACGGCCCGCGCATCGACCCGGATGCCAAGGTGGTCATCACCACCATCCAGCGCCTGTACTCCCTGCTGCGCGGCAAGGAGCTGGCCGAGGAGGACGAGGAGCGCTCCGGCTTCGAGCAGTGGCAGGGCGAGGAGGGCGAGCCGCTGCCGCTCGCCTACAACCCTGCCGTCCCCATCGAGACCTTCGATTTCATCGTCACCGACGAATGCCACCGCTCCATCTACGGCCTGTGGCGCCAGGTGCTGGAGTACTTCGACGCCAGCATCATCGGCCTCACCGCCACGCCGTCCAAGCACACGCTCGGCTTCTTCAACCAGAACCTGGTGGCCGAATACCCCTACGAGCGCTCGGTGGCCGACGGCGTCAACGTCGGCTACGAGGTCTACCGCATCCGCACCCGCGTCACCGAGCAGGGCGGCACCGTGGAGAGCGACGCCGGCTTTCAGGTGCCGGTGCGCGACAAGCGCACCCGCCGCGTGCGCTACGAAAACCTGGATGCGGACCTGGCCTACACCGCCCAGGAGCTCGACCGCTCCGTGGTCAACCCCAACCAGATCCGCACCGTGCTGCAAACCTTCCGCGACCGCGTGTTCACCGAGCTGTTCCCGGACCGCAGCGGCGACTGGCTGCCCAAGACCTTGATCTTCGCCAAGGACGACAACCACGCCGAGGAGATCGTCCACGCCGTGCGCGAGGTGTTCGGCGAGGGCAACGACTTCGCCAAGAAGATCACCTACCGCGTCGGCAGCGAAGACCCCAAGACGCTGATCAAGGCCTTCCGCGTCGATCCCTTCCCGCGCGTCGCCGTCACCGTGGACATGATCGCCACCGGCACCGACATCAAGCCGGTGGAGGTGCTCATCTTCATGCGCGACGTGAAATCCGAGGGCTACTACGAGCAGATGAAGGGCCGCGGCGTGCGCACCATCCCGGATGCCGACCTGCGCGCCGTCACGCCGGACGCCCGCACCAAGACCCGCTTCATCCTCATCGACGCCGTCGGCGTGTCCGAGACCAAAAAGAACGCCAGCCAGCCGCTGGAGCGCAAGCGCACCCTCAGCTTCGATGCCCTGCTGGAGCAGATCGCCATGGGCCGGCGCGACGAGGACGCGCTCTCATCGCTGGCCGCGCGTCTGGCCGCGCTCGACCGCAAGCTCGGCGACGAAGACCGCGCCCGCATTGCCGAAGCCACCGGCGGCAAGACCCCGCGCGCGCTGGCCGGCGACCTGCTGGACGCCATCGACCCGGACCGGCAGCAGGCCGCCATCGCCGCGCGCCACGGCGCCGCGCCCACGCCCGAGCAGGAACAGACCGTCATCGCCGCGTTGATCGACACCGCCTGCCGTCCGTTCGACGCGCCCGCCACGCGCAACCTGCTCAAAGACCTCAAACAGAAATCCGACATCGTCATCGACGAGATCACCACCGACGAGCTGCTCGGCGCCGCCTTCGACCAGCAGAAGGCCGAGCAGACCATCGGCAGCTTCAAGGAATTCATGGCGCAGAACCGCGACCAGCTCACCGCGCTGCAAATCCTCTACAACCAGCCGCAGGGCCGCCAGCGCCTCACCTACGCCGCCATCCGCGAGCTGGTGCAGCGCCTCACCGACCCGCCGCGGTATCTGACCACCGCTACCGTCTGGCAGGCCTACAAGCGGCTCGACGCCGCCCGCGTGCGCGGCGCGCCGGTGGACGACCAGCTCACCGAAGTGGTCAGCCTGGTGCGCTACGCGCTCGGCCAGAGCGAGGCGCTGGAACCCTTCGGCGCCGTCGTCGAGCGGCGCTTCAACCTCTGGCTCGGCCGCGAGAAAAAGCCGGCCGCGAATACAGCCCGGAGCAGGAGCAGTGGCTGCGCGCCATCGCCACCTACCTCGCCGCCAACGCCGAAATCGCCCCGCGCGACTTTCAGGAGGCGCCGAGCCTGGCCGACCGCGGCGGCATCGTGCAGGCCCGCCGCGTGCTCGGGCCGGGACTGAATGAATTGCTGGACGACTTGCAAGGGGCGTTGGTGGCGTGAGGGGGGAACGTGAATTGCCGGTGGGCTGGGAGTGGTCCTCGATTCAGCAGACCGCCGAAACGGTATTTGGTCAGTCACCACCGTCATCGTCTTACAACAGTCGAGGTGAAGGATTACCCTTTTTTCAAGGCAAGGCTGAATTTGGGGAGCGGCATCCAAGCGCCGAGAAGTGGTGTACGAAACCGACGAGAGAGGCGATTCCCGGCGACATATTGATTTCAATTCGAGCGCCAGTCGGGCCAACGAATGTGGCCAACCAGGTTTGTGCGATTGGTCGCGGACTCGCAGCGATTCGTCCCTTGATTGATCCTGAATATGTGCGGTTTTGGCTAAAAAGATCAGAGCAGGAGTTGGCTCAGAAAGGAACCGGAACAACGTTCAGCGCGATTTCAAAGAACGTATTGAATACCCACTTGCTCCCAGTTGCGCCGCTCAACGAACAACGCCGCATCGTCGAGAAGATCGAAACCCTGTTCGCCCGGCTGGGCCAGGGCGAAGCCGCGCTGCGCCACACGCAGACGCTGCTGGCCCGCTACCGCCAGTCCGTGCTCAAGGCCGCCGTCACCGGCGCCCTCACCGCCGACTGGCGCGCCGCAAACGCCCACCGCCTCGAACACGGCCGCGACCTGCTCGCCCGCATCCTGCAAACCCGCCGCGAAACCTGGCAAGGCCGCGGCAAATACCAGGAACCCGCCGCCCCCGACACCAGCAACCTTCCGGAACTCCCGGAGGGTTGGGTGTGGGCGAGCGTGGATCAACTTTCCCACAACCATGATGGAAGACGAATTCTGCTCAAACGATCAGAAAGAGATAAGCGTGGTGGCCGTTACCCCTATTACGGCGCGCAGGGGATTATCGACGACATTGACGATTATCTTTTTGATGGACTATATCTTCTTGTTGCGGAGGATGGTGCGAATTTGCTATCGCGCGTCAAACCCTTGGCATTGCAGGCCCACGGGAAATTTTGGGTAAACAACCACGCGCATGTACTAGAAATCATTCCGGGTTCTTCTCTTGATTTCGTCGAGCTGGCAATCAATTCGTTGGATATTTCACTGTCCGTAACCGGTACAGCACAGCCGAAGCTGACTCAAGCCGCGTTAAATCGACTCGCCGTTCCATTGCCCGGAGAGGCTGAGCAATCTCGGATTTGTGAACTTGTCCAAGAGGCATTTGCACGGGGCAAACGCGTTGGGGAGTGGTGCCAAACCGAACTCACCCGCTCCGCCGCCCTGCGCCAATCCATCCTGAAAGACGCCTTCGCCGGCAAGCTGGTCCCGCAAGACCCGAGCGACGAACCCGCCGCCGAGCTGCTGGCCCGCATCCGCGCCAGCCGCGCCACGCCGTCCGGTAGGGTGGGCAAAGCGCAGCGTGCCCACGCGGAACCGACCACCGATGACCGCTGACCACCCGCCGGCATCGAACACC
>JACKOQ010000007.1 GCA_024234215.1 Pseudomonadales bacterium
CCCGCTGCTCGAAATCGCGACAGGCATTGCAGCTGCTCAATGAGCGCGGCATCACGCCGACCATCCTGCTCTATCTGGAAAATCCACCCGATCTCCCTACGCTGCGCCGCCTGCTCCAGCAACTGAATCTGCCGGCCCGTGCACTGCTGCGCAGCGGCGAGGCAGAGTACCGGGCCCTCGGGCTCGACGACCCGGCCTGCGATGAAGAGACGATCATTGCCGCCATGGCGGCAACGCCGAAACTGATCGAACGGCCGATCCTGGTGGTGGACAGTCGCGCAGTGATTGGCCGCCCCGCCGAAAAAGTACTGGAGCTGCTCTGAGCCATGGTCACCTCTGCCAATCCCTACGTGCTGGTGCTCTACTACAGCCGCCATGGCGCAACCCGCAACATGGCCCTGCAGATCGCCCGCGGTGTCGAACAGGTGGAGGGCATCGAAGCCCGCCTCCGCACGGTGCCGGCGGTGTCACCGGTCAATCAGGCAGTGGAGCCGGCCATTCCTGACGAAGGGGCCATCTACTGCGAAGAGGCCGACCTGCGTGACTGCGCCGCCCTGGCACTCGGCAGTCCGACCCGCTTCGGCAACATGGCCGCGCCACTCAAATATTTTCTCGACGGCACCGGCGCGCTGTGGGGCTCGGCCACACTCGCCGACAGGCCGGCCGGGGTCTTCACTTCCACCTCGAGCCTGCATGGTGGACAGGAGAGCACACTGCTGTCGATGATGCTGCCACTGCTGCACCACGGCATGATTCTGACCGGCATTCCCTACCGCGAGGCTGCCCTGCATCGCACTCGCAGCGGCGGCACGCCTTATGGCCCCAGCCACCACGCCGGCGATGGTCAGGCGGCGCTGTCCGAAGATGAAAAGGTGCTCTGTCAGGCATTTGGCAAACGGTTGGCCAGCCTGGCGCTCACCCTGCACCACGCGCGGCGCGGCGCACACTGAATGGCCGCACCACCCCTTTCCAGGACTGCAGGTTGCGGCAACCGCTCACGAATCGCGCAACAGACCGCCCTGTGCTGCCTGCTGGCACTGCTCGCACTCTTTGCATTGCAGACCCTCTGGCTCGATCCGCCCACCGCCCTGCCCCCCGCAGTGGCACTGGCGATTCAAGCCTTGCCGCTGCTGGCCTTTCTACCCAGTGCCATCAAGGGTTCACCACGCAGCATGGTCTGGCTCTGCTTTGTGCTGCTGCTCTATTTCATCGTGGCCGTGCCCCACCTCTTTTTGCCGGCAATGCTGCTGTTCGGCATCCTCGAAGTGACGCTGATCACGCTGCTGTTTGTGGCGGCCATGCTCTTTGTGCGCTGGCACAGGCACGAGCGTACCGCAGCGGACCAGGAAGATGATTAGGCAGAAAAAAGCGGCGACCGGAGGGTCACCGCCCGTGGACAGAGGAGGCAGTTCAGAGATTCTTGTGGGTGCCGTCGCACAGCGCACCGGCGGCTGAGCGCTTGCAACCGCAGAAATAGACCGTCTTGCTCTCGGCAGTCTCATAGGCCAACGGCGTGAAAGGCCCCTCCTTGTGCGAACCATCGCAGAAGGGCTGCTTGGCACTCTTGCCGCAGGAGCACCAGTAGTAGGTCTTTCCTGCCTCGACCGCCACACCATAGGGCGCTTTCTGGGCAATCACTGCTTCGGACATGTCGTTCTCCTCGAGGTTGTCGTTGTCTGAAAGTTCACAATGCGCTCTTGCGCGAACCCGCCACCATGCGGTTGCCACCGCGTGACTGTGCTTCGGCCAGTGCCCGGTCAGCCCGGCCCAGTACGCTGCCGAGATCCATCTCCAGCTCTTCGAGCGTCGCCAGACCGCCACTGATGGTGAACCTGAGCGGCTCATCGATCGACTGCATCGACCGCGTCATGGCACTGCGAATCCGCTCGGCAATGGTTCTGGCGCCCGCCAATGGGGTTTCGGGGCAACAGATGCCGAACTCGCTGCCACTCATCCTTCCCAGGATGTCCACTTGACGCACTTCGGCCTGACAGATTCCGGCGCAGTGCACCAGCAGCCGATTGGCGACCTCTTCGCCTTGCCTCGCCACCCGCTCCTTGAACTGGTCGATGTCGAGCATGATCAGCGAAAAGGGCACCGAGAAGCGCAATGAGCGCGACAGTTCATTGTGCGCCAGCGAGAGGAAGTGAGCGCGGTTGAAGACGCCGGTCACCGGATCGGTCACCGCCAGCCGTACAAGCTGGGCCTGCGCCTCTTGCAGCGCCCTCTTCTGTGCCTGAAGTCGCAGCAGCAGCTCGACCCGATGCTGGAACAACGGCTGCTCCAGCGATATCTGCGCCAGATCGTCGACGCCGGAGGCGCACCAAGGCGTGGCGTCGACGCCATCGCCGATCACCGCCAGAGTGGCAGCCTGCGCATGCTCTGTCAGAAAAATCTGCAATCTGGCGGGGTCGGCAGCCCATACGATCAGCAGATCCACCTGTTGCGGCGCTGCATCCATGCTCGATCGCAACAGCCGATGATTGGCAGCATGGAGGCCACTGAGCCACGCCTGCGGCAACGGAGCCACCTCTTCGATCAGCATGATGCTTGCCATCAACCACCCCCTCTGTTGTCCTGTTCACTGTCCGTTCGTACGCTGGCTGCATCGAGCTGCTGTCGCGCCAGCAGCGGATTGGCGTACATGCGCAAGAAATGGCTGCGCTGGCCGGGTGTCAGCTTGGCGCAGCGCTGCAGAAAACCTCTTTTGTCTTCCGCCGACTCATCGGGCCGCTGCAAGTCATGCGAAGCAGGCAGGTCGGTTGCCCCCTCCGCCTGCAATTCGCGCCAGGCAATCCAGCTTGGCGGAAAGAGCGCGTAGTTGGCGATGATCTGCCGATCTATCGCCGTCGCCACCTGATCAGGATCGCTGAACGTCCCACTCAGTGGTTTGCCGAAGACCAGCCGAATGCGCCCCTTTTGCCCCTGGACGCCCGCGGCGATGCTGGTCAGATCCTCGAACGGCGCCTTTTCGTACCGGCCCAGGCGCGCAATCTGGTCGAGTTCCACCGCCTTGCGCTCATCGCAGGGGTCATACTCGTAAGAGATCGCCACTGGGATCAGATTCATCCGCCGCACCGCTTCTGTCAACTCCAGGGCATCGCGTCGATAGGCCAGCAGCAGCATCTTGATCACCGCTGGATCGGTGCGGTCCATGCCATCCTTGGCCCGCCCCTCACTCTGCGCAATCCAGACATTGGCGCTGTGCTCGAGGCGGTCGCGAATGTAATCGGAGAGCAGCTGGCTGTTTCTCAGCAACTCCTTGGCGCCCTTGGCGCTGCGCTTGACGATGAAGCTCTTGTTCAGGCGCATCAGATCGGCCGCGAAGGGCTTGCTCAGCAGGTTGTCACCAATGGCGCAATGCACCGTCTGCAACCCCTGATGGTAGAGCGCATAATTGATCAGTGCCGGATCGAGCACGATGTCGCGGTGGTTGGAGATGAACAGGCAGCCCTGATCGTGCGGGATGTTTTCGACGCCGATCGCTTCAAACCCCTCGGAGGTCTGCTGGAGAACCCTGGAAAGAATCTCCTCGACCCGATCCTGCAGCCGTGCCACTGAGTCGATCCCCGCGACCTCTTTTCTGAAAGCACGTCGAACCAGCCAGCGTGTCAGCACCGGAACGAATCGGTGCAGCCGTGGCAGCATCAGGTTGCCGAACAGATCAAGGAATTCCGGATCGCGCAGCAGCCGTTCGAGAACAGGCCGTACCTCATCATCCCGATAGGGTCGAATCTGTTCAAACCGATCTTCACTCATTGCTTCTGCTCCACGGTTGGCATGATTGAGTTCCCGGGGACACCACCCTTCTTCGCCGGTCTCACGCCGCCTCCACCATCCGCGCCAGCCGCTCGCCATGCTGACGCAACTGCACCAGCACCGCCCGATCGCGTTCCGAACGGATCTCGCCACTGACCGCAAGCTGATCGATCTGCGCAAAAAACTGGGCCAGCGTGAGCAGACCCGGGCCGCCCTCCAGCAGCCGCTGACGCCGCCACTGCTGCCAGCGCGTCTGCTCGGATTCGCTCAGAGTGTGCGGATGGTTGCGCGCCCGGTAGCGAAACAGCAGTTCGGGCAGACGCGGATCGGCAAAGCGCCCGGCATAGCTGGCCAGTCGTGTCGGCTCCTCCTGTTGCAGCTGCTGCATCAGGCGCCGGTCCGGTTCGCTCCAGAAGCTGCCGGCATAAAGCGCCTGCTCGACATCGGGTTCACCCTGTGCGGGAGGCTCGCCAAAAATCTGTTGCAGTTTGTCGGTCAGCGCGGCCACTGCCGGAAAGTTTTGCCAATGTCGTTCACAGCGGGCGCGGTCGATCTGCAACCGTTCTGCCAGTTGAGGCGTCAACAACTTCAGCGGTGCAATGGCCGGACAACGGTTGAGATGGATCAGCTTGAGCGGAATGCGCCGCTGTCCCTGCTGCTCCAACTGCTCCCGGCTGGAGAAGAGCCGCTGACGGATCTCCTCCACGCTGCACTCCAGCAGTGGCGCGGGATCTTCGCTCAGATCGAAACAGATCACCGCATTGGCATTGGTGGCGTGACGCGCCAGTGGCAGCACGATGGCGGTGTGGCCATGCGCTGCCGGAAAACGGCCAGAGACATGCAGTACGGGAGTCGGTTGGCGCAGGTCGATCAGGCGGGCCACCTCGCGCTTGTCACGCATCCGGTAGCTGTAGTCGAACAGCCGCGGCTGCCGCGCCTTGATCAGGCGGGCCACGGCAAGGGTGGCCTCGACATCGGCCAAGGCATCGTGCGCATCTGCATGGGCTATCTGGTTGGCACGGGTGAGATCTTCGAGGCGAAAGCTGGGTGTGCCATCCTCATGCAGTGGCCAGTCGATGCCGTCGGGACGCAGCGCATAGGTCATCCGCACCAGATCGATCAGATCCCAGCGACTGTTGCCCTGCTGCCATTCATGCGCATAGGGGTCGAGAAAATTTCGATAGAACAGATGGCGGGTGAAGCCATCATCGAACCGCAGGTTGTTGTAGCCGACGATGCAGCTGTTGGCACTCGCCAGTTCGCTCTGCAGAGCGCGCGCGAATCGGGCTTCGTCGACACCCAGCTCATCACAGCGCTGCGGCGTGATCCCAGTAATCAGGCAGGAGCGTGGCTGTGGCAGACAGTCATCGCTCAGTCGGCAGTGGAGCACGACCGGCTCTGCCACCGGCTGCAATGCAAGGTCGGTACGCACTGCGGCAAACTGCGCCGGCCGGTCGATGCGCATGTCGAGACCAAAAGTTTCGTAATCGTGCCACAAGAAGGTTGGAGCACTGCTGTTCATCCTGCCTCCAGAGACATCCGCTCATCCCGCTGGAACGCGGTCTTGCGACTGCCGGATGGGGTGATCGCTGCCGGATGTCGGCAGCAGCCGGGAAACTGCCTCGGCCGCCCGCTGGCTGGCGTCGCGTGCCAACTGCTGACGCACCTGCGCAAAGCTGACCAACATCGGTTCACGATCGGAATCGGACTCCAGCAGCCGCAGCAACTCCTGGCCCAACAGTTCCGGCTGCGCCGCATTCTGCAGGAATTCAGGCACGATCTGCTCATGCAGCAGCAGATTGGGCAGCCCGACATGGGGCACCTTGACCAGTTTCGAGAGGATCCAGAAACTCAATGGCGCAAGCCGGTAGGCAATCACCATCGGGCGGCCGATCAGCATCGCCTCCAGGGTCGCGGTGCCCGAAGCCACCAGCACGGCATCTGCCGCCGCCATCGCCTCGCGCGACCGTCCATCCACCAGGCTGATCGGCAGAGAGTCATCACGCTGCGCCAGAAGCTGCTCCAGTTGCGCCCGACGCGCCGTATTGGCGCATGGCAGGATGAACCGCAGTGCCGGCAATCGCCGCAGACACCAGGCGGCGGTGTCAAAGAACAGCGGCGCCAAACGGGAAACTTCGCCAGCACGACTGCCGGGCAGCAGCGCCACCAAGGGCACTTCCGCCGAGAGATCGAATGCCGCACGATGCGCTGCCGCATCGCCAAACTCTATCAGCTCATCGGCCAGGGGATGGCCAACGAATTCGACCGCCACGTCGGCCTTGCGATAAAAATCGGCCTCGAACGGAAAGAGCGTCAGCATCAGATCGACGGCCTTGCCAATCTTCTTGACCCGTCCCTGCCGCCAGGCCCACACCGAAGGACTGACATAATGGGCGGTGCGGATGCCCGCTGCGTGCAGCCGGGCCTCCAGTCCGAGGTTGAAGTCCGGGGCATCGATGCCGATGAAGAGATCCGGCGGATCGTCGATCCAGTGGCTGACCAGGCGGTGACGCAGCGCCAGCAGTTCCGGCAACCGCCCCAGCACCTCGACCAGCCCCATCACCGACAACCTTTCCATCTCGGCCAGTGGACTCAGCCCTTGGGCCAACATCCGCTCTCCGCCAATGCCTTCAAAACTGGCATGCGCAAACCGCTGCCTCAAGGCGGCCATCAACGGCCCCCCGAGCAGATCTCCCGAGACCTCTCCGGCAACCAGAGCAATACGCGGTGACATGGTCATTGAGCCTGCTGGGCTGGCACTGTCTGTTATTTTTGTCTCATGCGGCGCCGGGTGGCTTGACCGCGAATCTGCCTTGGCCGTCAGCGAACGATGCCACGCGTCGAACGGCGCAGTGATTCGAGCAGCGGCAGCAGGACCGGAGACTCATCCACCAGCACTGCGATCTGCTCGATCGCCTCGGCGGCACTGCGACCTTCGCGGTACAGGATTCGGTAGGCACGCCGAATGGTATTGATCTGCTCATCGGAGAAATTCCGCCGCCGCAACCCATCGCTGTTGATGCCATGCGCTTTGGCGCTGTTGCCATTGACCATCACATAGGCAGGAATGTCTTTCAGCACCACACTGCCAGTGCCGCAGAAGGCATGCCCGCCGATCTGGCAGAACTGATGGACCAGTGTATAGCCGCCCAGAATGGCCCAGTCGGCCACCTGCACGTGGCCACCCAGCGTGGCATTGTTGGCAAAGACCGTGTGGTCTCCAACGATGCAGTCATGCGCAATGTGCACATAGGCCATCAGCAGATTGTGGTTACCGATGCGGGTCAACGACTTGTCCTGCACCGTGCCCCGATGCAGTGTGCACCCCTCACGAATGATGTTGTGGTCACCGATCTCGAGATAGGTGGTTTCACCGTGGTATTTCTTGTCCTGGCAATCTTCGCCAATGGTGGCGAATTGATAGATTCGATTGTTGCAGCCGATCCGGGTCGAGCGCGCAATCACCACATGGGGACCGATGACCGTTCCCGCACCGATCTCGACATCCGGACCAATGATGCTCCAGGGTCCAACCACCACATCGGACGCCAGCCGTGCATCCTTGTCGATGATGGCACGCGGATCAATCACGGGTCAGCTTCCGATGCGCACAGAGGATGGTGCCTTCGCAGACCAGCTGGTCACCCACCGATGCACGGCATTCGAACTTCCAGACACCCTTTTTGCTGGAAATGACCTTGGCAAAGAGATCGAGGCGGTCTCCAGGCACGACGGGACGTTTGAAGCGAACATCGTCGATACCGGCGAAATAGTAGATCGAATCACTCGAGCTTTTCTGATTCATCGTCTTGAAGCCAAGAATCCCAGCCGCCTGCGCCAGCGCTTCGACCACCAGAACACCCGGCATCACCGGATGAGAGGCGAAGTGCCCCTCGAAAAAATGTTCGTTCACCGTGACATTCTTGTAGGCATTGATCGACTCACCAACGATCAGATCGGTGACTCGATCGACCAGCAGAAAGGGGTAGCGCTGCGGCAGGTACTCCTTGATCTCATTCACATCAATCATTGCTTCGTGGCTCTCAGGTTGAGGCAGACAGTGATTCGGTTCAGCAAGATGCTCTTCCAGCCGGCGCAGACGTCGGGCCATCTCATCGAGATGGCGAAAGCGCGCAACATTTTTTCTCCACTCCAGATTCTCGAGCATGCCGGTGCCGGATGAATAGGCACCTGACTTCGAAATGGAGCGCGTCACCATCGCCATGCCGGTCAGATGAACATCGTCCGCGATGGTGAGATGCCCACCAATGCCCACGGCACCGCCAATGGTGCAACGCCTGCCGATAACGGTACTGCCAGAGATTCCGGTTCCAGAAGCGATCGCCGTTCCCTCGCCGATCTTCACATTGTGCGCAACCTGCACCCCGTTATCGAGCTTGACCCCATTCTCGATGATGGTGTCCTCGATCGCGCCACGGTCGATGGTGGTTCCGGCCCCGATTTCGACATCATCGCCGATGATGACCGAACCGATCTGGGCAATTTTATGCCAGGCATTGTCGCTTCTGGCAAAACCGAAACCGTCGGCACCGATCACTGCCTGACTGTGGATGATCACTCCCCTGCCGAGGCGCACTCCGTGGTAGAGGACCACCTGCGGATGCAATCGACTGTGGGCCCCGATCACACAATCCTGACCCACGTAGCAACCACTGCCGACCACGGCATGCGCTTCGAGCACCGCACCGGACTCGATCACGGCAAAGGGGCCTATGCAGGCAGTCGTGGCCACATGCGCCTGTGGACTCACCTTGGCCGAGGGGTCGATGCCCATTGCCATGACGGGTGCGCTGTCAAACCAGTGAGAAACCTTGGCATAGGCAAGGTAGGGATCGGCTACCACGATATGTGGCAAGGGACATTCTTTCGCCGCTTCCGCATTCAGAATGACCGCACCCGCGTCGCTGGTGGCCAGATATTTTCGGTAACCCGGATTGGACAGAAAAGCCAATTGATCTGCCCGAGCACGCTGCAGGGTGGCCAGTCCGGTGATCTCCAACTGTGGATCACCCGACAGCACCCCGCCCAGTTGTTCGGCAATCTCGCCCAGTCGATAGCGTGGTTTTTTGACCATGCCCGGATCACTTCTGCTGATTGATCCGATCGGTCACCTTGGCGGTGATGTCCAGTGCGGAGACCGCATAAACCACGGCCTGTCGTTGCAGTACCAGATCGAACTGCTCAGCCTTGATGATCTCCGTGACCGCTTTTTCAACCTTCGGGTTCATTTTTGAAAGCAGCTCCTGCTGCTTGTCTCGTTGCGTACTTTGCAGTTTGCCGACCAGATACTTGTAGTTGACCGCTTTTTCTTCGATTTTTTCTGCCAGTTTCCGTTTTTCATCCTCTGACATGATCGGCCCGTCTTTCTGCATCCGTTCCTGAAGCTTTCTGCCCTCTTCGGAGATGCCTTTCAATTTCTCTTCATCCGGCCCGGTCTCTTTTTTGACCTGCTCGATGAATTTCTTCGCCTCGTCGGAGGAGAGCACGGCGGTTTGCACGTCAAGAACCGCAACTTTCAGCTCTGCCACTGCCGAAAACGCCAGCCCCATCAGCCCAACCATCGACCATATCTGCAATTTTTTCATGAAAAAACTCCGGTTAATTTTCGAATATTGCAAGGAATATCAAAACAGTATTCAGATCAGTTGACATAACCCAGTGAGAACTGGAAGAACAGGGTCTTGTCTCCATCACCCGGATTCAGCGCTTTGGCAATGCTGAAAGAGAGTGGTGCCAACCCGGTCACCCATGTCAATCCTACACCCGTGGCGTATCTGATCTCGGCAAAATCAAAATCGTAATCCCTATTGGTGTCGAAGACATTGCCCGCGTCGACAAAGAACGCACTGCGCACCGAGGCCTTGTCATCGACGAAAGGAAGCGGGAACAGCACCTCACTTCTGAGCGTCGTCAGCAGGTTGCCGCCAAAGGCATCTGGACTTTGATCAGGATCATTGATGTTTGGCGTGGCCTTCGGTCCCAGCGTGTTGTCCTTGTAACCTCGGACCGATCCGAGTCCACCTGCATAAAAGTGCTTGAAGAACGGGAATGAACCGTCACCATTGAAACTGTCGCCATAGCCAATGTAGCCATCCAGGTGAAATACCCAGTCATTCCTGATCGGAAAGAACCGCTCACTCTTCAACCTGAGAATGTAATAGTCAAGCGTGCTCCCCGGCGTGGTGACCTCCATCACCGCACTGGTGGCATAGCCTCTTCTGGGCAAAACACCTCCCTCAAGTGTCGACTGCCGCCAGCCGAGGGAGAACAGATAATTGTCGAAGGTATCGCCAAACTCATTCAGATAGTTGACGATCTCGTCTTCTGGATAGACCCCTTCCTTTATTTTTGTATGCTCTACATCAAACCCGAAATTCAGCCGCTGCGTGTCAGCGATTGGATAACCGAAATTGATTCCGGCCCCATAGGCGTCGGTCGAATATTTTGCAACATTGAACTCATCGAAATCCGTGGTCTGATAGAAGAACCGATAGCCGAGACTGACACCATCGACGGTAAAATAGGGGTCGGTGAACTTCAGGCTGTAGAGATCCTGATAGTCGCTTTTACTGACATTGAAACTGACATTGTTGCCCGTTCCAAGAAAATTGCTCTGCTGGACTCCAATGCCATAGACGATGCCGGAGGTCTGCCCATAACCTACGCTGGCAGTGACGGCGCCGGAGGGCTGCTCTTCGACCGTGTACTTGAGGTCGATCTTGTCGGTGGCGCCTGTTACCGGAACGGTTTCGACATCCACCTTCTTGAAGAACCCAAGGCGCTCAAGACGACTCTTGGAGTTCTCGATCTTGCGCGTGGAGGCCAGCGAACTCTCCATTTGTTGTAGTTCACGTCGCAGCACTTCGTCCTTGGTCTTGCTGTTTCCTGCGAAACTGATTCTGTTCACATAGACCAGATTGCCCGGTTCGACGTAATAGACGATATCAACCTGATTGCTTTTTGTGTCGACTTCCGGATTGCCATTCACATTGGCCGTGGTGTAGCCATCATCACCCAGTCTCTTGCGCAGCAGATCAGCCGAGGCGGTCATTTTCTGCCGTGAAAACACTTCACCGCTCTGCGTGGTGATCAGCGACCTCAACTCGGACTCCGAAACCTTCAGATCGCCTGCGAGCCTGACGTTTCGTACTTTGAATTCTGCACCTTCACGGACGTTGATGCTGACATAGACCTCTTCCTTGTCTGGCGAAACCGAAACCTGCGTCGAGTCGATCTCGAACTGAATGAAACCCCGATCGAGATAATAAGAACGCAGGCGCTCCAGATCACCCGAGAGTTTTTCTCGGGAATATTGATCGGACTTGGTGAAGAAGCTGAACAGACTGCCGGTGTCTATTTCGAACAGTTTCAACAGCTCCTTGTCGCTGAAAATTTCGTTTCCGACAATGTTGATATGTCTGACCTTGGCCACTTCACCCTCTTCAATGGCGATCTGAATGGCCACCCGGTTGCGAGCCTCTTCCGTGATTTCGCTCTTGATCTCGGCACCATAACGCCCCTCGGAAACATATTGGCGTTTCAGCTCGAGTGTCATCCGGTCGAGCACCGCACGACGAAAAACCTGACCTTCGGCAAGACCAACCCCTTTCATCGCCTTGGTCAACTGCTCGGTCTTGATGGCCTTGTTGCCACTGATCTCGATCTTGCTGATCGCTGGTCGTTCGACGACCTTGATGATCAAAACCCCCCCCTCGCGACCAATGGAGATGTCCTGGAAATAGCCTGTTTCAAACAGCTCATGGACCACCTGATCCAGTCTGCCCTGATCGATTGTCTCTCCGACATTGACCGAGAGCGCCGAAAAGACCGTCCCTGCCGACACCCGTTTGAGTCCATCGACGCGGATATCGGTGACCCGAAATGCGCTCTCGGCCGCGTGGGCGCAGAACCATGTCAGACCACCAAGCAGAACGAACAGCTTGCACAACGCTTTCATAGTGATCTATCGGATTCTAGTGGTGGCAGGATTATTGATATTGTTCGAAAAAAGATCGGCAGCCATCACAACTGCCTGAAGTCATTATATAGTGCCAGCAGCATCAGCGCAGCCAGAATCGCCAGGCCGATGCGCAGACCGATCATTTGGGCATGCTCCGAAAGCGCCTTGCCGCGAACCGCCTCGACCAGAAAATAGAGCAGATGCCCCCCATCCAGCAGAGGGATCGGCAGCAGATTGAGGATGCCAAGGCTGATGCTGAAATAGGCAATGAACCCCAGCAGGGCGGTCGCGCCCGATGCGAGCGAGCTTCCTGCCGCCTTGGCGATGGTAATCGGCCCACCGATCTGATCGACCGAAATCAGTCCCGTGACCATTTTCTGGATCGAGTCGAGCGTCAGGAGCATCATTGCGCCAACTTTTTCCGCCGCCGGCAACCATGCACTCCACCATGGGTGGCGAATTTCTCGCAACAACTCCGGCGGCCAGACAACGGGCGGTGCCCCGACCCCCAGATAGCCGATGGCTCGTCCCGCTTCATCTTTTCTTTCCTGCGGCGTCACCAGCAACTTGAGATCGACCCCTTCGCGCCTGAACAGCACCTCCATCGCCTGCCCGGGATGCTGACGCACCCGTTCGACCCACTGCTGCCAGTCGCTGATCGGTTCACCATCGACGGCGACGATCTGGTCGGCGCTACGCAATCCCGCTGCCGCAGCCGCACCGTCCGGTGCGACTTCGCCCAGCACGGCCGGGATGGCCGGACGGTAGGGTGAAATTCCCAACGCGGCAAGCGGATCGGGATCCTCTGTTCCACGCAGCCAATTGTCGAGCGGAATCCGCACCACCTCATGGATGTTCGACTTGGACGGCGTGACCGTCAGCTGCAATGTGCCACTCTCGCCCAGTCTGGAGAGCAGGCGGATGCTCACCTCCTGCCACGTCAGGGTGATGGCCTCGTCAACCGCGATGATTTCACTGCCCGACTGCACTCCTGCCCGTTCCGCCAGCGAGCCCGCCGTCACCTCACCGATCACCGGTTTGACATTTTCGACCCCGAGCACGAAAACCGCCCAATAGACCAGCCAGGCCAGCAGCAGGTTGGCGATCGGACCCGCCGCGACGATCGCGATGCGCGCGAAGACCGGCTTGCGGTTGAAGGCCAGGTGCTGCTGCGCTGGCGCGACTTCACCTTCGCGCTCATCGAGCATCTTGACGTAGCCGCCGAGCGGGATGGCGGCCAGTACGAACTCGGTGCCTGCCCGGCTCGTCCAGGCATAGAGGGGTGCGCCAAAGCCGATCGAGAAGCGCAGCACCCTGACGCCCATGCGCCGAGCAACCCAGAAATGGCCAAATTCGTGCACCGTGACGATCACGGTCAACACGATCACAAAGCCCAGCAGGGTTTCAAACATCGTCATGAATGCTTTGCACGTTGCTAAAAAAGAGAAGCATCTGTCGTCGTCGCGTCATTTCAGGCGCCGCCTCAGCCATTCGTTGGCCAGCTGGCGTGCCCGCATGTCCACTTCCAGAACCTGCTCGATGGAGTCGACTCGAAGTGGAACCAACTGCTCCAGCACCTGCTCAAGCAATGCCACCATCTCGGTAAACAGCAGTCTGCGCTGCAAAAAAGCGTCGACGGCGACCTCGTTGGCGGCATTCAGCACGGCACCCGCGCCACCGCCGGCGCGCGCCGCGGCAATCGCCAATGCCAGCGCAGGATAGCGGGCCAGATCGGGTTTGGAGAACTCCAACTGTCCGATGGCCACCAGATCGAGTGCTGGAACACCGGACACGATGCGCTCAGGCCAGGCCAGTGCATGGGCGATGGGTGTACGCATGTCGGGATTGCCGAGCTGCGCCAGCGTCGAACCGTCGACGTACTGCACCATCGAGTGAATGATGCTCTGCGGATGAATGACGATGTCGACCTGATCCGGCGTGGCATCGAACAGCCAACAGGCTTCGATCAGTTCCAGCCCCTTGTTCATCATGCTCGCCGAGTCGACCGAAATCTTGCGCCCCATCTCCCAGTTGGGATGGGCACAGGCCTGCTCCGGGGTCACCGATTGGAGTTGATCGATCGGCAGCGTCCGAAATGGCCCGCCCGAAGCGGTCAGGATGATCCGATCGATCACCCTTTCATCAAATATTTTCTTGGAACATCCCGCAATACATTGAAATATCGCGTTATGCTCACTGTCTATCGGCAACAGTTGTGCGCCGGAATCTGCCACCGCCTCCATGAAGAGCTCGCCGCTCATCACCAGACTCTCTTTGTTCGACAGCAACACTCTTTTGCCAGAACGCACGGCAGCCAGGGTCGGCAGCAATCCGGCCGCTCCGACGATGGCGGCCATGACGGTATCAACCCGACTCTCTGCGGCCACTTGGCAGAGTCCCTCTGCCCCCCACAGCACTTCGGTGGCGAGCTCCGCCGCACGCAGCCGCGAAATCAGAGCGTCGGCCAGTCTTTCATCCGCCACCACGGCATAGAGCGGATTGAATTGCCGACATTGCGCAAAGAGCAGATCGACGCGTCGGTGCGCCGTCAGCGCAAACACCTGATAGCGCTGCGGATGCAGGGCGATGACATCGAGCGTGCGGGTGCCGATCGAGCCGGTCGAGCCCAGAATGGTGATGCGTTGCATCAGCCATCCACCTGCTGGCTCGAACAGAGCATGACCCAGGCAAACCAGGGTGCGGCTGCGCAGATGCTGTCGAGGCGATCGAGCAATCCGCCATGGCCGGGCAGCAGATGGCTGCTGTCCTTCACGCCCCGGTAACGTTTCAGCATGCTGATCGACAGATCACCGACCACTGAAAACAGCATCGTCACTGCCGCGATGCCCATGGCCAGCAGGCTCCGCTGCAGCGACAGACCCTGCGCGAGTGCAATGCCAGCAGCCAGCGCCAGGGTGGCGCCCAGCCCCCCGGCAAAGCCCTCCCAGGTCTTGCCGGGGCTGACGCGCGGCGCCAGCTTGGTCTGCCCCCAGGTTCGCCCGATTGCGAATGCGCCGATGTCCGCCGCCGCGACCAGCGCGAAGAAATAGAGCAGATGCCACTCGCCATTGGGCAGTTTCTTCAATGCGGCCAAGGCCAGCCAGGTCGCCATCAACGACCACCAACCCCAGAGAGTTCGCATCAGCGGTGCCTGCCACAGCGCTGACGCTTCGGGATAGCGCACCAGCCATGGAATTGGCAACAGCCAGACGATGGCAGAAAGCGCAAGCGGCAGACGCAGCAGATCGAGATCGGTATCGATGAGCCAGTAGCTGCCGCCCACCAGCAGCAGCATGACGCCGACGCAGAGTCCGCGTACGGCAAGCCGTTCGATCGATGCAAGGTTGAAAAACTCCCAGCTTGCCGCCAGGGTGATGAGCGCAGTGATGAGGGCGAACTGCTTGAACGAGGTGGCCAGAATCAATCCGAGCAGCAGCGCCCCGAGCAGGATGCCGGTGAGGATGCGCTGCCTCAACATCCGGTCTGCTCTTGACTGGGACTCTCCTGATCACGGCGCCCGAATCGCCGCTCACGCTCCATGTAGCTGTCGATCGCCCGCGCCAGCTCCTCTTTCTGGAAATCGGGCCAGAAGGCTTCGCTGAAGTAGAATTCGCTGTAGGCCGCCTGCCACAGCAGGAAGTTGCTGATGCGGTATTCGCCCGCTGTGCGGATGTACAGATCGGGCGGTGGCAGATCGGCCAGGCAGACATAACGCTGCACGGTCTCTTCATCGATCCGTGCCGGATCGATCAGCCCAGCCATGGCATCCATGGCGATGCGGCGCGCGGCCTGGACCATGTCCCAGCGCCCGCCGTAGTCCGCGGCGATCACCAGCGTGCTCTTTGCGTTGTCTGCGGTCAGCCGCTCGGCGCGTTCGATGTGGCGCCGAATGCTCGGATGAAAACGGTCCCTGTCACCGATCACACGCAACCGGACGCCATTTTGGTGCAATCGACTGACTTCGTACTTGAGTACGGCCAGAAACAGCGCCATCAGCGCACGCACTTCACCAGCCGGGCGTTGCCAGTTCTCGGTGCTGAACGCGAAGAGTGTCAGCACCTCGATCTGCTGCTCGACACAGTACTCGACCACGGAACGCACCGATTCGATTCCGGCACGGTGGCCGGCCTTGGGTGACAGACCACGGCGTTTGGCCCACCGGCTGTTGCCATCCATGATGATGGCGATGTGCCGGGGCCGAGAGGATGGGAGGAGATCCTCACCCGAAGGCAAAACTGTTTGCGCCATCATCTTCGAGGCTGCTTCGGTCATACCGACCTGCACTATGCTTATTAGAAGGTGCCATTGTAGGGATCAATCGACACCGAACCACTCAGAAAGACGAAAAACTAAATCTCCATCAGATCGGTCTCCTTGGTGGCCAACAGTGCGTCGACCTCCTTGATGAACCGATCGGTCAATTTCTGAATCTCTTCCTCGGCACGGCGCAGGTCATCTTCCGAGATCTCCTTCTCTTTCAGCAGCTCCTTGAAATCGCCGTTGGCATCGCGCCGGATGTTGCGGATGGCCACGCGCGCCTGCTCGGCTTCGTTGCGCGCCTGACGGATGTGGTTCTTGCGCGTCTCTTCGGTCAATGCCGGCATCGGAATGCGGATCAGCTCACCCGAAGAGGTGGGGTTCAGACCCAGACCGGCACTCAGAATGGCTTTCTCGATGGCCGGCAGAATTTTCTTCTCCCACGGCGAGACGATCAGGTTTCTCGAATCGTCCACGCTGACGCTGGCAACCTGCTTGAGTGGCGTGTCGGTGCCGTAGTAGTTGACCTTGACGCCATCGAGCAGGCCTGGACTGGGCCGGCCGGTGCGGATTTTACTGAAGGCGACACCCAATGCATCCACCGCCTTGGACATGCGTTCGCTGGCGTCCTGTCTGATCTCGTTGATCACGGTCTCAACACCCCTTTTCGGATAGATCTATTCAATCTGCGTTCCTTCCGAGCCGCCAACGACAATGTTGAGCAGCGCCCCCGCTCGATCCATCCTGAATACCCGCAGCGGCATGCCATGGTCCTGACACAGGCAGATCGCGGTCAGATCCATCACTCCCAATTTGCGATCCAGCACCTCCTGGTAGGTGAGCCGGTCATACTTGATCGCGGATGAGTCGGTGAAGGGGTCGGCAGAGTAGACCCCATCCACCTTGGTCGCCTTGAGCACCAGTTCGGCATTGATCTCGATGCCGCGCAGACAGGCCGCCGAGTCGGTGGTGAAAAAGGGGTTGCCGGTGCCCGCGGCAAAGATCAGCACATCGCCCTGCTCCAGATAGCGAATCGCCTCGCGCCGGTCATAGTGTTCGACCACACCACTCATCGGGATGGCGGACATGACGCGCGAAGAGATGTCCGAGCGTTCGAGCGCATCGCGCAGCGCCAGGCTGTTCATCACCGTCGCCAGCATGCCCATGTGGTCACCGGTCACCCGGTCGAGCCCCACCTCATGCAGTTGCGCGCCACGAAACAGGTTGCCGCCGCCCACGACCAAACCGACCTGCACGCCGATGCCGACCAGCTGGCCAATCTCGAGCGCCATCCGGTCGAGCACCTTCGGGTCGATGCCGAAGCTCTGATCGCCGGTCAGCGCCTCTCCACTGAGCTTGAGCAGGATGCGCTTGTACTTGCGGTCTGTTGCTGCCATTGCGCGGGCGACCTCCGGGTTCAGCTCAAGCCTGCCTGAGCAGCCACTTCGGCCGCGAAGTCGACCTGCTCCTTGACGATCCCTTCACCCACTTCGTAACGGGTGAACGAGAGAATCTCGGCGCCGGCCTTCTTGACCAGATCGCCCACCTTGACATCGGGATCCTTGACGAAAGGCTGTTCGACCAGGCTCACCTCCGCCAGGAACTTGCGAATGCGGCCATCGATCATCTTCTCGACGATTTCGGCCGGCTTGCCGCTCTCGGCCGCCTGCGCGCTGTAGATCTCGCGCTCTTTGGCGATCACGTCAGCGGACACATCGGTGCTTCGGACCACCAGCGGATTGCTCGCGGCCACATGCATGGCGATGTCGCGGGCCAGCGCGCTGCTGCCATTCTTCAGCACGACCAGCACGCCGATCTTGTTGTTGCCATGCACATAGCTGCCAACGATGGCGGAATCGGCCTGCTTGAGTTCGGCCCGGCGCACACTGATGTTCTCGCCGATCTTCTGCACCAGCGCCTCACGCACGGCACCCAGCTCGGAGCCCATCAGTGCATCGACATCGACTGTCTTTGCGGAAAACAACCGATCAACCACCTGCCGCGAGAAGTTGAGGAAATTTTCGTCCCGGGCCACGAAGTCGGTTTCACTGTTGATCTCGGCCATGACGCCGTAGCTGCCATCTTCCGCCAGTCGGGTGACGATGACCCCTTCCGCCGCGATCCGTCCCGCCTTTTTGGCGGCCTTCATGCCGGAAGATTTGCGCAGCTCATCGATCGCCTTCTCGATGTCGCCATTGGCCTCCTGCAGCGCGCGTTTGCACTCCATCATGCCGAGGCCGGTTCGCTCTCTCAGCTCCTTGACCTGGGAAGCACTGATTGCGGTCATTTACACTCTCCTTCCGAATTTCATCCGCTGCGCGACAGCTGCAGCGGCCGTTCATCTTCTGCCCGAGCAGCGGGTGAGCGCGCAGCGCACCCATCCGCCCGGGCCTTCATTTCTGCAAAAGCGGCAGGATTCCGGCCGACTCAGACCGACGCCGACTCATCCTGGACTTCGACGAACTCATCCTGACGCACCACACCGCGCGCCCGCTCCTTGCCGTCGATGATCGCATCGGCCACTGCGGTCACATAGAGCTGGATGGCGCGAATGGCATCGTCGTTGCCCGGGATCACATAGTCGATGCCTTCAGGGTTGCTGTTGGTGTCGACAATGGCAATGACCGGTATGCCGAGCTTGCGCGCCTCGGTGATGGCAATGTGCTCGTGGTCGACATCGACGACGAACATCGCGTCGGGCAGGCCGTTCATCTCTTTGATGCCGCCGATGCTGCGCTCGAGTTTTTCCAGCGTGCGCATCCGCATCAGCGCTTCTTTCTTGGTGATCTTGTCGAAGGTGCCATCCTGACTCTGTTTCTCGATCTCCTGATAGCGACGGATCGAGCTGCGAATGGTCTTGTAGTTGGTGAGGGTGCCGCCCAGCCAGCGGTGGCAGACATAGGGAGCGCCGCAGCGTTCGGCCTGCTCCTTGATGATCTTGCTGGCCGAGCGCTTGGTGCCGACAAACAGAATCTTGCTGTTGCTGGCGGCAAGATCACCAAGCAGGCCGAGGGCGCGGTTGAACGCCGGCAGGGTGTATTCGAGGTTGATGATGTGAATCTTGTTGCGGGCTCCATAGATGTAGGGGCCCATTTTGGGATTCCAGTACCGGGTCTGGTGTCCGAAGTGCACTCCGGCCGCCAGCATCTCTTTCATGCTCACGTGTGGCATAACGCCTCCTGTTGGGTTGAACCTCCACGCATCCCATGATTCAACCCTGTGAGAGGGGCACCCAGAACCATGTGACGATGCGTGTGTGTCGTTTCGTTCGTTGAATTGAGGTGTGCTTCGCACCCCCCCCCTGCCCCTCGTAAAAAGAGGCAGGGCGCGGATTATGCCACAGGGCGGAATGCATCAAAAGCCGAAGCGGGTTCGATCGAAGCTGGCGGCACTCCAGGTGGATACGGTTGTGATCGCTCCGCGAAACGGGCGAGCCATCGCCCCGTCACCGTTCAGCTCTTGGGTTCGCCGAGGACGATCACCTTGTCGGCCGAGAGCCCCTGCGCGGCGCAAAGCATCCGGTAGGTTCTGAGAATCGCGGCAGCATCGACCATGCCGACCACATTGCCGGCCTCGTCGATGTTGATGTTGGCGCCATAGATCGCGAACCAGACATCGGTAATGCCTTCCTGATCCTTCGGTGTCATCAGCGTGTGGACCGAACCGGCGGGTTCATAGAGGTAGGAGCCGGGTGCGTTGACGTAGCTGGGATACTCCTTGTAGAACCAGCGCCCCTTCAGGGTGACCGCAAAGACCGATCCGGTGTGGTAGTGCTTGGTGATGGTGCGTCCGGGCGGCATGCGGGTGCGCAGAATCCACAATCCCTGGTTCAGATCGACCTGCAACAACTGCATCGAACCACCATCGCCGGTGTCGACGAAGGGCACTTCGCTCTCGCTGATGTGGATGGCTTCGGTCAGGCCATGCAGCGGAATCATGGGTGGCGGATTGGCAGGCGCAGTGGACATGCGGGCTTCCTCAAAGGGGGAGTGGACAGGGATGTGTCTGAAAGGTGGCCGGCATTGTTGTGGTGGCGAACCCCGGACCGACTCACCCGGCCGCATCATAGCGCATCCCTGTGGTCACGCCATCAGACTGATCGCCTTGCGAAACCGCGCCAGCGACAGGCCGAACAGTGCCGCTCCGATCAGGCCAAGCGCGGCAAAGTGAGGCCAGACCACCCCAATGCCGGCACCGCGGTAGAGAATCGCCTGCGAGAAGGCGACGAAGTGGGTGGTGGGCGCCAGCGCCATGATCCACTGCACCAGCTCCGGCATGCTCTCGCGTGGCGTCACTCCGCCCGAGAGCATCTGCAACGGCAGCAGCACCAGCATCAGCAGCAGGCCGAACTGCGGCATCGATCGGGCCAGGGTGCCGAGGAAGATCCCCATCGAGGTGGTGGCAAACAGATGCAGCGTGGCGCCGGCCAGAAACAGCAGCAGCGAACCTTCGATCGGCACCGCCAGCAATCCCTGCACCACGCCGAGCAGTGACAGGGTGCAGGCGACCAGCACCACCAGCCCCATCGCCCACACCTTGCTGGTCATGATCTCGAACGGCGTCACCGGCATCACCAGCAGATGTTCGATGGTGCCATGCTCACGCTCGCGAATCAGTGCCGCGCCGGTCAGTACGATCGACAGCATGGTGACGTTGTTGATCACCTCCATCACCGAACCGAACCACGCCTTGTTCAGCTCCGGATTGAAGCGCGCCCGCAGCGTCAGTTCGACCGGCAACACACTGTTGCTGCGGTGACGCTGAACGAATTCGGCCACCTCACTGTTCACCATGCTCTGGATGTAACCGCTACCGGCAAAGGCCTGACTCATGCGGGTCGCATCGACGTTGAGCTGGATGGTCGGTCGACGCCCGGCCAGCAGGTCACGCTCGAAATCGGGCGGAATGTCGAGCGCGAAGGTGTCGAGCCCGGCATTCATCCGCGCATCCATCTGCGTCTGATTGATCAGCACCGGCGGCATGAAATGGGGTGGGTAGAATGCGCCGACGATGCGCGTCGACAGCGTCGAACGGTCTTCGTCGACGATCGAGATGGCCGCCCGGTTGAGGCTCTCCGGCATTGCGGTGGCGGCGGAATAGATGGCGAACGTGAACGCGAACACAATCAGCACCAACATGGTCGGATCTCGAGAAAGACTTCTCAATTCCTTGATTCCAAGATTTAAAATGTTGGAAATGCGCATCTCATCGCTCCTGTTTTTTCAGCAGCAGCACGCAGAAGGTGAAGATCACCGGAGTCGCCAGCAGCAGCGCCATCATCTCGGTTTGCAGGTCGGCGAAACCGAGTGCCTTGGAGAAGACCCCCCGTGCGACGATCAAAAAATGGGTGGTCGGGTAGATCTGGCCGATCAGCCGACCCACTCCTTCGAGCGAGGAGACCGGATCGATCATGCCGGAGAACTGTATCGCCGGCAGCAGGCTGAGCAGCGCAGTGCCGAAGATGGCGGCGATCTGGCTGCGCATGAAGCTGGAGATCAAAAGACCGATGGCCGTCGCGGTGCAGACATAGAGCAGCGCGGCCGTCGCCAGCGTCAGAAAGCTCCCCTTCAGCGGCACCCCGAACAGCGTGACGGCCAGCAGGGTCAGCATCAGGAAGTTCAGCATCGCCAGCGCGACGTAGGGAAGCTGCTTGCCCAGCAGAAACTCCATGCGGGTCACCGGCGTGACGTAGAGGTTGATGATCGAACCCAGCTCCTTCTCGCGCACGACGCTGAGCGCGGTCAGCATCGCCGGAATCATCATCAACAGCAGTGGGATCACCGCCGGCACCATCGCCACCAGACTCTTGACGTCGGGGTTGTAGCGAAAACGCAGCTCGATGTTGACCAATCCCTGGCTGCCGGCTTGACCGGAACGGCGCAATTGCAGGTCGGCCAGCCACTTCAGGTGCATGCCACGCACATAGTTCTGCACGGTCTCGGCGCGCTGCGGCATGGCGCCGTCGATCCAGGCGCCAATCTCCACCGGGCGACCACGTTGCAGGTCGGCAGCAAAACCCGGGGGAATCTCCAGCGCCAGACTGATCTCGCCACTGCGCATGCGTCTGTCCAGTTCTGCATGGTCGGCAATGGGGTGACGCTCGATGAAGTAACGCGAGCCAGAGAGGTTCGAGACATAGTCACGGCTCAGCGTGCTCTGATCGCGGTCGAGCACGGCAAAGGTGAGATCCTCGACATCCATGCTGATGCCATAGCCCATCACCAGCATCAGCAGCAGGCTGCCGAGCAGCGCCAGCGTCAGCCGGATTGGATCACGTCGCAACTCCAATGCCTCGCGCCGGCTGTAGCTGAACATGCGCTCCGGATCGAAACGGCGGCGCCGGATTGGCGTGGTCGCCGATGCCGAGCCACTCGCCACATCATTGGCCACCTCGACCACGGCATGCGGGGGCTCCTCATCGACCACCTCGCGCAGATGGCTGATGAAGGCCTCTTCGAGACTCCCGACTCCACGCTCCGCCACCAGCCGGACCGGGCTGTCGCTCGCCAGCACCTTGCCGGCATGCATCAGCGAGATGCGATCACAGCGCTCGGCCTCGTTCATGAAGTGGGTCGAGACGAAGATCGTCACCTGGTCATTGCGTGCCAGGTCGACCATGATCTGCCAGAAGGCATCGCGGGCGATTGGATCGACTCCGGAGGTGGGCTCGTCGAGAATCAGCATCTCGGGCTGATGGATCATCGCCACCGCCAGCGACAGCCGCTGACGCTGGCCAAGCGGCAGATCCATCGGCAGCATCTCCATGATCTCCAGCAGCCCAAAGCGCTGGCCCATCTCCAGCACCCGCCGCGCGACCTGTGCCGGTGCCACGCCGAACAGGCGCGCGTGCAGCAGCAGGTTCTGCCGCACCGTCAGTTCGGCGTAGAGCGAGAAGCCCTGCGACATGTAGCCGACCCGGCGCCGGGTGTCGATCGCCTTCGGATCGACCGGCTGACCGAACAGCCAGGCATGCCCCTCGCTGGCGGGCAGCAGGCCGGTGAGCATCTTCATCGTCGTGGTCTTGCCACAGCCATTGGAGCCGAGAAAGCCGAAGATCTCGCCGCGCGCGATGCGGAAGCTGACATTGTCGACGGCCACGAAGTCGCCGAAGCGCATCGTCAGGCCACTGGCCTCGATCGCCGCGTCGCCATCGCCATCGGGCTGGCGCGGCGGAATCACCACCGGCCGATGTTCACGGCGGCGCAGCTCCGGCAGCAGTGCGATGAAAGCCTGCTCCAGGGTCTCGCTGCCACTTTGCGCCAGCAGTTGCGCCGGCGTGCCACTGGCCAGCACGGTGCCGCCATCCATCGCCACCAGCCAGTCGAACCGGGCCGCCTCCTCCATGTAGGCGGTGGCGACCAGCACACTCATCCCGGCGCGGTGGCTGCGAATGCGGTCGATCAGCTCCCAGAACTGCACGCGGGAGAGCGGATCGACCCCGGTGGTCGGCTCATCGAGAATCAGCAGATCCGGGTCATGGATCAGCGCGCAGCACAGACCCAGCTTCTGCTTCATGCCGCCGGAGAGCTTGCCGGCCGGACGGTCGCGGAACGGGGCAAGGCCGGTGCTGATGAGCAGTTCGTCGATGCGCCGCCGGCGCTCACCATCGCCATGGCCAAACAGCCGGCCGAAGAAATCGATGTTCTCGAACACCGACAGCGTCGCATAGAGGTTGCGGCCAAGCCCCTGTGGCATGTAGGCGATGCGCGGGCAGACCGCCAGTCGATGGCGCCGCTGTGCCATGTCGCCATCCAGCACCTCGATCTGACCGGTCTGGATCTCGCGCGCACCGGCAATCAGCGCCAGCAGGCTCGACTTGCCGACGCCATCCGGTCCGATCAGCCCCACCCGCTGACCGCGCGGAAGCTCCAGTGTCACCGCCTCGAGTGCCCGCACCGCGCCATGGTGCAGTGCGACGTCGCGCAGGCAGACAACCGGTGTCAATGTCGGATCGGCAGCACTGTCACTCATTGCGGCAGTTTGACCTGCAGCTCTTCCGGCCACTGCGCCTGCGGATCGATCCGCACATAGGCCATGCCCGGCAGGCCGGTCTTGATCGAGCGGAGATGCTGTTTGAGCAGCTCTGGTGCAATCCGCGCCTTGACCCGGAACATCAGCTTCTCGCGCTCACTGGCGGTCTCGACGGTCTTGGGGGTGAATTGCGCCACATCGGCGACGAAGGAGATCTGCGCCGGAATCACATACTCCGGCGCGGCATCCAGCCGCAGACGCACCTCGCTGCCGATCGCCAGCCGGCCGGCAGCGGCCGTGGGCAGAAAGAAGGTCATGTAGACATCGGTCAGATCGAGCACATTGAGCAGTCGACTGCCGGCACCGACCACCTCGCCCGGCTGGGCAATGCGGTACTGCACCCGCCCATCGCGCGGCGCCTTCAAGGCGCTGTCATCGATGTCGGCCTGCAGCCGCTCGATGGTGGCGCGACCGGCTTCGACGGCGGCCAGCGCGCCGGTCACCTGCGCCTGGGCCGTCACGATTGCCGCCTCCATCGCCACCACCTGTGCTTTCGCGCCATTCAGCGCTGCTTCTGCACTCGCTGCGCGGGCACGACCATCGTCCAGATCCTGCGCGGTCACCACCCCCTTGGCGGCCAGCAGTTCGGCCCGCTTGAGCCGCTTGCGGGCCACATCCAGCTCAGCCATGCGCTGGGCCACAACCGCCTCGGCGGCCTTTTTTTCACTCTCGCGCTGTGCCGCCTGACTGCGGGCGGTGGCCACCGCGCTCTCGGCCTGGCGCAGCCGCGCTTCGGCTTCACGCCGCTGCGCAGTGAGCACCTCGGTATCCATCTGCGCCACCTGCTGGCCCGCGGTGACGAAATCTCCTTCATCGACCAGAATCGCCTGCACTCGTCCCGGCACCTTGGCCGCCACATCGACCTCGACCGCCTCGATGCGGCCATTGCCGCTGGCAAAGCCCGCACCCAACGGCGTTGGTTGCAGCCGCTGCCAAACCAGATAGCCAATTGCCACCAGCGCGATCAGCGCACCTGCCTTCAGCCATCCTCCAAGCCTCGATTTCATACCCCATCCATTGCGTCAAAGTGAAAAAATAATGAGTTTACAGCGTCATGAAGCCTGCAGAGCCTGACTTCGCGCAAGCATCTCCATCAAAACAGCTGATCCAAGAGATGGCAAGGCGCCGGACTTGGTCATGGGTCGGACAGACTGCTAAAGTGACGAAAAAAGGAGCTGACCATGGACAAGCTGCACTATCAGATACAGGACTCGGTCTGCACGATTCATCTGGATGACGGCAAGGTCAATGCGATGAATCTGGTCTTTTTCGAGGAGCTGCATGCCGCGCTCGACCAGGCGGAAAAATTCCGCTGCCGGGCCGTGGTGATCGATGGGCGGGAGGGCGTCTTCTCGGCCGGACTCGACCTCAAATACATGCCGACGCTCGAACCGGCCGAGCGTGCCCGCTTCAGTCAGACCTTTGCCCGCGCCATTCTGCGGCTCTACACGCTGCCGATCCCCTCGGTGGCGGCGATTGCCGGCCATGCCATTGCCGGCGGCGCGATTCTGGCCTTTGCCTGCGATTGCCGCTACGCGCTCGATGGGCACTATCTGATCCAGCTCAACGAGATCAAGAACAGGATGGCGCTGCCGAACTGGATGAGCCTGATCGCCTCGACGGTGGCCGCACCCGCCACCCTGACCCAGTTGGCGCTGCATGCCCGCGCCTACCGCCCGCGCGAAGCCTTTGCAGCCCAGCTTCTGACCGGATTGGCCGGCGACGGCAATGAGCTGAACGAACTGCTCCAGCAGTGCTGCCGCGACTTCTTCGAGTTCGACCCCGCCAGTTACGCCACCACCAAACGCTGGATGCGCAATGGTGCTGCCGAGCAGGCGCTGTCGCATCTGAAGGATGTGCAGGCCACACTGATGTGATGTGCGGCTCGGGCCGACCACCGTCCGGGCCATTTCACCACTCAGAAGGGCTGGGTCTCGCCGATGTGCGGAATCCAGATCCGTTCGGCCGCCACCCCCTGCTGCGTGGCGGCAGCGCGAAAGCGTGTCGGCGCTTCCATCAATCGATCGAAGCCGAGCTGCACGGTGCCCCAGTGCATCGCCGCCATCCGCCGTGCCCGCAGATCGAGCCCCAGCCGCAGGCAGTCGGCCGGTTCGCAGTGGTGTCCCGCCATCACCTCCCGCGGCAGAAAGGCCCCAATCGACAGCAGCGCCAGGTCGAACGGCCCATACTGCTCGCCCAACTGGCGGTAGTGGGGACCATACTCCGCATCGCCACCGAAGTAGAGCCGCTTGCCGGTGGCCGAGACGATCGAGAAGCCTGCCCACAGGGTGTCGTTGGTCTTGAACAGCGTGCGCTTCGACCAGTGGATCACCGGCAGCGCAGTGATGCGCAGTCCGGAAAACTCACTGCTCTGATGCCAGTCGAGCTCCACCACCTGCGTCAGTCCCTGCTCACGCACCAGCTCACCGAGCCCCAGCGGCACGATCACCAGCGGATTCTGCCGCCTGGCGAGCTGCCGCAGGGTCGCAGTGTCAAAATGGTCGTAATGGCTGTGGCTGATCAGCAGCAGGTCGATGCGCGGCAGACTCTCCACCGGCAGTGCTGGAGGGACCACCCGCCTGGGACCAAAGGGCGGCAGCGGCGAACAGTGGTCGCTGAACCAGGGATCGGTCAGCAGGGTCACGCCGCCCATGCGCACCAGTGCGGTCATGTGACCGATCCAGGTGACACTGTCGCCCTGGGCGTGGCGATCGAGCCCCGCCTGCACCTGCGATACCGACCAGCGATGGTCTGCCGGCAATTGGCTCACGTCGGCGCGCTGAAACGGAAACTGCACGATGAAGGGCAGCTTGCGCCACCAGGGGCCGGTGGGCGGACTTTGCGGGAGATTGCGAAAGCCACCCCCCGGAAGATGGTGCGATGGTGACTCGGCAGAGTGTCCGGCACTGTCGCAGCCAGCCAGAAAAGCGCCCAGCAAGAGTGCGAGCAGCAGCCTGCTCAATGGCAGACGAAGTCGGTTTGTCATTTTCGATTCAGCGCGTGTATGGTAAAAGCCGATCGGGGCAATTGCTCATGGGGCATGGCATGCAGTTGAAGGATCGCGCACAGGGGTACGGCTGGATCAGCTGGCTGCTGCACTGGCCGTCGGCGCTCCTCATTGTCGGCCTCTTTGCGCTTGGACTCTACATGCGCGGCCTCGACTACTACCACCCCTGGTACCACCGGGCCCCGGCGCTGCACAAACAGATCGGCATCCTGCTCGCCACCATCACCCTGCTGCGGCTGTGCTGGCGGCTCTTCAACCGCACGCCGCCGTTCGAAGCGATGCTCGCACCATGGGAACGAATCGTCGCAACTCTGGCACACCAGCTGCTCTATCTGCTGCTGTTCCTCACTCTCGCCACTGGCTATCTGATCGCCACCGGCGGCGGTCAGGCAGTGTCGCTGACCGACATGCTGAGCATCCCCTCACTGGTTCGACTGCACGACAGCGACACCGAAGAACTCGTGGGGGAACTGCATGAGCTGTTCAGTTTTCTGCTGATCGGCCTGACCCTGCTTCATGCCCTGGCCGCCTGCAAGCATCACTGGATCGACCGAAACCGCACCCTGCTGCGCATGCTCTGGCCGGGTTCGACATCCCCCACCGCCCCTCAGGAGAGAGAACCATGAAACGCCCCTTCCACCGCCGATTGCCCCTCGCCGCCACCGTGGCAGGCCTGTTGCTGAGCCCCATCGGCCAGGCGGCCGACTACCTGATCGATACCAAGGGCAGCCACGCCTTCATCCAGTTCCGCATCCAGCATCTGGGGTACAGTTGGCTCTACGGTCGCTTCAACAGTTTCGATGGCCGGTTCAGTTGGGACGAAAAGCAGCCGACCGCCTCGAAGGTGGAGGTCAACATCGATCCCGCCAGCATCGACTCGAACCACGTTGAACGCGACAACCATCTGCGCTCAAAGGATTTTCTCGACGTCAAACAGTTCCCGACCGCCCACTTCGTCAGCACCTCGGTTGCTGCGGAGGCCGGGGGGGGGCTGCTGCTGAAGGGCAAGCTCAGTCTGCATGGCGTCACCCGCGACATCGACATCAAGATGCACAAGCTAGGCGAAGGGGCCGACCCCTGGGGTGGCTATCGTGCCGGTTTCGCTGGCACCACGACGCTCAGACTGAAGGACTATGGCATCCAGCGCGACCTGGGCCCCGCTTCGCAGGAGGTGGAGCTGACGCTGTCGATCGAGGGTGTGCGACAATAGCCGCCCTGTTCAACCGGGGCGGCTTGATTCAGCATCGATCGCCCCCATTGCACAACGACACCCCGCCGGGGTCAGGCAGCGCCTCTTCATCATCCCGCGAGACCATCCATGGCTGAACGCCAACTCTATAAAGTGATCTTCACCAACCAGGGCAAGGTGTACGAAATCTACGCCCGGCAGATTTACCAGAGCGAGCTCTACGGCTTCATCGAGATCGAGGAGCTGGTGTTCGGCAGCACCACCCAGCTGGTGGTCGACCCGAGCGAGGAGCGACTGAGGAGCGAGTTCGATTCGGTGACCCGCAGCTACATCCCGATCCACTCGGTGGTTCGCATCGACGAAGTGGAGCGCGAAGGCGTCGCCAAGATCAGCGAATCAACCGGCGGCAGCAATGTCACCCCGTTTCCCCTTCCGGCCTTTCGCCCCGGCGGTCACAAGGAGTGACCGCTGCAAGGAGACCTTTCACGCTCGGCTGGCCAGTCGCTGCCTGAGTGTCGCCAGTTCGACACAGAGAACGAAGACCTCCATGCTCCGATCGATCTCCTCCAGCGAGGGAAAGGAGGGGGCAAGACGGATGTTGCTGTCCTGCGGATCGCGCCCGTAAGGGAAGCTGGCTCCGGCCGGCGTCAGCGCCACTCCCGCCGCGCGACAGAGCCCGACCACTTCGCTGGCCAACCCCGGCAGGGTGTTGAAGGAGATGAAGTAGCCGCCCCTTGGACTGGTCCAGCTGGCGATCTCCTTGCCCCCCAGTGCAGCCTCCAGCCGCTGCAGCACCCGGTCGAACTTCGGCCGCAGAATCTCGGCATGCTGCCGCATCAAGGCGCGCAGGGTCGACTCATCCTTCAGAAAGCGGACGTGACGCAACTGGTTGACCTTGTCCGGACCAATGGTCGACATGCCGAGATGGGCACGAAACCGGGCCAGATTGGCCGGTGCCGAGGCCAGAAAAGAGATGCCGGCCCCGGCATGGGTGATCTTGGAGGTCGAACCGGTGATGAAGATCGACGTCTGGGTGCCCAGCCTCCGTGCCAGCTCCATCAGATTGGCGAGCGCATCGCCCGGCGTATGGAGGTCATGCACCGTGTAGGCGTTGTCCCACATCACCACGAAATCCTTCGGTGCGATGCGACCGAGCGCCGCGATGCGGGCCACGGTCTCGTCGCTGTAGGTCTCGCCGGTGGGATTGGCGTATTTGGGCACGCACCAGATGCCCTTGATCGAAGGATCCTGCCCGATCAGCGCCTCGACCTGCGCCATGTCGGGGCCCTGACCGGTCAGTGCGACCGGCACCATCTCGATACCGAGGTGCTGACAGATCGAAAAGTGGCGGTCATAGCCCGGCACCGGACAGAGAAACTTCACTCCGCCCTGTTCGCGCCAGGGCGTGGCATCCGGCCGCAGGCCGAAAAAGTGAGAGAAAAACAGCACCCGATACATCAACTCAAGGCTGCTGTTGCCGCCAACCAGCACCTCGTCACTGCCGACCTCGAGCAGCGCAGCGCCCAACCGCTTGGCCTCAGGCAGACCATCGAGCCCACCATAGTTGCGTGCATCGGTGCCATCCTCGGCCAGATGTCCACCCTCGAGCGGACCCAGCAGCGCGTCGGAAAGATCGAGCTGGGCCGGACTCGGCTTGCCACGGGTCAGATCGAGCTTCAGCCCGGCCGCACACCACTGTGTGTAGGCGTGGCTCAACACCTGTTCACGCGCCAACAGTTGCTCTTCTGGAAGCTGAAGCAGTGACAAGAGAGACTCCTTGGGCAGGTTTGGAAGGGGTGGACCACCCACGACCGCGCCGGCAACAGAGCGCCAGCCGATCAGGGGCGGCCATTATAAATAAGACGAACGGTTCTTGCCCGGCGATTGCTGAATGAAGCCGCCAGCAGATCGCCTCAGCGGCGCGGCCTGGTCGGCGCCGACTTGCCACCTGCTGGCCGGCGAGCCGGCTGCTTCCGTGCAGTCTGCGGTCGGTTGCTGAGCGCATCGTCCGGTGTGCGCCGACGTGGTGGCCGCTCCGCCGCGCGCTGCGCCGCGGCAGCAGGCGATGACGCCGAACCTCTGCCGCGCGCCGGAGCGGTTTCGCGGGTCTCATCCGCCGTGCGTGACCGCGGGCTGCGTCGAAGCGATGCGCCGAAACGCGGCGCCGCCGGCGCGTCTGTGCGCTCCCGTCCGACCATGCCACGGCCACGACCGGCGGGTTTTCTGGTACGTTCGGCGGTCGCCTCGTCGGCCACGAAATCGGCCGGCAGCGGGATGTTGGCGTAGCGGCACAGCGCCTCGATCTGCGGTCGCTCCAGCTCCTGGTAGCGCCCCTGCTTCACTGCCGACGGCAGAAAGATCGGCCCGAAACGGACCCGTTTGAGGCGGCTGACCCGAATCCCCTGCGACTCCCACATCCGCCGCACCAGCCGGTTGCGTCCCTCCATCACGGTGACGTAAAACCAGCGATTGATCCCCTGCCCGCCCCCATCGCCAAGATCGGTGAAGCGGGCCGGCCCATCCTCGAGCTGCACGCCGGTCAACAGCCGTTCGCGGACGCCCTCGGGCAGCTCGCCGAACACCCGCACCAGGTACTCGCGGTCGATGGCAGTGGAGGGGTGCATCAGCCGGTTGGCCAGCTCACCCTCATTGGTGAACAGCATCAGACCGCTGCTGTTGAGATCGAGTCGGCCCACGGCGATCCAGCGGCCATACGGCAGTTTGGGCAGGTTGGAGAAGACCGTCGGCCGCCCCTCGGGATCACTGCGGGTGCAGATCTCGCCCTCGGGTTTGTGGTAGATCAGCAGTCGGGTCTGCTGCTTCACCGGCGGCCTGATGGTCACCGGACGTCCGGCCAGAGTCACCTTGTCGCTTGCTGTCACCCGGTCGCCCAGCCGGGCCACCCGACCATTGAGGGTGACCTGTCCCTCGGCGATCAACTGTTCAAGCGCGCGACGGGAGCCCAGTCCGCAACGGGCCAGTGCTTTGTGCAATTTTTCGGTCGGTACAGTCATGGGTGCTCTCTGGTCAATGGCGTGGTTGGCGGATCAAGTTCACCCAACTCGAGCTGCGGATGGCTGACATTCAGGTCGACGAGCTCTGCCAGCGGCGGCAGTTCACTGAGGCTCTTGAGGTTGAAATGGTCGAGGAGCTGCCGGGTGGTCGCATAGATCGCCGGTCGTCCCGGCACTTCGCGGTGGCCGATGACGGCAATCCAGCCCTGTTCGAGCAGACTCTTCATGATCGAGCTGCTGACGGCAACACCACGCACCGCCTCGATCTCGGCACGGGTGATCGGCTGCCGGTAGAGGATCAGCGCCAGGGTTTCGAGCAGCGCGCGGGAGTAGCGCGGGGGTTTCTCCTGCGCCAGCCGGGTGACCCAGGGGGCGAACCGCGCCCTGACCTGCATGCGCCAACCGCTGGCCACCTCCTTGAGCTCATAGCCGCGCCCCTCGGCTGCCACACCGACCCTGGTCAGCGCCTCGCGCAACTGCGACAGCGACGGCTGCTCTGGCGGGTCGAACAGCTGCTGAAGCTGCTCAGGCGTCAAGGGGCGATCCGCCGCCAGCAGCACCGCTTCGACGATCTCGGCAAGCGTCGGCTGCGCCATGCTCATGCACGCTTCGCCTGCAGATGGATCGGTGCCAGCGGCGCATTCTGCAGCAGTGTCACCAACCCCTCCTTGACCAGCTCCATCATCGCCAGAAAGGTGACCACCACGCCAAGCCGCCCCTCTTCGACAGTAAAGAAGAGGGTAAAGGGGAGAAAACCATCATGCGACTGGCTGAGCCTCGCCAGAATCGCACTCATCCGCTCCCGGGTCGACAGCAGCTCGCGTGACACCTGATGGTGCTCGAACAGCCGGGCACGCTCCAGCAGTCCACGCAGCGCTTGCAGCAGTTCATCGAGCTGCAGCGACGGCGGCAGCGGCGCCCGTACCAGCGGCGGCAGCGCACAGTTGAGCAACGCCAGATCGCGGCCAAGCCGCGGCAGTTGGTCGAGCCGCTCGCCCGCCTGCCGGAACTGCTCGTAGTCGCGCAGCCGCCGTATCAGTTCGGAACGGGGATCTTCGCTCTCCTCATCGGTGGAGGCAGGCTTTGGCAGCAGCAGGCGGGACTTGATCTCGGCCAGGGTCGCGGCCATCACCAGATACTCCGCCGCCAGTTCGAAGCGGCTGTCCTGCATCAACTCGACGTAGGCCATGTATTGGCGGGTGATGGCCGCCACCGGGATGTCGAGGATGTCGAGGTTCTGCCGCTTGATCAGATAGAGCAGCAGGTCGAGCGGCCCCTCGAAGGTCTCAAGAAAGATCTCCAGCGCATCGGGCGGGATGTAGAGCCCCTCAGGGAGGCGGAACAGCGCCTCGCCCTGCACTCTGGCCAGCGGCAGCTCCTGCTGCAGTGGCACAGGCAAGGGCATCGGTTCAGCCGACACGGCCGTGCCGTTGCATCAGCGGTACCTCAGCCCCATCACCTCGCGCACCTCATCGAGGGTGGCACGCGCCTCTTCACGCGCCCGTGCATTGCCCTCCTTGAGGATGTTGCGCACCAGCGGCAGATCCTGCTCATATTCGCTCGCCTTCAGTTGCAGCGGCCGCAGCTCGCCTTGGATCGAATCGATGATCGGCCGCTTGCAGTCGACGCAACCGATGCCGGCACTGCTGCAACCCTCGCGCACCCACGCCTGCTGCACGCCATCGCTGTAGATCTGATGGAACTGCCAGACCGGACACTTGTCCGGATCGCCCGGATCGCTGCGCCGCACCCGCGCCGGATCGGTCTGCATCGTGAGAATCTTCTTTTCGATCAGCTCGGGCGGGTCGCGCAGCGCCAGCGTGTTGCCGTAGGATTTCGACATCTTGCGGCCATCGAGCCCGGGCATCTTCGGAATCGGCGTCAGCAGCGCCTGCGGCTCGGGCAGAATCACCTTGGCATCGCCTTCGAGGTAGCCCATCAGCCGTTCACGGTCCGCCAGTGAGAGGTTGGGCTGTTCGCGCACCAGAATCCGTGCCCGCTCCAGCGCATCGCCATCGCCCTGCTCCTGATAGGCGCGGCGCAGCTCGACGTAGAGTTTCGCCAGCTTCTTGCCCATGCGCGCCGCCGCGGCCTCGGCATTCTCGCGAAAGCCCTGCTCGCCGCCATAGAGGTGATTGAAACGGCGCGCCACTTCGCGGGTCAGCTCGACATGGGCCACCTGGTCGGCACCGACCGGCACCACGCCGGCCCGGTAGGCAAGGATGTCGGCGCTTTGCAGCAACGGATAGCCAAGGAAGCCATAGGTGGCCAGATCCTGCTCCTTGAGCTGCTCCTGCTGGTCCTTGTAACTCGGCACCCGCTCCAGCCAGCCCAGCGGGGTGATCATCGACAGCAGCAGATGCAGTTCGGCATGTTCCGGCACCTGCGACTGGACGAACAGCGTTGCCAGACTCGGGTTGACCCCCGCCGCCAGCCAGTCGATCACCATGTCGAGCGCGTTCTGCTCGAGATCCATCTCGCTCTCGTAGTGGGTGGTGAGCGCATGCCAGTCGGCAACGAAGAAGTAGCACTCATACTCCTGCTGCAAGCGGGCCCAGGTGCGCACATTGCCATAGTGGCCCAGATGCAGTTTTCCAGTCGGTCGCATGCCGGACAGCACGCGGCGCCGCGATTCCATGATGCTCAAAGAGTTCTCTCCCGATTCAAAACCGATTCCTCCGCAAGCGGCGGAGTATAGCCTGTCGCCGGCCGCTTTCAGTCGGCCTGCATGTCGGCAAAGGGTGCCGGATCGCCCTTGCCCAGTCGCACCACCTGCGGCGCCTCACCGGTCAGATCGACCACGGTGCTGGGCTCCAGCCCACTGAAGCCGCCATCGATCACCAGATCGAGCTGGTGCTGCAGCAGTTGCCGAATCTCATGGGGATCGGTCATCGGCTCGCTCTCGCCCGGCAGGATCAGGCTGGTGCTCATCAGCGGCTCACCCAGCTCCTCGAGCAGCGCCTGTACAATCCGATGCTCCGGCACCCGAATGCCGATGGTCTTGCGCTTGGGGTGCTGCAACCGCCGTGGCACCTCACCGGTCGCCGGCAGGATGAAGGTGTAGGCCCCCGGCGTGTAGCGTTTCAGCAGGCGAAACCGGCTGTTGTCGAGCTTGGCGTAGGTCGATATCTCGGTCAGATCACGACAGACCAGCGTGAAGTTGTGCCGTTCATCCAGCCGGCGGATCGCGCGGATGCGGTCGGCACCGGCCTTGTTCTCCAGCCGGCAGCCCAGCGCATAGGCCGAATCGGTGGGGTAGGCAATCACGCCCTCCTTGCGCAGAATCGCCACCGCCTGCTGCAACAGGCGCGGCTGCGGATTCTGCGGATGGATCTGAAAGAACTGACTCATGCGCAAACTCCGTAAGGTTGGCGGAGCCGTTGATGCTCCCAGATCGGTGCAATGTCGACAGGCAGTGGCAGCGAGCGCCCCAGATCGGCCCAGGGCGTCCGCTCGTGATGAAAGTCGCTGCCCACCGATCCACCCAGCCGATGCTGGCGTGCCAGCGCACTCCAGAGCCGCTGGGCATCCGGCGATTGTCCGGCCATGCCCAGCTCCAGCGCCTCACCGCCCCAGCCGCTGAAATCGCTCACCAGTGCCAGCCGCTGCAACCGCCCCAGCCGGTAGTGGTGCGGATGGGCCAGCACCGCCACCCCACCCGCTGCCTTCACCACCGCGATGGCGTCGCCCAGATGGGGCCAGTGGGTGACCTCCTCCTGCCATTTTTCATTGCCGATGTGGCGGTCGAACGCCTGCTGGAAGGTGTCGACATGGCCGCTCGCCACCAGCCAGTTGGCAAAGTGGACCCGGCCCGGCGCGGCACTGCCCGCCAGCGCGGTCGCGCCCAAGAGGGCGCCTTCGATGCCGCGCTGGCGCAGATGATCGGCCAGGATCTCGGCACGCCGCAGCCGCCCACGCCGCAACTGCTCGATCAATCGCAACAACGGCTCATGGTCGATGTCGATGCCCAGACCGATCAGATGCAGCGCGCAGCGCCCCCAATGGCAGGAGATCTCGATGCCGGGCACCACCCTGATTGCCTCACCATGCTGTTCTGCCGCCGCTGTGGCCTCGGCCACCCCGGCAACGGTGTCATGGTCGGTCAATGCCAGCAGCGTCACGCCAGCCCGATGTGCCCGCTCGACCAGCGCCGTCGGCGAGAGCGCACCGTCGGAAGCCGTGCTGTGGCTGTGCAGATCGACTTTCATCGGCGGGACGGTTCGCTCACTTTCATTCAATGGATCGGCGGATTGCAGCCGGCATCGACAGCTTCTAGACTGTCAGCAAGCCCCTGATGGCTGCAATGGTAACACCCCTGCCCCCCTCTATCTGCCGAACCAACCATGAAACAACTGCTCGAATTCATCCCCCTGCTCGCCTTCTTTGCCGCCTACAAGCTGTACGACATCTATATCGCCACCGCCGTGCTGATCATCGCCACCTCGCTCCACTACGGCATTCTCTGGCTGGTCGAGCGCAAACTCGACAAGACCCAGCGCTGGACCTGGATCGGCGTCGTGCTGTTCGGCGGTCTGACCCTGGCCCTCGGTGATGACACCTACATCAAATGGAAGGCGCCGGTGCTGGACTGGCTCTTTGCACTGGCCTTTCTCGGCAGCCAACTGTTCGGTGAAAAGTCGCTGGTCGAGCGGCTGATGGGCAACGCCGTCAGCCTGCCCAAAACGATCTGGAACCGCCTCAACCTGAGCTGGGTGATCTTCTTTGCCGCCACCGGCTTTGCCAACCTCTATGTCGTGTTCTATCACCCCGAATTCTGGGTCGATTTCAAGGTGTTTGGCAGCTTGGGACTGACCCTGCTGTTCATGGTCGGTCAGGCGATCTACCTGGTGCGCCACATCACGCCCGAAGCTGTCGAAGAGCAGGGCAAACAGTGAGCATGCTCTACGCCATCATCGCCGAGGATGTGCCGCACAGCCTGCCGCTGCGGCAAACGGCCCGGCCCGCTCACCTGGCGCGGCTGCAGGCACTGCAACAGCAGGGGCGGCTGCTGCTCGCCGGTCCCCATCCCGCCATCGACCACCCCGATCCTGGCGAAGCCGGTTTCAGCGGCAGCCTGATCATTGCCGAATTCGACTCGCTGGCCGCCGCGCAGCAGTGGGCGCAGGCCGACCCCTATGTCAGCGCCGGCGTCTTCGCCCACGTCACGGTCAAACCCTTCAAGCAGACGTTGCCCTGAACAAAAACCGGCTGCTTTTCAGAAAATATTCAGGCGTTTTCGGCTCATACCGTTAAAACCCGCCATGGCTGCGAGTAGAATGCCGCCACCTCAATCGGCCAAGGAGACCCTGGTGGTGCCCGCTTTCAGACCCCTTCGACTGCTGCCACCCATGCTGACGCTCCTCCTTGCCACCGCAAGCCATGCCGAAACCCGCTATGTCACCGATCAGTGGCGTTTCGAGCTGCGCAGCGGCAACAGCAATGAGCATCGCATCATCGACTACCTCGGCAGCGGCACCGCTGTCGAGGTGCTCGAGCCGGTCAGCAACGGCTTCATTCACATCAGCACCGCCAAGGGTGTCGAGGGCTGGATGCGCGAGAGCTACCTGCAGACCGCACTGCCGGCCACACTGCGGCTCGAGCAGCTCACCAACTCAGCCACCGCTGCGGCGGTCGCCGCGGGCAAGCTCCCCGCAACCAGACCCCTCGCCCCTTCGGCGCGCGAAACCGAACTGGAAACAGCCAATCAGAGCCTGACCCAACAGCTGACCGAGGCCAAGGCGCTTTGCGAGAATGCCGCCCAACTCGACCAGCGCAACCGCGAACTGCTGCAGGAGAATCAACTGCTGCAGGATCAGAGCACGCTGCTCAAGGTCGAAAGCGAGCGGTTGCGGGAGCAACTGGAGAAAAAAGAGTTCTATCTGGGTGCCGGCGCGATTCTGCTTGGCCTGCTGCTGGGGGTCATACTCCCCCATCTGAAGCCAAAGAGAAAATATTCGGAGTGGCGCTGAACGGCTGCACTTGATCGCCGCCACGCGCCTGCGCGGCAGGTGACCACCATCTCAAAGCACACGCAAAAATTTCAGGCTCCACAGGGTGCCCCGTCCACTGCTGCGCAGCTCGATCACCCCCTCCAACTGCTCCATCAACTGCTTGACGATGCTCAAGCCCAATCCTTGGTGCGGCGGCGCCTTGCGGGTCGGTATCGGCTTGAACAGGTTGGACAGCACCTCATCGGCCATCCCCGGCCCCTGATCGCGAATGGTCAATTCGACATAGTGCTTGCCATCGACGAGGACCTGGCCGTAGGTGGTGAGCGTGATCTCGCCCTGGAACGCCGAGGCATCGGCTGCATTGTCGAGCAAGTTGATCAGCACCTGCCGCAATAGCAGTGGATTGCCCCGAATCTGCGGATTGGCTTCATCCAGATCGAGCCGATAACGAACGTCTTTGCCCGAAGTGTCAGCCTGTTGCAGTGCCTGCACCAGCTCGCACACCACTTCGTTGAGATCGAACGCCTGCCATGCCATTGCAGTCGGATGCTCTTCGGCACGCTGCACGACGCTGTCGACCAGCTCGACCACACGGTCGATCTCGGCCTCGACCGGCAGCAGATCGGTCCTGGTCAATCCACTGTGCTGAAACCGCAGGGCGATGATCGAAAGGTAGTTTCTGGCGATGCTGAGCGGACTGCCGAGCTCATGCCGCAACTCCCGCAACAGCAGCGATATCTGTCCACGCAGTGCCTGTCGCTGCTTCACTGTCTGCGCCTGATGCATCCGTATCGCCCCAAGGCGACGCCCCAGCAACAGGCCGTAGTAACGCAGTGCCGGCAGAAGTTTCTCCAGCCGGTCGCGTGTGCTGATTTCCGTCCCGATCACCAGCAGTGCGCCGGCTGTCGCATTCTGCATCAGCGGCAGACAGAAGATCGCCGTGGCGTCCAACTCCCGAATCAGTTGCCGGTCGAGCAGGGCCAGTGGCGCCTCCCACTGCCAACTCCCCAGCGCAACACCCTGAGCGAGGCAGTGCGCCACCATCGAATCGCCATGCCCGGCAGCAAGAGTGATCTCGTCAGACAGCATGCCGTCGTCGTGCGCCGCTGGACAGAGCAGCTCAAGGCTGCCGTCAGTGCACAGGTAGAGCATGAAGCGCTCGACACCGGCCAGCAGCCGCAGCTCCTGTGACACGGCGCTCGCCAAGGTCTGCAAGTCCGCGTCGGGCTGCCATGCCCAGGGGGTGACGATGTCCTTGACCAGTGCCTGATCGCGCAAGGTGGCGGCCAGACTCAACGCCACGGCATCATCAGAGGCTCCCCAGCAGGAGGAAGAGAGTGGCCAACCAGACCAATCTGGACTCTCCGCCAACCGCGTCAGAAATGCTGCCGGCAGCTCGAGCCGTTGCCCGACCACAGTCACGGCCTCGATCGCCTTCCTGTTGGCGTGCCGCAACTCTTCGCTCGGCAGGGCCAGATTGGCCGCGATTTCGTCGAGACCGACACTCTGCGCGGACAGCAGAGGCGTGATCGCAACCGGATAGGCGTCGACCGCAGCGCGCAGCAGCCTGATCAGCGGGTGAGCATTGCGGGTTCGGGAGAGGGGTTCATCAAGAAAATGGAGCGCATCAACCACCCGCCTTGGCACCCCCAACAGGGTGGTCAGCAGATCAAGCTGTCTGGAGCGCTCCAGATCCGGATCTTCGAGCGCCGATGCAGTGGCGAAATCCGCATCGATGGTTGCCGCCAGCTCGCGCAGCTCCATCAAGCCCAGCAACAGCGTTCCCAGGCGCAGGTCATCCAGTTCAGGATAGGCAAGGTGGTTCGCCAGCTCGACAGCAAAGGTCCGACGCAGCGTGATGCGGGCCCACAGATCGAGCCAGCCTGCGTCACCCAACTGATTGAACACAGAGAAGAACTGGCTGGTGACCGCCTGGTCGAGCAGAGCCTCGATTCGCCACTGACCCAGCGCGGCAACGCAATCGCCAAGCCGGTCATCCGAACTCTCGGCGGTTGGCGCCCTGCCCTGCAGCGCCAGGACTCTGGCGCTCAGCACCACATCGAACTCAAGCAGCCGCGTCCACTGTGTCTGCGCGTCGACCGCACCATCCAGTTTCCGCCGCTGCAGATGAAGCAGCAGCTGTGGCAGCACCGGCAAGCGCAGCCATGGCCATGCCGATGAGCGCAGGACAGCAGTTTCTAGCATGCCATCCGCACCAGCACAGCTTGAGCAACTTCAAGACAATTGAGTGAACAGCACGCCAATGAATTGTTTTTTTTGGTTAAGGTGCGCAAAATCAGACATCTCCGCCCCGGCTTCGCAGGGGCATCGCCCTCTGCGTCCAGGACCCATCGCGTGGCCAAAGTTCCAGCACTGATCGGCATGATGGGCGCTCACCACGGCGCTGGCGTCACGACGCTCAGCTTCAACCTTGCCGCAGCCCTGCTTGCGCTGGATAAGAGTGTCGAGATTATAGAGGGGGAGCTGGGTTCGACAACAGCCACTCATCGGCTGGCAGCGGCACGCCGCCAGAGCGTGCAGCAGCACTCTGGCATCTCACCGATCATTCATCAGCTGCAGGAGGCCACCCAGCTTCCGGCGCTGCTGCGCCGTCTGATCGAGCCAACCCAACGGCAAAGTGCCATCGACTTCATCCTGATCGATCTGCCCAGCCTCGACATCACGGCCGACGCCGCCCAGGGCGAGATTCTCGAACTGCTCGATCAACTGATTCTGGTCACCACTGCGCAACGCAGTTCGTTCCATGCAACGACCGAGAGCCTGTGGCGGTTGGCCAATCAGGAGATCCGCCTGCCCATCGGACTGCTGATCAATCGGGTCAAGGGCTACCACGAGAGCCAGCACTGCTTCCAGCGGCTGCAACAGGAGGTGACGCCAGCGCTGCGCAGCGCCTTCGATTACCTGGGTTGCATCACCTGCGACAATGGCATCGACCTGGCCATGACGCTGGGCAAGCCAGTCGCGCTGGCCTTTCCCGACAGCCCGGCCGCACTGAATCTGCGCTTTCTGGTCTCGCACAAACTCCAGCATCTGCTCTCGACCGGCCGCATCGATCGGCTGCTCTGGAGCGTCGATCCCGTGCAGTCGCAGCCACTTCCAGCCATGCCTGTCGCGGCAACCGCACCTCAAGGCACCACGGCAGAACGGCAACCGTTGACCGCACCCGACGAAATCGAGGCCGAACCGAGCCGGCCAAACAGCCACGGCGAGCAGTCGGCACTGCATCGCGCCCTGCGTCTGGCGGCCGCGCTGGTCTGATCCATTGCCACTGCGGTGCGCTGCAATCCACTACTGCCGGGCAAGACGCAGATTGAGACCGGCGCTCTGCTGCGTCGAACGCCAGCAGTTGATCTCAAGGCCACCTCGGCGCAGATACCAGGTGGCAACCGTCAGCCGCCGCGGCCGGCAATGGTTCAGGATGTCGATGAAGATCTGCTCGGTACAGGCTTCGTGAAAGCCACTGTGGCAGCGGTAGGAGATCAGATAGGCGAGCAATCCTGACCGATCGATCGACACCCCCTGATAATCGATCAGCACCGAGCCCCAGTCAGGCTGGCCGGTCACCGGACAGTTCGATCGCAGCAGGTGGCTGTGCAACTGTTCGACCACCTCATCTCCCGCCACCCGCAGCAGCTCCGGGCGCGGCAGGTAGTCGGAGATCGCCACCTCCAGCTCATCGAGCGAGCTCCCCGGCAGTGGTTGCCAGGCGGGATGGTAACTCGCCAGCGACTGCAACCGCACCCGCACTTCGCCGCCCAGCCGCGCTGTCAGATCGGCGGCGATGCGCTGCTCGACCTCGGCCATCGCGGCGAAACATTCCTGATTCAGCGAGTTGAGATAGAGCTTGAGCGATTTGGACTCCACCAGATTGGGCAGCCCGGCCGCGAAGGTCAGCTCGCCCACCGCCACCATCGGCTTGCCACTCGGCATCAGCCAGGAGATCTCGTAGGCGCGCCAGCGATCGGCACCGAAAAATGGCCATGCTCCCTCATTCAAGCCATACGGCAGGCGCCCGGCCTGGCGCGGAATCGCTTCCAGCAACTCAGGCGCATAGCGTTGCGGATGGGCCACCTGCCTGCCCAGCAGGCTGCCATGTTCGCTCATTCTGACCACTCCAGTGCCGACAGCACGACAGATTGCTCTACAATTTCAGAAGCGTTCGCCCACCACATCAGCCAGACCCCATTGATCTTCCCGCAGCCTGCCATTATCCACCCTTCTCCAACACTGTCGCATCCTGTACCGAGAGGTCTCAGAGGCGGCTTCGGCCTGATTCTGCTCATTCTGCTGCTGATCGGCTGTCAGGAGCCCCAACCGGCCGACCCAGCCACCCAGATCGACACCGCGCGGCAGAAGTGGCAGGAGGGGGAGGTCGATGCGGCCCGCAACCTGCTGCAACAGCTGCTGACCCGCTATCCGCGCCTCTCCCCGGCCCGCACCCTGCTCGGTCGCATCGAACTGGCGCAGGGCAATCTCGACCGCGCCGAGCACCATCTGCGCCATGACCTTGGCTGCGTCGATGACGGCGATCAGGCCCGGCTGGCCTATGCCGAACTGCTGCGGGCCCGGGGCGATCTTCAGCAGCTCTCGCTGCTGCTGGCGGCCGATCTGCTCTCACCCGCTGCCGACAACAGCGCACGTCATCACTTTCTGCTGGCAGAGGTCGCCAGCGGTCGCGGCGACTGGGCCAGTGCGCTCGACCACTATCGACGCGCCATCCAGATCGATCCACGAATGTCCGAAGCGCAACTGGGGCTGCTGCGCACGCTGATCCGCCAGGGACAGGATGCAGAGGCACTGCAACAGATCACCCTGCTGCTGAATGAGCCCGCCGCGCCGGCCGAACTGTTCGAACTGCGTGCAGAGATCGAGGCGCGACAGGGCCGACTCGAGACCGCGGTACAGAGCCTGGAGATGGCCATTGCGCTGGCGCCCAATCGAGCGGAGGCCAGGATCGCACATGCCCGCCTGCGGTTGCGCATGCGGCAACCCGATCTCGCCCGCCAGGAGATCGCCGTGCTGCTGAAGCAGATGCCGGATTCCATTGCCGTGCGCCTGCTCGATGCCGACCTGCATGAACAGCTCGGCGACCGCGACGGCACCATCAGCCGGCTGCGAGAGATCTTTCTGCTCGACCAGAACCAGTCCGACGCGCTCGGGCGGCTCGGCACCCTGCTCTACCAGCGGCAACGCTGGCGCGAGGCCGAGATCTATCTCGACCGCTGGCTGACGCTCTCCCAGCGTGGCAGCACGGACGAAGTGGCGATCAGGCAGATGCTGGCGCGCAGCCAGTTGCAGTTGCGCAACTTGACCGCAGCCGAAAAGAATCTGCTCTGGCTGCGCACGCATGGCGGCGGCGATGCCAGCGAAGTCGATCTGGTGAAACTCTATCTGTTGGGAGGAAGAACCTCCGAGGGCGTGTCACTGGCCACCGCCCTGACCGAGCGGCTGCCACAAAACGATGCGCCACTGGCGAACCAGCTGGCCGAACTGCTGCTGCAACAGAATCAAACGCAACCCGCGCTGAAGCTGCTGAGCCGCATCACTTCGACCCAGCCGCAAACGCCGCCACCAACCCGATTGCTGCTGATTCGTACACTGATCGCCAGTCAGGATCTCGACCGCGCCCGACGCGAGCTCGAAAGCTGGCATCAGCGCGACACCGCATCGGCGCTCGCCTGGCAAGCCGCCGGCGAGGTTGCGGCAGCCAGGGGCCAGTGGCCCGAGGCGCAGAGTGCCTGGCAGCGCGCCAAAGCCATCGATGACAGCGACCCCCGACTGTGGCTCGACATCGCCACCGCAGCCCGGATGCAGAACCGCGCCGACGAGGGGCGCAGACTGCTCGATGAGGCCCTGGTGCGTTTTCCGGATCAACTGGAGCTGCAACTGACCGCTGCCGACTTTGAACGGATGACCCACCATCCGGAGAATTATCACAGCCGGATGAAACAGCTGATCGAACGACATCCCGAAGAGGCAGTGCCACGCATCCGCTACGCCCGCACCCTGCTTGAGCTTGGACAGGCCGAGGCCGCGCAGCTCTGGTTGGTGCCACTGGAGACCCACGAAGAACGCAACGCCGACTACCACCTGATTGCCGCCCAGGTCGCGCTGAAGCTTGCCGATGCCAACAGCGCGGTGATTCACTGCAAGCGGCTCACCCAACTTCAGCCCAACAGTGCGGCCCATCAGCAGTTGCTGGGTGACGCCTATCTGCTGCAGAACGAACCGCTCTCGGCAGCCAGTGCCTATGAGCGGGCCTGGCAGATCGAACCGGCGAACGGTCTCGCCTTCACTGCGATGATCCAGACCCAGCTCAGACTGCAAAAACATGCCATGGCGCAGCGCGCCATCCTGCGGGCCAGCAAACAGCCGACCGGGCTCGACGCACAGACGTTGGCCAGCGCCGCCGCGACAGTCGCCGAGGCACAGCTCGAAGCGGGCCAATCTGCCGAGGCCGAACAACTGCTTGAACAACTGCCCAAACTGACCCTGACCACGCCCCGGCTGCTCGCGCTCAGGATCGAACTGCTGATCGCCAGCAACGCAGCGGCCGAAGCCGAACGGCTGTTATCGCTGCTGCGGCAGATCGAGCAGGAGGGGCCCTACAGCCATTTCGCCCAGGCCAGACTGCTGCAACAGCGGGGTCGACAGGCCGAAGCCATTGCAGAGTTGCAACAGTCGCTGGCACGCGTGCCGCTGCCACGTGCCCACCTTGCCCTGCTCGACCTGCTGCTCGAACGCAACGCCTACACCGAAGCCGAGGCCCAGGCCACTGCCTGGCAACACCAGCATCCCGACGATGCCAGCAACCTGCAGCGGCTGGCCAGACTCTCTCAGCACAATGGCAACAGCGAGCAGGCCATTGCCCAGTACCAGGCGCTGCTGAAACTGCAACCCGGCCAGATCGATGCGATGGCCAACCTGATCCGCCTGCTCGAACCGAGCGATCCGGCCCTGGCGCTTGGCTACGCCAAGCAGGCCTATCTGCTCAAACCCGGTTCGGCCGAGATCTCGGGTCTCTATGGCTGGCTGCTGCTGCGCACCAGACAGTCACCGGACCAGGCCCAGCGCCTGCTGCTGAGCGCACACCAGAGCCAGACCGATGATTCGGAGATTCTCTATCACCTGGCACAGGCGGAACTGGCTCTGGAGCGCAAGGCCGAAGCGATCAAACACCTGCGTGTTCTGGCGGAGCGCGAAAACGATCCCTATCGGGAGCAGGCCGGCGCACTGCTCGACAGCCTGGCCTGGCGACCCTCGCAGCCCAACTGAACGACAGCCCGGTCAGATTGGCTTTTTGCCGACGGCTCGGCTTTAATAGTTGCCCTTCGTCAATTCATAGACTCGACAACGATCGCCATGCCCCACTCCCTGGAAAACATCAACGTCATCTCGCAGGATGTGCTGCTGACCCCGGTGCAACTGAAGCGCGAAATTCCCGCCTCCGAACTGGCCCAGTCGACGGTCGCGGCCGGTCGACAGACGCTCTGCAACATCCTCGATGGCAAGGACCATCGCCTCTTCGTCGTCGTCGGACCCTGTTCGATTCATGACCTGGATGCCGCCCGCGAATACGCTGGCAAGCTGCGGCAACTGGCCCGGCAGGTCGAGGATACGCTGGTGCTGGTGATGCGGGTCTACTTCGAAAAACCGCGCACCACCGTCGGCTGGAAAGGGCTGATCAACGACCCCTACATGGATGACTCGTTCCGCATCGACGAAGGATTGCGCATGGGCCGCAGGCTGCTGGTCGAGCTGGGCGAACTCGGACTGCCGACCGCCACCGAGGCGCTCGACCCGATCACGCCGCAGTACCTGCAGGATCTGATCGCCTGGTCGGCGATCGGTGCCCGCACCACCGAATCGCAGACCCACCGTGAAATGTCCAGCGGTCTGTCGATGCCGATCGGCTTCAAGAACGGCACCGATGGTGGCCTCGAAGTGGCCATCAATGCACTGAAGTCGGTCAAGCATCCGCACAGCTTCCTCGGCATCAACCCCGAGGGGCAGGTGTCGGTGATCCGCACCCGGGGCAACCGCTATGGTCACATCGTGCTGCGCGGCGGCAACGACCGGCCCAACTACGACTCGGTCTGCATCGCCATCTGCGAACAGCAACTGGCAAAAGCCAGGATTCCCGCCAACATCATGGTCGATTGCAGCCACGCCAACTCCAACAAGGATCCGGCACTGCAACCGCTGGTGCTCGAAGACATCACCCACCAGATTCAGGAGGGCAACCAGTCGATCATCGGCGTCATGCTGGAGAGCAATCTGGAGTGGGGCAACCAGCCGATTCCGGCTGATCTGACCCAGTTGAAGCGGGGGGTTTCGGTCACCGATGCCTGCGTCGACTGGAAGACCACCGAAGAAGCGCTGCTGCTGATGCGCCGTCGCCTGGTCGACCACCTGCCGCAACGCCGTCGCAGCCTCGGCAGCTGATCAACCGCGACGCTGCGCGCTCCCCTCGTCCGCATGGCGAAGGGGAGCGCGCAACCGCATCAACCCGCGGCGGTGTGCGCGGTCCTCCCCCCCTTGCGGCCCGATGCCGAGACCTCGACCACGCCGGCTGCCACCAGCTGATCGACCTCGGCCGGGTCCATGCCCAGCAGCTGTTCCAGCACATAGAGGCTGTCCTCGCCGACACAGGGCGATGCGCGGCTGAGCAGGGCCGGAGTCTGCGACAGCACCGCCTGACTGCCGTTGTAGGGCACCCGCCCCATCACCGAGTGCTCCAACTCGACGAAGTAACCGCGATAGAGCACCTGGGGGTCTTCATAGAGATCGGACTGCGACTGCACCGGTGCGGCGGCCACCTCCGGCTGCAGCAGGTACATCAGGGCGCGACCATCCTGATCACGGGTCCAGTCACCGAGGTGCTGATCGAGCAGCGCCTGATGCGTCAGCCGGCCGCTCAGCGTCTGAAAACGGTCATCCTCGGCCCAGGCCGGCGCGCCCATCTTCTGCTTCAACGCCTGCCAGGCCGCATCCCCCTCCACGGCGATCGCCACCCAGCGGTCCTCCCCACGGCAAGGGTAGACCCCATGGGGCGCGGCACTCGGCGCGGCGTTGCCGGCGCGGTCGGCCACCCGCTCATTGACGGCGTAGTCGAGCAGTTCGGTGCCGAGAAACTGGCTGGCGGCCTCGAACTGGGAGACATCGATGTACTGCCCCTGACCGGTACGGCGCCGATGATCGAGCGCCGCCACCAGCGCGCAGGTGGTGAAGCGCTGGGCGATGAAGTCGGTGTAGGCACCATAGACCGGCACCGGCGTGCCGTCGGGCCAGCCGGTCACCGCATAGAAGCCGCTGTGGGCGGCCATCAGGTTGCCGAAGCCGGGATAGTGCGCGCGCGGACCTGTCTGCCCCTGCATGCAGGTCGACAGCATCACCAGACTTGGGTGCTCGTGCCGCAGCGTCTCGTAGTCGAGCCCCCACTTGGCCAGGTTGCCCGGCGTGAAGCTCTCGATCAGCACATCGGCCCACAGCGCCAGCCGCCGGGCGATCTCCTGTCCCTGGGGCTGGGCCATGTCGAGCCCCAGCCCCAGCTTGGAGCAGTTGTAATCGCCATAGAACATCGAATTGTCGAGACCGGGCTGCCCTTTCTGAAAGGGCGGCGCGGTGCGCAGGATGTCCGGTCGCTTGCTGCTGTCGAGCCGCACCACGGTCGCACCATGGTCGGCCAGATAACGGGCCGTCAGCGGACCGACGCCGACCCAGGACATGTCCCACACCTTGAGTCCGGAAAAGGGCTGCTTGTTCATTGTTCGATGCTCCTTGCTAGAGTACGCCGGCGCCGGCCAGGCGAACCAGTTGCTGTCGATCGAGGCCAAGTCTGCCGCAATAGACCTCTTCGTTGTGTTCGCCGATGGTGGGCGCACGCGACAGCGCCGGCAGCGGCGTCTGCGACAGCTTGGCCCAGGGCCCCGGATAGCGGACCTCGCCAATGCCAGGGTGCTCGACCTGCTGAAAGAATTCACGCGCGATCAGCTGTTCGTCGGCACTGATGTCCTTGACCGTGCTGATCGGCGCCAGCAGCACCCGCCGCTGCAGCGCGCCGGCATAGAGGGTCGCCTTGTCGTGCAGCATGAAGAATTCGAGCAGGAAATCCGAAAGCAGCGTGAACAGCTCGGCTTTTTCGGGATTGCGGATCAGCGCGCCGAAATCGAGCGCCTTCCAGTCGGTGTCGAGCAGTATCGCCGGCACGGTCATGTCGGCCGCCGCCCATTCGAGCAGCGCGCCGATGGTCTGCGCACCCAGCACGCCGCCGGTCAGCATGATGCAGACATGGCCATCCTTGCAGCCATAGATGGCGCGCCGCTTGAATCCACCACTTTCGGCCCAGATGCCCTGCCGCACCAGATTCTTGTTTTCGAGTTTTGGAAAGGGGGTCGCATTCATCAATGCCCGCGTCGCCGAAAGCTGCGCCGCCACGTCGACATGCTGGCCGCTGCCGCCACCGGAGACATGGTAGAGCGCGAACAGGCTGTTGAGCGCCCCCTCGGCCGCACCATGCAGATCGGCCTGAGGCACCGAGACCCGCACCGGTGCGCGGTCAGGATCACCAGTCAGAAAGATCGAACCACAGAGCGCGGTCAGAATCAGATCCGGCCCCTGGAACCGGGCATGCGGACCCAGTTGGCCAAAAGGGGTGATCGAGGTCCAGACCAGCCTGGGATGCTCTGCCATCAACTGCGCATGATCGATACCGAGGCGGGCGAGATGGCCCGGCGCGAAGGATTCGAGCAGCAGGTCGGTCTGCGACAGCAGCCGCCGGAACAGCGCCCGGCCATCTTCGGTTTCGAGATTGAGGGTGATCGAGCGCTTGCCGCGGTTGAGAAACCACCAGCGCAGCGAGTGTTCGGGATCGGCCCGGTCCTGGTAGAAAGGTCCACGGTGACGGCCCGGATCGCCGCCAACCGGCTCGACCTTGAGCACCTGCGCACCCAGATCGGCCAGAATCTTGCCGGACATCCAGCCCCGCTCGGTGGTCAGATCGAGCACACGATAGGGCGCAAGCGGGCCGGCCTGCGATTGAGCCGCAGCGGCTCGGGTGGGTTGACTCATTGCCCCGCACTCCATGTGGTGCTGAATCGGGGTTACGACAGCAGTTGATTCAGCGTTGATTATTGTTATTGGTGGTCATTGCTGGTCGCCAGATCACCCTGCGCCTGCCGTCTTGATCCGGGTGACATGCGCGTCCATCATCGCCCGAAATCGATCTTCGTTGCAACGTTCCGCGCTGCTTCATCACGCAATGGGCGGTGCCCGCCCGATGCTGCAACAGCGCCGGAGCAGACGCTGTTGCATCGCGACATCCTCAACCTCCCAGCTTCGCCAGCGCGCCCCTGGCATCACTGATCCAGGATTCGCCCTTGGCCTGTTCCAGCGCGGCGCGCAACCGCGCCTTGGCCTCTTCCGTGCGCCCGGCATTCTGATAGCTCAGCCCCAGGTGGTAGTTGATCACCGCCACGTTGGGGGCCAGCCGCTGCGCCTCCTCGAGGTGGGCGATCGCCTGCGCCATGTCGCCCTGCCGGTAGTAGACCCAGCCCAGCGTGTCGCGGTAGAGCGGATTCTTCGAGTTCTCGAACTGCTTGGCCAGCGTCAGCGCCTCCTTGAGCAGGGTCGGGTTGTCGCGGTCGCTCAGCAGTGCCGCCAGGTTGTTGGCCGCCACCTCGATCTGCGGTGAGCTGGCCAGAATGGCACGGTACTCGTTGATCGCCTGATCGATCTGTCCGGTGGACTCGTAGAGGTTGGCCAACTGCAACCAGAGCATCATCTCTCCGGTGGCCTCATGGCCCTGCTTCAGCATCGCGGCGGCCTGCTGCGGCGCCTTGCGGGCCATGTGCAGCTTGGCCATGTTGAGATAGGGTGCCGGGAACTTCGGCGAGACCTCGATGGCACGGCGGAACGCAGCCTCGGCAGCCGCATGATCACGTTTGCCCAGCAGAATCTCGCCCTTGAGATTGAGCGCCACGCTGTGTTGCGGATTCTGTTTCAGCGTCTTTTCGAGGTTTGCCAGCGCGGCATCCACCTGATTGAGCGCCAGATAGGAGCGGCTGATCGCCACCAGCGGTTCGATCGCATTGGGTGAGCGATCGAGCGCCTGCTGGAACTCCTTGATGCTGGTCTCGAAGACCTGCTCGCCCTGATGGCTGAGGCCGGCCAGATAGTAGCCCAATGGCTGGTCGGGGAAGGCCGCCTTCAGTTTCTCGGCCGTCTCCCGCGCGCTGCCCCACTGCTTGTCGTTCAGTTGCAGTTCGGCCAGCCTGCGCAATCCATCCTGGTCGTTCGGCAGTGCCTGGTTCAACTGCTCCAGCGTGGCAATGGCGGCCTTGGCATCGCCGCTCTCCAGGGAGATCTGCGCCAGTTCGAGGTAGAGCTCGCGCTCCTGTGGCGCACTCTGCAATGCCTTCTGCAGGGTGTCACGCGCCAGCTCGACCTCTTTCTTCTGCAGGTGCGCCCGCGCCAGCAACCGCATCGCACGGATGGCATTGGGCTGCTCCTTCAGCACCGCACGCAGGTCGGTGATCGCCGCATCGGGCTGCTCACGCACCAGCGCCACCGCGGCGCGGTTGATCAGGCCATCCTGGTTCTTGGGATCGGCCTTCAGCACTTCGCTGGTCAGGGTGTCGGCCTCGTCGACCTTTTTCTGTGCGAGCAGATAGCCAGCCAGACTGTTGCGCGCCTTGATGCCCTCCTTGCCCTCGCCATCGAGCTTGATGATCTCGCGGTAGACCTCCATCACCTGCTGCTCGCGCTGGGCACTTCGATAGAGATCGGCCAGTCCGAAGCGCAGCGTGTGGTTCTTCGGCTCCTGTTCGATGAAACCGCGCAGGCTCTGCTCCGCCGCCTCGAAGCCCTGCTGCTTGCCAATCAGCTCGATCAGCGCCAGTTTGGGCGGAACCGCCGTGGCATCGGCGGCAATGGCATCACGCAGAATCTGCTCGGCCTCGGCCTGCTGCCCATGGGCGTTGTAGTAACGGGCCAGACGCAGCCGGTGCGAAAACTCCTGCGGCTGCAGGGCAATGATCTGCTTCAGCGCCTGCGCGCTCTTTTCGCTCTGGCCGCTCTTTTCATAGAGCCGTGCCAGCAGCAGTTGCAGACTGGCCTCCTTCGGGTTCTGGCTGCTGCTGCGCTCCAGCACCGCAATGGCATTGGTCAGGTCACCCTTCGCCTCGTAGTTGGCCGACAGCACCGTGGCGGCCGGGATGTTGGCCGGATCTTTCTCCAGCACCTGGCTGGCATCCCTGAATGCGGCCTCGTTGTCACCCTTGCGGCCAGCGATGATGCCGCGCATCACCAGGGCATCGGACTTGTCCGGTGCCAGCTTCAGCACCTCGGTCACCTGCTCCAGCGCCTTGTCGGCATCGTTGCTCAGCAGGTAGATCTGTGCCAGCTTCAGTCGCGCATCGACATGGCTGGAATCGAGCTCGACCACCTGCTGATAGTAGGCGTAGGCCTTGCGCCAGTTCTGCTGCTTCTCTTCAAGCTGCCCCAGCAGATAGAGCGCGCCGACATCCTTGGGATCGATCTTCAGCACATTGCGCAACTCGAGCCGCGCCTTGGCGTAATCGGCCTGCTCCATCAACGCCTTGCCACTGGCCAGGTACTTCGCCTTGCGCTCCTCGGCCCCACCACAGGCCAGCAGCAGCAGGCTCAACCCGACCACTGCGGCCACTTTCAACCGTTTTGCATGCACTGGCACCTGCTGTCCCCTTGATTGATCAGATTTGAAAAAACGTTCCGCGATTCGAACATTGTCCGGGAAGTCTATTGCAATTTGGCTGACGCACCCAGCCGCTTTCGCAAAACTCCGGATGCCGGCACGGCACCTCCAGCGACCTGCACGCTATGGCAGCAGACCGCGCACGGCCAGGATGGTCAGGCCACCCAGTGCCGAAAAATTCAACAGATTGCGCTGACTGCGGGCACGCATCGCCAGCAGTTCGCATCCATAAAGAATGACCAGAAACTTGACGGCAAGCAGCATGAAACCGCTCTCGACCGCCCCGGAAAACTGCAACAGCGCAACCGCCAGCACCAGAAACAGACCCAGAAAATCGGTTGGCGTGGTGCGGAAGTTGATCTCATACGAGTAACGTATCGCCACGCCGCTCGCCACGGCCAGAACGCCATAGAACAGCCAGCTCGGCCAGATCAGGCCGTTGAAAAGCGGAATCGAGTGCTCCTGATACAGGTAGGCGGAAAAGAGCGCGGCAATGTAGACCACACCACGCGCCAGAATCGACGGGCGGCGCCGGACGAAGAGCATCTCGGCCAGCAGCACGACGGCCAGCACCGCGGCCACCAGCGCGAAATCGCGCGGCACTGTCGTCAGCAGGGCCGGCACCAGCACAAGATAGAGCGGGATCAGCAGCAGAATCACTGCCACCGCACCGCGTCTGAACAGGTTGCGGACCAAACCTCGATCGAGCCAGTGGGGAAAGAACCCGCCTTTCCCGTTCTGACCGACACGCCAACCGCCGCGCTCCAGCAGGGTCAAGGCCGCATAGATGCCGGCAAAGGCCGCGACATAGAGCAGCAGGATCAGCCCGTCCGGTTCATAGGCCAGGCACCAGCCACCAAACACGAACAGCGCCTGTATCGAATAGATGACGACCACGGTCTCGTGGTGGGTGAATCCCAGCCCCAGCAGCCGATGGTGGATGTGGTTCTTGCTGGCCTTGAACCAGTTGTTGCCGCTGGCCGCACGCAGATAGAACACTCCCAGAATGTCGATCACCGGCAGACCGATCAGCAGGGCCACCACCGCCGGACTCAATGCACTGTTGGTGTACTGGGTCAGACGCACCGCCAGAAAGGCCAGCGTGAAACCGAGGAACTGGCTGCCGTTGTCACCCATGAACACCTGGGCCGGATGGCTGTTGAAGCGCAGAAAACCGAGAATGCCGCCAATCACCGCCATGGCGATCAGCAAGGTGATGCTGCCCCCGGCCAGATAGGCCAGAAAGGCGATGACGATCAGCGACAGCAGCACCTCGCCGGCGGCAAGTCCATCCAGCCCATCGGCATGGTTGACGCCGTTGATCACCCCCACCATCGCCACCACGGTGAACGGAATGGCCACCGCCGCCGGCAGCGTGACCGAATCGAGCAACGGCAGGTGTTCGACCCGCAGACCGCCATACCAGACCAGCGGCACCACCGCCAGAAACTGGCCGATGAACTTGAAGAAGTGGCCCGACTCGTTGCGGTCATCCCAGGCGCCGAACAGGAACAGCACCAGCGCGCCGAACAGATAGCACTGCACCAGCGGGTCGCTGCCGAGCAGCAGCGCAATCGGAATCAGCGCCCCGACGACGATGCCGATGCCGCCGACACGGGGGATCGGCGCCAGATGCACCTTGCGCTCGTTCGGTGCATCCACCATGCCGAGCCAGGGCGCCAGACGGATCATCAGCGGAATCAGCACCACGCTGACCAGCATCGCACTGACGGCAACGAAGATCAGCATCGCGGGCGACTGCTCCACGCCCTCGAATGAGAACTCGGCAAATGTCGGTGCCCACCGATCCGCCAATTGCGTGGACCAGGTGGTCAACAGATCAGGACTGAACATGCGCAACCATCACCTTGCTGTTGAAAAAATCCACGCCGCGCTCCAGTTGATCGTCCTGAAGGAGCCGACGAATCCGGCGCATTTCAAGCCCATCCCCACCGGGCACAGTGTCTCTATTCGGGCACATAGGCCACGATCTTCGGTCCCACCTGCCGGATCAGCTCCCGGATGCGGGCGTCACCCTCTGCCCACTGCTCACCGGGCCGCAGTGGCGTGGTGAAGCGCACCAGAGCACCATCGGAGCGGTTGCGGGTCAGCGCATCCCAGAACAGATACCACTTCACCAGATACTCATTGTTGATGATGCGGCCGCGCTGCTGGAACCAGTAATAGACCAGTTGTCGATTGTCACCCTTCTGGATCTGCACCCGGTTGATGGTGAGCGGATGGCCGGCAATCTCGATGCCCGGCACCGGTTGCGTTTCGAGATTGGAGATGCGCCAGCCATCGCCGGGAATGCAGGAGCGCGGCGAATGCGCCGAGGCACCGCTGCGCTGCGAGTCGTAGTAGGCCACGTAGAAATTGACCCAGTCGCCCTGTGCCGACAGATAGTCGGCCATGTGATAGTCGGTCAGCTTGAGTGAGTCGAGATAGCGGTCCTCGATGCGCTGACTCTTGCCCTTCCAGCCATCCAGCGTCAGCGGAAACTGCTGGAACTCCTGCCGCGTCGGTATCAGCTCCTGACGCTCGCCCAACGCGAACATCCCGCCCATCGCGATGACCAGCGCCACCACGCTGGCGACGAAGGCGGTCGGCAGCGGTCGACCGGCAAAGGCGCCGGGAGAGGCATTGCCGCCGAAATCGACACCGAACACCTCACGGAATGGCTCGTGGTTGCGCCGGCTCCAGTTGAGCAGCCACATCTCCAGCAGCAGGATGGCGGTGCAGCTCATGAAGATGACCCAGCCCTCGAAGTCGTGCAGAAAGCCTTCGGCCATCTCGATGCCCCAGCGATCAACGGTGACGCCGATCACCCCGATGCGAAAGCTGTTCATCAACACCGTGATCGGAATGGTCGACAACAGCACCAGCAACCGGTGCCACCATGGCCCCTTGTAGAGGTAGGCGGCAATGTAGCCAAAGCTCATCAGCGGAAAGAGATAACGCAGGCCGCTGCACGCCTCCACCACCTGCAACTGATACACCCCGAGGTCGATCACATTGCCTTCGAGATAGACCGGAATGTCGAACAGCGAGATCACCGCCACCCCGATCTGCGACGAGATCAGCTGCAACTGACCCGAGAGGTTGTTGTACAAAAACGGCGGCAGCGGAATGGCGAACACCAGCAGCAACAGCCCGGGCCAGATCAGCCGCACGCCGCGCCAGCCGAGCAGCGCGCCACTCAGACCGAAGATCACCATCAGCAGACCATAGTGCTCGATGATGTGCAGCGTGGTCAGCCGCCCCAGCAGCAGCGCCAGCAGGCCGGCCAGCAACGCAGCCCATCCAAGCCAGGTGGAGCGGTCGGCCGGACTGGCCAGATGCAGCTCGCTGCGTTTCTGCAGCACCATAAAGAGGGCCACCAGCACCAGCAGATAGCCGTGGCTGTACTCCTCACGCCCCCACTCCTTGCCCAGCCAGGCCAGACCGCTGTCGAAGGCCAGGGCACCGGCCACCAGCGCGATCAGCAGAAGAAACAGCAGCAGAAAATTCCACTGCACCGGGTGCCTGCCAAGCAATGACCCATTCATGGCTGTTCAAACCTCGAAAAAAGATGGGGAACGGAGTCCGTCGGCACCCTGGTTATTGGATTGGGTCATCCGGGAGTTTTGCGCCCGATTCCCTAGTTTCATGGAAAGTACCATCATGCAGCGCTGAATTATCCACGAAAAAATGACGGATCAGTCACCAAACAGCCGCTGATAGGCGGCCAGCAGCTTTGGCGCTTCATATTTCCACTCCAGCTCGCTCTCGACGCGGTTGCGGCCATACTCGCCCATCGTGCGCATCCGCTGCGGGTCGTCCAGCAGTTCGAGCATCTTCTCGGCCAGATCGATCGCGTCATTGGGTCGGGCATACAGCGAAGCCTGCTGCGCCGAAAAGCGCCCCTCGGTCAGGTC
>JACKOQ010000008.1 GCA_024234215.1 Pseudomonadales bacterium
GGTGGGCGGGTCGAGGTGCAGAGTGAACCCGGCCTGGGCACCCGGTTCGTGCTGACGATGCCGTTGATGCATTGAGTCGTTTTGGCAAAGGGTGCTGTGTTGCAGCTCCTTAAAATTCAAAGAGATTGGTAAATCAGGCATGTCCAGTTCAATGGAACTGAAAAAAATATTGGTGGTCGAGGATGATCCGGGTCTGCAGAAGCAGCTCAAATGGTCGTTCGATGACTATGAGGTGGTGGTTGCGGGCGATCGGGAAGAGGCGATCGCCGCGCTGCGCCGCCATGAGCCGGCAGTGATCACGCTGGACCTCGGTCTGCCACCCGATCCGGCCAATGCCAGCGAGGGGCTGGCGACACTGGCCGAGATTCTGCAGCTGCTGCCCAGTGCCAAGGTGATCGTGGTGACCGGCAACGATGAGCGTGACAACGCGGTCAAGGCGATCGGCATGGGCGCCTATGACTACTACCAGAAGCCGATCGATCCGCAGGTGCTGGGGCTGATCATTCAGCGGGCCTTTCATCTGCATGCGCTGGAGGAGGAGAACCGGCGGCTGCAACGCGGGGGTGACCGGTCATTGACACCACTGGCCGGGGTGATTGCCACCAGTCCGCAGATGGTCAAACTCTGCCGCACGGTCGAAAAACTGGCGCCGACCGATGTCACGGCCCTGTTGCTGGGCGAGAGCGGCACCGGCAAGGAGGTGCTGGCGCGCGCCCTGCATACCCTCAGCCGGCGCCAGCGCAAACCCTTCGTGGCGGTCAACTGCGCCGCGATTCCGGAGAACCTGCTGGAGAGTGAGCTGTTCGGCTATGAGCGAGGCGCCTTCACCGGTGCGAACAAGCAGACCAAGGGCAAGATCGAATATGCCCAGGGCGGTACCTTTTTTCTCGATGAACTCGGTGACTTGCCGCAGTCGTTGCAGGCCAAGCTGCTGCGTTTCTTGCAAGAGAGAACCATCGAGCGCATCGGCGGACGCGAGCTGATTCCGGTGGATGTCCGGGTGGTCTGCGCCACCAACAAGGATCTCAAGCGACAGGTCGAAGCAGGACAATTCCGTGAAGATCTCTACTACCGGGTCAGTGAAGTGACCATTGACATTCCTCCGTTGCGTGAGCGTGAAGGTGATGCGGTGGTGATTGCGCGCCTGCTGCTCGACCGTTTTGCCGAACAGAACAGCCGCGCCCTGAAGGGCTTCACCGAGGAGGCATTGAGCGCCATTGCCGGTCACGACTGGCCAGGCAACATCCGCGAACTGGAGAACCGCATCAAGCGGGCGGTGATCATGGCCGATGGCAAATGGATCACCGCCGATGATCTGGAGCTGGAGAGCCAAAACCGCGAGCAACCGAAGTTGCTCAACCTGCGCGAGGCGCGTGAGCGGGCCGAGACCGAAGCCATCCGCCAGGCCCTCAATGCCGTCGAGGGCAATGTCAGCAGGGCGGCCGACACCCTGGGTGTGGCGCGTCCCACCCTCTATCACATGATGGAAAAGTATGGAATCACCGGAACTTTTGCCGAGTGAGACGCCTTTCGATCGGACTGCCAGCACCCCTTGGCAACCCGGTGGATGGCCGCCAGGACCATGAAACGCCTGCTTCAGAAGTGGCTGAAGCGCCGACAGCCACCGTCCGCACCCAGTGACCAGAGCGGGCGCGGCTGGATTGGTGTCGACCTCGATGGCACGCTGGCCCACTATGATGAGTGGCTGGGTCCGCACCACATCGGTGATCCGATCGAGCCGATGGTGGCGCGAATCCGCGCCTGGCAGGCCAGCGGTGTCGAGGTACGCATCTTCACCGCCCGCGCCAGCGATTACCGCCACCGGCGTTTTGTCGAGCTGTGGCTGGAGCGGCACGAGCTCTGCGGCCTCAAGGTCACCAACCAGAAGGATTACGGCATGATCGAGCTGTGGGACGATCGCTGCGTGCAGATTCGCACCAACAGTGGCGAGCCGGTGTCATCTTTTTTTCATCAGCAGGAGCAAACCTCGTCATGAGTGATTCCCCGGTCAGCAGCAACGTCGTTTGGCACAAGTCGGCGGTGACCCGCGACCTGCGTCAGCAGCAGAACCAGCACCGCAGCATGGTGCTGTGGTTCACCGGTCTTTCCGGCTCCGGCAAGTCGACGCTGTCGCATGCGGTGGAGCAGCGGCTGTACGAGCGCGGCTGTCGCACCTATGTACTCGATGGCGACAATGTGCGCCACGGGCTTTGCGGCGACCTCGGTTTCAATGAGGCCGATCGGGTCGAGAACATCCGGCGGGTCGGGGAGGTCTCCAAGCTCTTCCTCGAGGCCGGTGTGATCGTGCTGACTGCATTCATCTCGCCGTTTCGCAGCGACCGCCAGCGGGTGCGCAGCATCCTGCCGCATGGTGATTTCATCGAGATCTACTGTGCCTGTCCGCTGGAGATCTGCGAACAGCGCGATGTGAAGGGACTCTACCGGCGTGCCCGGGCTGGGGAGATCAAGGATTTCACCGGCATTTCCTCGCCCTACGAAGCGCCGGAAAAACCAGGGCTGGTGGTCGACACCGGCCACGTTTCGCTCGATGCGTGCGCACAGCAGGTCGTCGACTACATCCAACCGCGTCTGACCGCTGTGGTCTGACCCTCTTTTTCATCTCAAGAGCAGTCATCGATGACATCATCCATGCCGAAGGCGCCGGTGCTGGTGCCAGTGATTCTGTCGGGCGGGGCGGGCACACGACTGTGGCCGTTGTCGCGCGAACTCCATCCCAAACAGTTGCTGCCGGTGGTCAACGAGACCACGCTGCTGCAGGACACCGCGCAGCGGCTGCGTGGACTGGCCGGCAGCCATCCGCCGATCGTCATCTGCAATGACGAACACCGCTTCATGGTGGCGGAGCAGTTGCGCATGAGCGGTGTCGGCATCTCGGCCATCCTGCTCGAACCCTGTGGCCGCAACACCGCCCCGGCCGTGGCGATGGCTGCCTTCGAAGCGCTGCAGCAGTGGCCCAACGAAAATCCGCTGCTGCTGGTGCTGCCGGCCGACCATGTGGTCAGGCAGCCCGACCGTTTCGTGCAGGCCGTCGCCGACGGCATTGCGTTTGCGGCCAGTGAGCTGCTGGTCACCTTCGGCATCGTGCCCCATGCACCGGAGACCGGTTACGGTTACATCAAGGCCGGTGCCGACCTTGGCAGCGGCACGGCCTGCCGCATCGAGCGTTTCGTCGAGAAACCCGACCGCGAAACGGCGCTCGGCTACCTGGCCGAAGGCAGCTACTACTGGAACAGCGGCATGTTCCTGTTCTCGGCACGCAGTTTTCTGGAGGAGCTGGAACGGGCGGCACCGCTGATCTTTCAGAGCTGTGCCGCCGCGCATCAGGCGGTCGAGCGCGATCTCGACTTCAGCCGCATCGACCGCGACATCTTTGCCGCCTGCCCCAGTGATTCGATCGACTATGCGGTGATGGAGAAGACCGAGCGCGGTGTGGTGATCCCGCTCGATGCCGGCTGGAGTGATGTCGGCTCCTGGTCGTCACTGTGGGAGATCAGTGAGGGCGATGCCGACGGCAATGTGATTCTGGGTGATGTGCTGACCAGCGACACCCGCAACTGCTATCTGCGCTCCGAAGACCGGCTGATCGCCACCATTGGCCTGGAGGATTGCATCGTGGTCGACACCGCCGATGCGGTGCTGGTGGCGCACCGTGATCGGGTGCAGGAGGTCAAGGGCATCGTCAGCCGCATCAAGGCCGACAACCGCTCCGAGGCGCTGTTGCACCGGCAGGTGGTCCGTCCATGGGGCAGCTACGAGGGCATCGAGCAGTCCGAGCGTTATCAGGTCAAGCGCATCACGGTCAATCCGGGCGCGACCCTGTCGTTGCAGATGCACTATCACCGTGCCGAGCACTGGATCGTGGTCAAGGGCACTGCCGAGGTGACGCGGGGCGACGAGGTGTTCCTGCTCACCGAAAACCAGTCCACCTTCATTCCGCTGGGAGAGCGCCATCGGCTCGCCAACCCGGGCAAGGTGCCGCTCGAAATCATCGAGGTGCAGTCCGGGCCCTACCTGGGCGAGGATGACATCGTCCGCTTCAAGGACGTCTATGGCCGCTGAGCGCTCAGCCGCTTGCAGTAACAGGAGAAGAGCATGCATGTCGTGATGGTGGGTGCCGGCTATGTGGGGCTGGTATCAGGTGCCTGTTTTGCCGAGTTTGGCGCCAATGTGGTCTGCGTCGATGTCGATGCCCGGCGCGTCGAGGCGTTGCAGCAGGGCCGGATTCCGATCTATGAGCCGGGTCTGGATGAGCTGGTGGTGCGCAATGTCCAGGCCGGACGGCTCGGCTTCTCGACCGATCTGTCGCAGCATGTTCCGCAGGCCGATCTGGTTTTCATCGCGGTCGGCACGCCAAGCCGGCGCGGCGACGGCCATGCCGACCTCAGTTATGTGCATGCCGCAGCGCGGGAGATTGCCGGCGCGCTGGCGGGTTACACCGTGGTGGTGGACAAATCGACGGTGCCGGTCGGCACGGCGCGTCAGGTGGAGCGGATCATCCGCGAGGTCAATCCGCAGGCCGATTTCGATGTCGCTTCCAACCCGGAGTTTCTGCGCGAAGGGGCGGCGATCAAGGATTTCATGCACCCGGACCGGGTGGTGCTGGGCGTGGCCACGTCACGCGCAGAGGCACTGCTGCGCGAGCTCTATCGACCGCTCAACCTGATCGAAACGCCGATCCTGGTGACCGATTGGGAGAGCGCCGAGTTGATCAAATATGCCGCCAATGCCTTTCTGGCCACCAAGATCAGCTTCATCAACGAGATGTCGATGCTGTGCGAGAGTGTCGGGGCCGACGTCCATGCGGTGGCGAAGGGGATGGGGCTCGATGGCCGCATCGGCCGCAAATTCCTGCATCCGGGGCCGGGCTACGGCGGCTCCTGTTTTCCCAAGGACACGCTGGCGCTGATTCGCATCGCCCAGGAGCATGACACCCCCTGCCGCATCGTCGAGAGCGTGATCGAGGTGAACGCGGCGCAGAAGGCGCGCATGGTGAAGAAGATTCGCGATGCGCTGGGCGGGGAGCTGTCGGGCCGGCAGATTGCCGTGCTGGGGCTCACCTTCAAGCCCGAAACCGACGACATGCGTGATGCGCCGGCACTGTCGATTCTGCCGGCACTGCTCGACAAGGGCGCAGTGGTGCGGGCGCATGATCCGCAGGGGATGGAGGAGGCGAAGAAATATCTGCCCGACACGGTGCGTTACTACGACGACATCTATGAGATGAGCGAAGGGGTCGATGCCGTGGTGCTGCTGACCGAGTGGAACGAGTATCGCGGGATCGATCTGGAGCGGCTGCTGCAGCGGATGCGCGGACGGGTCTTTCTCGACCTGCGCAATGTCTATGAACCAACAGCGATGCGGGCACTCGGATTCGACTACACCGGCGTCGGCCGTTAGAAACTCCCGCCAAGGCGCCGGTTGCAGTGCGCAACCGGCGCTTTTTCGTTGGGGTTACTCCAGAATCTCCTGCTGCTTCAACGTTTCGAGCAGCTCGCCGAGCGAACCTTCGCTCAACAGCAGATCGGCCAGTGGCGCGGCTTCTGTCAGCGGCGTGATCAGCAGGTGGCCGGCCGCCTTGCCCCACGCCTTGAGCGCGGCCAGATGGCCGGTGGCGCCGGGGAAGTTGCTCTGATCGATCAGCAGCGGATTGTGGCCCAGCTCGCACAGTCGCCGTTCAAGCTGTTCCGCCAGCTGCTGGGCGTTGGCGGCAGTCAGTGCAACCAGTGCGGTGCGTTGCCGGAAACGGTTCTCGCGCTCGCTGCGGCCGAGCCGGGGCAGCTCCGCGTCACTGTCGCTGTCGCGCCGGGCGCCGACGATCATGCCGGCACCGACGGTGATGTTGGTCAGCCGGTCGATGAAGATGAAGGCGCCGGTACCGCGGTTGTTGTCGTAGGCGTCGAACACCAGCGGCGCATTGACACTGAGGTCGCACAGCGCGATCTCGTTGAGCGACAGCGTGTCTCCGCCCGGCAGCTGTTCGAGGCTGTTGACGTCGATGCGGTGATGGATCTGCGGCACCTGGCCGATCACCGTCTTGGTGCTCTGCTTGATGTAGTACTCGCGGCCGACCTTCAGCCCATCTTCATGCATCCACACCAGATGGGCGCTCAGGCGCTGGCTGACCTGGGGCAGCTGCTCTGGCCTCACCAGCATGTCGCCGCGGCTGATGTCGATCTCATCCTCCAGCGTCAGGGTGACCGCCATCGGTGTCCAGGCCGTGCCGAGTTCGCCATCGTAGGTGACGATGCTGGCGACCCGGCTGCTCTTGCCGGAGGGCAGGGCGATGAGGCGGTCGCCGCGGTTGATCACGCCGCTGGCGATGGTGCCGGAAAAGCCGCGGAAGTCGAGGTTGGGGCGGTTGACATACTGCACCGGCAGGCGGAACTGGTCGAAGTTGCGGTCTTCGCTGATCTCGATCTGCTCCAGCAACTCGAGCAGCGGCTTGCCGTGATACCAGGGGGTCTCGGTGGAGCGGTGCACCACGTTGTCGCCGTTGAGGGCCGAGATCGGGAGGAAGTGGATGTCGGGCAGGTTGAGCCGCCCGGCAAAGTCGAGGTAGTCCTGCCTGATCTGCTCGAACCGGCCCGGGTCGAAGCCGACCAGGTCCATCTTGTTGATGGCCACCACCACATGGCGGATGCCCAGCAGCGAGACGATGAAGCTGTGACGGCGGGTCTGGGTCAGCACCCCCTGGCGGGCGTCGATCAGAATGATGGCCAGGTCACAGGTCGAGGCGCCGGTGGCCATGTTGCGGGTGTACTGCTCGTGCCCTGGGGTGTCGGCGATGATGAACTTGCGCCGCGCGGTCGAGAAGTAGCGGTAGGCGACATCGATGGTGATGCCCTGCTCCCGCTCGGCCTGCAGACCATCGACCAGCAGGGCCAGATCGATGTCGCCACCGGTGGTGCCCGATTTGACGCTGTCGCTCTTGATGGCGGCCAGTTGATCCTCGTAGATCATGTGCGAGTCATGCAGCAGACGGCCGATCAGCGTGCTCTTGCCGTCGTCGACACTGCCGCAGGTGAGCAGCCGCAGCAGTTCTTTCTGCTCATGCTGCTGCAGGTAGGCTTCGATGTCGGTGGCGATCAGGTCGGATTGATGAGACATGGTGCAACGGATTCCTTGAGTTCGGTACGGATGGCGGGCAGCCGGGTTCAGAAGTAGCCTTCACGCTTTTTCTCTTCCATCGAGCCGGCCTGGTCGAAATCGATCACGCGCCCCTGTCGCTCCGAGCTCTTGGTCAGCAGCATCTCCTGGATGATCTCGGTCAGGCTGGCGGCGGTCGATTCGATGGCGCCGGTCAGTGGATAGCAGCCGAGGGTGCGGAAGCGCACCTGCTTCATCTGCGGTGTTTCACCCTCGGCCAGCGGCATCCGGTCGTCATCCACCATGATGTCGACGCCGTCGCGGGTGACCACCGGGCGCTCCTTGGCGAAGTAGAGCGGCACGATCGGGATGCTCTCCAGATAGATGTATTGCCAGATGTCCAGTTCGGTCCAGTTGGAGAGCGGGAAGACGCGGATGCTCTCGCCCTTGTCGATGCGGCCGTTGTAGAGGTTCCACAGCTCGGGCCGCTGGTTTTTCGGGTCCCAGCGGTGGTTCTTGTCGCGGAAGGAGTAGACCCGCTCCTTGGCGCGCGACTTCTCTTCGTCGCGGCGGGCCCCGCCAAAGGCGGCATCGAAGCCATATTTGTCGAGCGCCTGCTTGAGCCCCTGGGTCTTCATCACATCGGTGTGCTTCTTGCTGCCGTGGACGAAGGGGCTGATGTTCATCTTCAGCCCTTCCGGGTTGATGTGGACCAGCAGCTCCAGCCCCAGCTCGCGCGCCCGCTGGTCGCGGAACTCGATCATCTCGTGAAATTTCCAGGTGGTGTCGACATGCAGCAGCGGGAAGGGCGGTTTGCCCGGATAAAACGCCTTCATCGCCAGATGCAGCATCACGGCGGAATCCTTGCCGATCGAATAGAGCATCACCGGCTTGCGGAACTCGGCCGCGACCTCGCGCAGGATATGGATGCTTTCGGCTTCGAGCAGTTTGAGATGGGTCAGTCTGTGGTCTGGGATCATGGTGACTTCCGTTGCGGGCGTGAAAGGATCATCAACTCTTCTCATTCAACATCAAATCTGCATAGTGAGTTCGGGCAAAGTCTGATCCTGAAAAATTACAACTCTTCGACCTGGAGGCGCAGCGCGGCGGCCTGATCGCGGCGGCTGCTGTCGGTCAGGATGGCGGTGCTGGCCAGTTCCGGCTTCAGGTAGCGTTCGGTGACCCGCTGCAGATCGGTCAAGGTGACGCGCAGAATCTGCTGCCTGACCTGCTGCAGGTGGTCGGCATCGCGGCCATGCAGCTGGTTGAAGAAGGCGCGCTTGGCCTCGCCGGCAGGTGAGCCGGGCTTGTCGATGCTGCCGATGGCGCCGAGGATCGCCTCGTCGACCTGCCGCAGCTCATGCTGGCTGCCGAGCACCCAGTCGATGGCGCGGTCGAAATCGGCCAGCGTCTCGCTCAGTCGCGGATCGCGGTAGGAGTAGAAGCGGAATGCGGCGATGCCGGAATCCTGGCCGGCACCACCGCCATAGGCGCCGCCCTGTTCGCGGATGGCGCGGTGCAGGTAGCCGTTGCGCAGGAAGCCGCCGAGCACGGTGAGGGCCGCGGCATCGGCATGGCTGGCCGGCACGGTCGGGTAGGCGCGGGCGCAGAAGTTGACCTGGGTGTTGGTGAGCCACAGGGCATGGGTCGGCTCGCGCAGCGGCGGCAGGGCAAAGGGGGTGAACTCGCCCTGAGCAGCGGGGGGTTGCATGTGCGCCAGCCGTGCCAGCAGCTCGGCGGTCTGCTCGGGTTCGGCGATCAGCAGCTCCTGTTTGGGTGCCGCGACCAGCCGTTGATGGATCTGCTGCAGCCGTTCGGCCAGCCCGGCCAGTCGTTGCGGATCGTCGAGCGTGCGGTCGAGTGCCTTGAGCGCACGGATGCCGGCCAGTCCGCTCTGCCGGTGGCCGAGACGGGCCAGTGGACTCATGCCGGCGGTGGCGGCGCTCATCGCCAGGCTGTGGCCACTGCCGGTGATGCTGCGCTCGCGGCTGGTGCGGATCTGCGCGATCAGCTCGCGCAGCCGCGGCAGCTCGTCGAAGCGCGCCTCGGCCAGCGTGCGGTAGAGCAGCTCGACGAAGGGGGCATGGTTGCGCAGCAGCGCCTTGCCGGAGAGCACCAGATAACCGCGCAGCTGCTGCTCATCCTCGGCCTTGCCGCGCAGGGAGATCTGCGCCGAGTAGCCGCCGCTGATCTGGCTTTGCAGTTGCTGGATGCTGAGGTAGTCATCCGCTCCGAGCCCCAGATCGGTCAGGAAGCTGGCATAGAGGAACAGCTCCAGAAGTTGCGATTCGTCGAACTGCGGCAGATCGATCACCAGTTGCTGATAGAGCAGCCCGTTGGTGCCCTGGCCATAGCTGGTGACCGTGCGGCCGGCGAGCTGATCGCGGCGCTGCGGTTCGGCCAGTTGCAGGGTGGCGGGCACATCGGCCAGCGTCACCCGGGGCAGGATCGACTCATCGTCGACGCGGTTCTGCCGTGCCTTCAATGCGGCGGCCTGCTCGACGATCTGCCGGCTCTGCTCGGCATCGAGTCCGGCCTTGATGCGGGCGAGCTGTGCGGCCACTGCCTGTTCGCGGCGCTGCGCCAGTTCGGGGTCGGGCGCCAAGGTCAGGTGGACACGGTGGAAGTTGTCGAGCAGCAGACGGCGCACCAGTTGCTTGATGTAGTCGGGATCCTCGACATGGCGGCGCAGCTTGGCCAGCGCCGGATCGAGGTCGATCAACTGGGCGGGGTCGCCGCCATGCACCGCGGCGCCCAGCCCGGCCAGCAGCAGTTGCAGGCCGAAGGGATAGCCATCGCCGCTGATCTCGCGCTGGGTCAGCTCCAGCTGATGCAGCACGGCCTCGATCTGCGGCTGCGGCACCCCCTCGTCGGCGATCTTTTCGAGCAGTGCCATGATGTCGGCGGCCAACTGTTCGGCATGTTCGGGGCGACTGCCTTCGAGGCCGCAGACGAACAGCAGTTCGCGGTTGCCATCTTCCAGTCCGCACAGCGGTGACGGGGCGCTGCCGAGCGCAGAGGTTTCGAGCAGTTGCAGCAGCGGCGACGCACTGTTGTCGAGCAGCACCGCGCTCAGAAAACGCGCTTCGAGCAGCTCGTCGAGGTCGGTGCAGTGGCCGAGCAGCCAGCCGATCACCAGATGGGTGCGATCGACTTCGTCCGCTTCGGCTTCGGTCGGGTAGTACTCCAGCACCTTCACCGGCGCATGAAAGCGCTGCTCGTCATGCAGCGGCAGCATGATCTCGCGGCGGTCGAAGCGGTGCAGCGCCTGCTGCTCGAAACGCTGTTGCAACTCGGCCACTGGCAGGTTGCCGAAGGTCATGAAGATGGCGTTGCTCGGGTGATAGTGGTCGCGGTAGAAGTCGAGCAGTTGCGCATGGCTCAGCTGCGGGATGCAGTCGGGCTCGCCCCCGCTGTTGAAGTGGTAGGTGGTGGTCGGGTAGAGATGCCTGGTCAGGGTCTGCCACAGCAGGCTGGTGGGCGAGCTCATCGCGCCCTTCATCTCGTTGTAGACCACGCCACGGTAGCAGAGCGGCGTCGAAGGGTCGTCCGGCTGTTCGAATTCGAGCCGGTGGCCCTCCTGGGCGAAGTCGAGCGGGTCGAGCCGGGAGAAGAAGGTGGCGTCGAGGTAGACATCGAGCAGGTTGAAGAAATCCTTGCGGTTCTGGCTGGCGAACGGGTAGGCGGTCCAGTCGCTGCTGGTGAAGGCATTCATGAAGGTGTTGAGCGAGCGGCGAATCATCATGAAGAACGGGTCGCGCACCGGATAGCGTTCGCTGCCGCACAGCGAGGTGTGTTCGAGAATGTGGGCCACGCCGGTCGAGTCCATCGGCACCGTCGGGAAGGCGACCAGAAAGACATTTTCGTCATGGTCGGCGCTGATGTGGAAGTGACGGGCGCCGGTGCGGCCGTGGCGGTACTCATTGAGCAGCAGCTTGAGTGCCGGAATCGGATGCTGCCGCACGAGTTCGAAGCTGGGATGGGGCAGGGTGCCGGACGCCGTCGTTGAAGGGTTGGGCATGGTCTGGATCTTGTCCTGAGTGAAAGGGTGCAATGCTGCCATCAAGTGTAATCAACCGCCATGCCACTGTCAGGCGGTGGTGTCAGTCGCATTGGCGCGGATCGCTGCCTGGTGGTTGAGCCGCACGTCTGGCCCGGGCGCGCATCACCGCCGCCAGGATGTCCGCCTGTGTGGGTGAGCTGTGCGCAGTGGCGGCGACTGCTGGATTGCGTGTCTGCTGACGGCGCTCGGCCTGTTCGGCCGCGAGGCGCGCCAACCGTGCCGTGCGCGCCTGATGGCGGCGGCGGAACTGGTCGGCCTGTGCGCGCCGTTGTGGCCATGAGCGCTGCGTTTCATCCTCGATTCGAACCAGATCGATGCAGTCGACCGGGCAGGGTTCGATGCAGAGCTCACAGCCGCTGCACTCGCTGGCGATGACGCTGTGCATCCATTGCGCGGCGCCGACGATCGCATCGACCGGACAGGCCTGAATGCACTTGGTGCAGCCGATGCACTCCTCCTCGCGAATCAGCGCCACCTGGGGCGGCTGCTCAGTGCCGTGGCGTTCATCCAGCGGCAGTTTGGGGCGCTCGAGCAGGGTGGCCAGCAGGTCGATGGTGAGCTGTCCGCCCGGCGGGCAGCGATTGAAGGGCTCGCCACTGGCAATGGCCTCGGCATAGGGGCGACAGCCGGGATGGCCGCAGCGGCCACACTGGGTCTGCGGCAGCAGCGCATCGATGGCTTCGACCAGTGCCGGCACCGCATCGACTCCCGGTTGCGACATCGGCCCTTGCCTAGCGCACCCGCATGCCGGGCAGGGCGCCGCTGTCGGGACTCAGCAGCCAGATCTGCTCGCCACCGGGACCGGCGGCCAGCACCATCCCCTCGGAGAGGCCGAACCGCATCTTGCGCGGCGCCAGGTTGGCCACCATCACCGTCAGGCGGCCGATCAGGCGCTCGGCGGTGTAGGCGCTCTTGATGCCGGCAAAGACCGTGCGCTGCTCGCCGCCGAGGTCGAGGGTGAGGCGCAGCAGCTTGTCGGCCCCTTCGACCGGTTCGGCCGCGACGATGCGGGCGATGCGCAGGTCGACCTTGGCAAAGCTGTCGTAATCGATGGTGGCGGCGATCGCCTCGCCGCCCGGGGGTTCTGGTGCGCTGATCACGGGTGCAGTCTCGGTCGCGTTCTGCTGACTGGCGGCCAGCAGTGCCGTGATGGTGTCGGGCTCGATGCGGGTGAACAGCGGGGTGAACGGGGCAATGAGATGGTCGAGCAGCGGCGCGTTGCGTCGGGACCAGTTCGGCAGCGGCGTGGCCAGAAAGCCTTCGACCCGCTCGGCCAGGCGCGGCAGGATCGGTTGCAGATAGAGCACCAGCAGCCGGAACAGGTTGAGCCCGAAGCTGGCGATCTGCTGCACCTGTGGCTGCCGGGCCGGATCCTTGGCCAGCAGCCAGGGCTTCTGCTGATCGATGTACTGGTTGGCGCGGTCGGCCAGCGCCATCACCTCGCGCACCACCCGGGCGAACTCGCGGGCCTCGTAGTGTTCGGCGATCTGCTCGCCGGCGGCGACGAATTCATCCCACAGTGCCGGCTCGGGCAGTTGCGCAGCCAGTCGCCCGGCGTGCTGTTTGTGGATGAAACCGGCCGAGCGGCTGGCGATGTTCACCAGCTTGCCGACCAGGTCGGCATTGATGCGCTGCACGAAGTCGTCGAAGTTGAGGTCGAGGTCATCGATGCGCGCCGAGAGCTTGGCGGCGAAGTAGTAGCGCAGATATTCCGGCTCCAGATGGTCGAGAAAGGTGCGCGCCTTGATGAAGGTGCCGCGCGATTTCGACATCTTCTGCCCGTTGATGGTGACGAAACCGTGCACATGCACCGCCGTTGGCGTGCGGAACCGGGCGGCATGCAGCATCGCCGGCCAGAACAGCGAATGGAAGGTGATGATGTCCTTGCCGATGAAGTGGTAGAGCTCGCTGCTGCTGCCCGGGCGCCAGTAGTGGTCGAAATCGAGCCCGGGCGTGCGGTCGCAGAGGTTCTTGAAGCTCGCCATGTAGCCGATCGGCGCATCGAGCCAGACGTAGAAGTACTTGTCGTCGCTGCCGGGAATGCGAAAGCCGAAGTAGGGTGCATCGCGGCTGATGTCCCAGGACTCCAGCCCGCCCTCCAGCCACTCATCGAGCTTGTTGGCCACCTCCTCGGAGAGGGCGCCGCTGCGGGTCCACTGCTTCAGCAACTCGGTGAAGTCGGCCAGCCGGAAGAACTGATGCTCGCTGCTGCGCATCACCGGTGTGGCGCCGGAGATCGCACTGCGCGGCTCGATCAGCTGATCGGGGCTGTAGGTGGCGCCACAAGCCTCGCAGTTGTCGCCATACTGATCGGCCGCGCCACAGCGTGGGCAGCTGCCCTTGATGAAGCGGTCGGCCAGAAACAGCCCCTTGTCCGGGTCGTAGAACTGGCTGATGGTGCGGGTTTCGATGTGGCCTGCCTGCCGGCAGCGCTGGTAGATCAGCTCGGCGAAGTGGCGGTTCTCTTCGGAGTGGGTGGAGTGGTAGTTGTCGAAACTGATGCCGAAGTCGGCAAAATCGCGCTGATGCTCGGCGCTCACCTGTTCGATCAATGCCTCGGGCGTGATGCCCAGCTCCTCGGCCTTGAGCATGATGGCGGTGCCGTGGGCATCGTCGGCGCAGACGTAGAAACAGCGCTGTTGCTGCAACCGCTGAAAGCGCACCCAGATGTCGGTCTGGATGTACTCCAGCATGTGGCCGAGATGGATCGGTCCATTGGCATAGGGCAGCGCGCTGGTGACAAGAATCTGGCGAGATGAGGCGGTCATGAAACGGCACCGGTGGAGATCGCTGGGGGGTTCTGAAGCCTGGCGGTTGCTGAAGCCAGGTCTATACTTTTCGACAGGCGGAACCGGCCTGCAGCGGCGCTGGTGCTCCGAACTGGTGCGAACCAGCCGGCAGGATGTCACGCCTGAATTCCGTCCTTCGCAAAAGGTCGGCCATTATACCTTCAACCCTTCTGCCCGTCGGGGTCGTTCACTGCCGTGACTGCGCGCACCTCTGCCATGACAGGGTTCATCGTTCCCGAACCTTCGTATGACCGTCGCCAGGGAGATCGAGGCGGATGCTGAAGAAAATCACCACCGAGCAGGTTTGTCTCGGCATGTACATCCATGGGCTCGAAGGCAGTTGGCTGAGCCATCCGTTCTGGAAGAGCAAGTTCGTGCTCGATGACCCGACCGATCTGCGGGCACTGAAAAAAAGTGGCGTCTCGGCGGTGTGGATCGACTGCGACAAGGGCCGGGATGTGGCAGGACTGACGGACGCATCGGATGTGGCCGCAGAGCCGGCAGCAGAGCCGACCCCGGAACCGGCAGCGACCGAGACGGTGGCCGTTGCCGGCAAACAACCGGTCGCCCCGGCGATCCAGCTCAACGGAACGACCAGCGCCCAGGAGGAGCTGGGCCGGGCATCCGGGATCATCCACCACTCCAAGGAGGCGGTCGCCAGGCTGTTCACCGAAGCCCGGCTGGGCAAGGTGATCGAAGTGGAGCAGTGCCTGCCACTGGTCGAGGAGATCAGTGGCTCGGTGGCGAGAAACTCCACCGCCCTGATCAGCCTGGCGCGGCTGAAGAGCAAGGATGAGTACACCTACATGCACTCGGTGTCGGTCTGCGCGCTGATGATCGCGCTGGCCAGGCAAATGCAGCTGGATGAGCAGCAGACCCAGCAGGCGGGTGTGGCCGGTCTGCTGCACGACATCGGCAAGATGGCGATGCCGGAGAAGATACTGAACAAGCCGGGCGCATTGACTGCGGATGAATTCAGCGTCATCCGGCTGCATCCGGAGCGTGGCCACGCGATTCTGACCCGGAGTGGATTCACCGCGCCGAGCGCGCTCGATGTCTGCCTGCATCACCACGAAAAGATCGATGGCAGTGGCTATCCGTATGGGTTGAAGGGAGAGCAGATCAGCCAGTTGGCGCGGATGGGGGCGGTCTGCGATGTCTATGATGCCATCACCTCGAACCGGCCTTACAAGAACGGTTGGGATGCGGCGGATTCTCTGGCGCGCATGGCGAAGTGGGAGGGCCATTTCGACACTGCCATCTTCCATGCCTTCGTCAAGATGGTGGGCATCTATCCGCTCGGCAGCCTGGTCAGGCTGCACTCCGGCCGCCTTGGCGTGATCGTCGAGCAGAATCCGCAGAGCCTGACCCGCCCGCTGCTGAAGGTGTTCTTCTCGACCCGCACCAACATGCCGATACCGGTCCAATTGCTCGACCTGTCGAAGAGCGGGCAGACGGACACCATCGTCAACCGCGAAGATCCGCAGAAGTGGCAATTCAGCAACCTGAATGCACTGTGGCAGGGGTGAACGGCGTTCGGCATTGACGAGGCCGTGACCATCGAGCCGGAAGCGGTGCGACGATTTGTCGCATTCCCGTCACGGCCCGACTCAAGGATGATGGCCGTTTTGGCATTGGAGTGCGTGGATCTCGCTGCGTTGACGCATGTCGGGCATGACTCTGCCGAGGGTTGGCGGCACCTTGAACAGCCTTTTTCTCAGGATCGGTACCTGCGCACTCCAGCCATCCAATCGCTGGCGTGGTGAGCACCCTTCGCCACTGAGTCAACCTGCGCTGCATGGATTGGCATGGCTGATTGCAGTGGCACTCCATGGCGGCGTCGTCCTGCTGTTGTGGGAGCGCCCGGCGCCGCCAGCGTTGTCGATCCAGCCGGTGGCGATCCGGATGATCGAGCGCCCGACTCCGCCGCCGGCGCCACCGGTTGCACCCAGTCCGCCATCGGCGGCGATGCCGGAACCGACACCCGCACCGGCAAAGATCGCCAGTACAAAACCACCCAGACCCGACAGAAAGCCGCGCGAGCTGGCTCCGGTGGCGCTGCGGGACGAGCCCGCTCCGGCACCCGTCACACCGGTTGCCGAGCCTGCCGTGGCAGCGGTTGACCCGGCCCCGCCTTCGGTTGCGACGCCCCCGCCGGCAGCAGCCCCGCTTTCTGCCGATGCAGAACCGCCGGAACTGTCGGTGCACTGTCCGCGCCGTCCTCCGCCTCAATACCCGATGGCGGCACGGCGTCTGGGCGAAGAGGGGGTGGTCGAATTGCTGGTGGCACTCTCGGCCGATGGCAGTGTGCGACAGGTGAGTGTGAGCCGACCCTCGGGCTTCGGCCGGCTCGATCAGGCGGCTGTTGCGGCCGTGCGGCTGTGGCAGTGTGACCCGATCCGGGTCGCCGGCGCGCCAGCGGCGGCGACGGCGCGGCAACGCATCCACTTTTCATTGCGTTGAACCCTGCCGAGGTGATGATGATCGATTTTGGATTCGCGCACTTCGTTCAGCAGCTCGACCCGCTGGGCTGGAGCCTGCTGACCATTCTGGCGCTGCTGTCGCTGGCGAGCTGGACCTTCTTTCTGCTCTGGCTGCTGCGCAGCCTGCTGGAGGTTCGAAGCAGTCAGCGCTACATGCGCACGATCCTCGAAACTGCGGGGCTGGCACAGTCGCCACCAGAGCCCTTCGGCAGACCGTTCGAAGCCAGCCTGCTTGCGGTGGTTCGCGATGGCCGCCGACTCGCCGATGCCGGCGAGCAGTTCGATGAGGCCGGCGGACTGGCCGCCCACCTGACCCGTGGATTGCGCCAGCAGCTTGACCGTGCTGCGGTGCGTGGCGAGCGTGGCCTGGCACTGCTGTCGACCACCGCATCGACGGCCCCTTACCTTGGTCTGCTCGGCACCGTGTGGGGCATCTATCATGCGCTGCTGCGCATTGCCGCCACCGGCGAGGCGGGGCTGGCCGCGGTGGCCGGACCGATTGGCGAGGCGCTGGTGATGACCGCACTGGGTCTCGCCGTGGCGATTCCGGCGGTCTTTGCCCACAACACCCTGCAGCGCCGTCACCGTCTGTTGCAGGCGCAGCGGGAAGATTTCGCCACCACCCTGCTGCAACGCGCCACGCTGCCCGGCTCGCCTTCTGGCGCGATCAAAAGAGAGCGCGCAGCCATTCATCCGCTGCGGAGCTGAGCCATGGCGCTGGGAGACGGAGTTGCCTCCACGGCGCGCAGCAGCGCCGAGATCAACATCGTGCCGTTGGTGGATGTGATTCTGGTGCTGCTGGTGATCTTCATCGTCACGGCACCGCTGATCACCCAGGCGGTGAAGGTGAAGCTGCCGGAGGCGAAGAGCCAGCCGGTGCAGACGCCCAGCAAGCCGGTGGTGGTGGCCATTGCCGCCGATGGACAACTGCACTGGGACGGTCAGCCGCTGAGCCTGGCCGAGCTGGAGGAGCGCGCCCGTGCGCTGGCGGCACGGCCCGCTGCCGAGCTGCATGTCGAGGCCGACCGCGCGGTGCGCTACGATGCCGTGGCCCAGGTGCTGGCCGCCGCCACCCGCGCCGGCGTGCTGCACATCGGTTTCGTCACCGATCCGGGCCAGGCTCGACCGCAGGCCGCGCCGGTGCCCTGAGCGCGAGGGCCGGATTTACCGCAAGGCGCGCTGCGGAACGCGCAGCACCCGAACCCCGTGACCGGGGGCGGCATCGGTCCAGGCGACCAGCAGTTCGCCATCGACTGCCAGCAGTTGCGGCACACCGGAGTCGCGGTTGGCAGGCACCTGTATCAGCGTCAGGCTGCGCTCGATGCCGCGGTCGGAGAGCAGTGTGAGCCGCAGGTCGGCCAGCGCGCTGCTGGACGCGGCGATGTGCAGTGCCGCCACCCGCTCGCTGTCCAGCCAGGCGATGGCGGCGCGTCCCACCGGCGTGGCGACGTCGACATCGTGGATGCTTTCCAGGGCGTTCCCGCCATCGCGAATGAAGGCGACCCGCACCCGTGCCACCCCATCCGCCGCCGTGTACCAGGCCGCTGCCAGCCGTTCATCCTGTGCTGCCAGACTCACGCCGTTGGTCGGGCAGCCGGCGATGCGCCAACCTTCGCCGGCGAGCGCGATCGGTGCCGACCAGCCAGCGACAGTGCGGTAGCGCAGTTGAAAATCGCGGATCTCGTCGCTGGTGCGGCCACGATAGGCCACCCACAGCTGGTTCCGTGTGCGCGCCAGCGCCGGCCAGCAGCAGGAGCAGACGTCGCTGTCGATGATGGACTCGGCGGCGGCAGCACCGTCGCGCTCGATCTCCGTGGTGCGCAGCGCGAAGCTGTGGCGGGCATCGTTGGCGCGGCCGTCCAGCCAGACCATGGCGGCCCGGTCATCCAGCGCGGCGATGGCGGCAAAGCCGTGCTCGGCCGGTCCGACATCGGCGTGTGGCGCCGGCCGGGTCGTCCAGCGCCGGCCATCGTCGCTGGAACCGGCCATGGCGATGCCGTAGTGATAGGGGCTGTCGGCCCGCGGATGGCGCACCAGCCAGTGGGCCAGCCAGAAATCGGCGGCGATCGGCACCACGGAGGGGAAGTCGCCCCAGTTGACGAACCAGTCCCGACCACGTGCCACCTCCACCGGCGCTTCGAAACGCCTGTCCCGATAGCGCGCCGCACGCAGCAGATGGCCACCTTCTGGCGCCGGCTCGACCCAGGAGAGCACCGCGCCGCCGGCGGGATGGGCGGCGAGCCGCGGCAGGCGCGCACCCGCACCCGCCGGTGCTGAGATGGGTTGAACGCTGGCGGCGACCGAGGCGGCCGGGTAGCGCAGCCACCACAGGAGGGTGGCCACGGCGAGCAGCAGCGCCGCGGTGGTGGCGACGGCGCCGCCACGTCGGCTCAGAAGCTGCCGTGCCACGACAGCTCGACCGCGCGCGGCTCGCCCAGCAGGAATTGCGAACCGTTGTTGCCGTAGGAGCGATTGGCGTAGAGGGCGTCGGTGAGGTTGCGCAGCCGCAGCGTCAGCTCGCCACCTGCCAGTGCGTGGCTCACCGATGCGCCCAGCGTGGTGTAGCTCTGCATGGTGATCGAGTTGGCGTTGTTGGCCGCGCGTGGGCCGACATACTGGGCATTGGCGGCGAATCGCCAGTCGCGGTCCGGGTAGAAGCTGAGCCAGAGGTCGCCGACCTTCTCGGCCACGTCGGGTGGCAGGTTGCCGGCGCGTGACACGCCGACACCCGCAACACGCTCGTTGAACTCATCGAAGCGGGCATCGAGCAGTGACAGGCTGGCATCGATCGCCCATTGCGGATGTGGGCGCAGCGCCACGGCGAGTTCGATACCGTCGGAGGACTGTTCACCGATCTGCACCGTCAAAGTGGAGTTGAGTGGATCGCGGGTCAGGATGTTGCTGCGCGTGATGTCGAACCAGGCCAGCGTCACTTCCCCCAGCTTTCTCGGCAAATCGGCTTTTGCACCAACCTCCCACTGCCGCCCTTCGGTCAGATCGAAGTTGCGTTGCGCTTCGCTCAGCGTGACGATCTGCGCGGGGGCTTCCAACGCCTTCGACCACTGGCCGTAGAGGGTGACGCCCGGGCGCAGGTCATGCACCAGACCGGCGCGGTAAGAGTCACCGCTCCACTGCTGGTCGAACCCGGTCGCGGTACGCAGGTTGTCGGAAGTGAGGTCGATCCAGTCGCGCCGTGCCGCCAGCGACAGTTTTGAGGCTTTGGTCAGGCTCAGACAGTCCTCGACGAAGAGCGCCTGCTGCACCAGCCGGGTCTTGCGAAATGGCAAAAATGGCGAGTTGGTGGTGAACTGCCCGGCAACCGGATCGAACAGGTCGACACTGTTGGCAGCACTGGAAAAGGGTGAGTTGCTGTCGCGCTGGTGCAGGTTGCGCGACAGGTCGTAGCCCAGTACCAGCCGGTTGGGCAGACCGAACAGTGGCCCGGTCAATTTCAGTTGCAGCAGGTTGCCGAGCAGCTCCTGGTCATGGGCGATGTGCAGGAAGTCGCTGCGGCGTACCAGTGGCAACACGGGGTCCAGTTCATAGACCTCGGCGTTGTGCCAATAGCGGTTCTCCGTGTTGAAGTAGGTTTCATTGCTGAGCGCGGTCGAGTCATCAAAGCGCTGTTCGAGCTTCAGGCGCAGCCAGTGCATCTCCTTGGCGACCCGGTCATCATCGATGTTGTAATTGTGCTGTTCGCTGCCATCGATGATGCGGCCGGCGCGGTGCGGGGTGCCGAAGTACCACTCGCCCTGATCCTTGATCGACTCGGCCGCCAGCGTGGCGGTGAAACTGTCGGTGGCCGCCAGGCGCAGCTCGCCGCTGGCATGGTAATAGTCGTAACCGGTGCGATCGACGAAGCCCGACGAGCCATGCGGGCCGCCTGAATGGCTGAGGTCCATCCGGTAGGCCAACTGTTCGGTGGCGCTGCCGCCCACCCCGATGCCCACGGTTTTCTGGCTCCAACTGTCGAAACTGGTGAACAGCTCCTGCTCTTCCACCCCATCGGCCGCCTTGGTGACGAAATTGACCGCCCCGCCGATGCTGCCAAAGCCATTCAGCACCGAGGCCGGACCGCGGATCACCTCGATCCGTTCATGGTTGAAGGTGCCGCGCGGCGACATTGCGATCCCCGGATAGCGCAGGCCGTTGTAGAGGAACGGCAGGCTGAGCGTGCCAGAAAAGCCGCGGGTGGAGTAGCAGGTCAGACCGAAGCACTGTCCGGCCGTCACCCCCACCGCGCTGTCGAGCGCCTGCTGGGTGGTGGTGAGACCGCGGCTGCGCAGGGTGTCGCGGTCGATGATCTGCACGCTGGCTGGCGTCTCGCGCACGGTCAGGTCGAGCCGGCTGCCTGCGCTCGTCGGCGCATCGAGCGCAATCTGCGCGCCTTCGCGGCTGCGCTCATCGGTGACGGTGATCGCTTCGAATTCGGCGGCAGCAGGTGTCGCCGCAGTGGCCGGTGTGGCGGTCAATAATCCCGCCAGCATCGCGAGCGGCATGGTGGAGAGGCGGGGCAATGCGGTCGTGGTGCGTGGATTCTTCATCGGTCACTCTTCTTCTGTCGCAGGAATGGAGCAGCGGGTCAACACGCGACAAGGCAGCGTGCGCAGGCGCCGGGTTGCGCATGTCGGTCATTCAGAAGCTGTAGCTGATGCCGGCATAGATGGAGCGACCCATGCCGGGCACCGCGGTGCCCCACATGCTCTGCGTGCCGCTGAGTCCCATGCCGCTTCTGGCGACGTTGCCGGCCTCCTTGTTGAACGACATGGTCGCGCCCTCGCCGACGTAGGCACCGCCCAGGGGCAGGTAGTACATGCGGTCGAACAGGTTCTCGACGCCGACGTCGACGCGCAGTTTTTGCCAGGCATGGCCGCTGCGCAGGTTGACCAGGCCGTAACCCGGGGTCTTGATCTCGTTGCGCGCGTCGGAGACCTCCTTTTTCCCTTTCACTCCCACCCATTCGAGGGCGTTGTCCCAGCCACCGTATTGATGGGTCAGCGAGACCCGGGCATTGAGCGGCATGATGTTGTAGAGGTCGTCGTGGGTATCGGTATTTTCGCCGTCGGTGTAGTTGACCAAGCCGGTGAGACCGAAGGTGCCGATGGACGTCTTGCCGAGGGGCATCTTGCCCGACAGATCGACGCCGTAGAGCCGGGCCTGCTGGTTTTCGTATTTCATGACCACGAACTGTCCGGGCACCACGGGATTGGCCGGCAGGTTGGTGGAGGCGTTCCACTGCACGGCGTCGATGTAATCCTTGACGCGGGTGTAGTAGGGCGTGACGCGGGCCTGATATTCGCCATCGCTGCTGTGCCATTCGCCGGTGACGCTCAGGGTGTGCGCCACCTCCGGGTCCAGGTTCGGATTGCCGAGATAGCCGTTGCCGTCGCCGACAAAGTTGTTCATCTCCAGCGCCATCACGTTGCGCGACCAGGCGTAGCGCTCGTACAGGTTGGGCGACCGGGTCTGCTGCGCAAGGCCGAACTCGAAGGTGAGATTGGCATCGGGGGTGTAGCGGGCGATGGCCGACAGGTCGAGGTTGTGATCGGTGCGGCTGCGGTCCATGGCGTTGAAATCCGCGCGCGTGCCCACCGAGCTGGCTTCGTACATGTTTTTCATGAAACCCATCGACAGCGGCGTGGTGCTGGTGTTGTAGCCCACCACCGGGCCGGTATCGGTCTCGACCCGCTCGCTGCGGATGCCTACGAGCGACAGCCACTGCGGCGTCCAGCGCGCTTCCCACTCGGCGAACAGGCCCAGACGGTCGCGCTCGCCGTCGTTGATGTTCCAGAAGGTCAGCGGCGCCATGCCGCCGACACAGTTGCCGACGCCGCAGTTGGGGGCTGGCGGCCACCAGTCGTCGAGGCGGTATTGCTGCAGGTCGAGGCCGATGCGCAGCAGGTCGGGCGCGCCGAGATCGATGTCTCCGCGCAGCGAAACGCCATCGGTCTTGCCCTCGGTATACATCGGCATGCCGTTGACCAGATAGGTGGCGCCGGTGGTGTTGGGCGGCATCAGGGCGCCGTAGTTGTAGACCTTGTCCTGGCCGAAATCCATGAAGTGGTCGACCTCTTCATGGTAGGCGCGGGCGTCGAACGCACCCCAGTCGAACTGGCCGCGGTAGCGCAGGTTGAGCCGTTTCTGCTCGTTGTCGAGCATGTCCATGCGCTGGTTCGGGTAGAGCTGGTGGGGCAGGTCCTGGTAGCCGAACTTGGCTTCCGCCAGGTGGTTGGCGTGCCGGATCGCGACGCCCAGCGTATGGTTGCGCGTCTCGTAGGCGGTGGAGCCGACCTCGTCCGGCTCGACGTAGGGTGCGATGCCCGATATCACGAAGTTCTTGTAGTGGCCGCCGGCGTCGTAGTTGTCGGCCTCGGCGGTGGCGCCCGAGTAGCTCAGGCTGACGGCTTCGGTGGCATAGGTCGCGGCCAGGTTCGCGCCCCGGGCGTTGCCGTTGCTGCGATAGAAGGTGCTGACATCGGCGGCGGTGAGACTGCCCTCGCCCGGTGCGGCGAATTTCGGCTCCGCCGTTTCGGCGACGATGGCGCCGCCGATGCTGTCGCCGCCCACGCTGACCGGGGCGACGCCGGCATAGACGCGGATGCTGCCGACCTGGGTCGGGTCGATGTAGGAGAGCACCGGGTTCATGTGATTGGGACAGGCGGCGATCAGATCCATGCCGTCGAGCTTGATGCGCAGCCGGTCGTCGGCCAGCCCGTGGATCACCGGCAGGCTGGAGACGCCGCCGGCGCCGTAGAGGCTGACACCGGGCACATCCTTCAGCAGGGTGGCGCTGTCGCTGGAGATGGCGCGCCGCCAGCGCAGTTGGTCGCTGTTGATGGTGGTGCCATCGAAGGCCGCGCGCAGCGCGGACTCCTCCACGGCGATCGTCGGCAGCTCGTAGGAGGGTTCGGCGTTGCCGTGGGTGGCAGTCAGTGCCACTGGCAGTGTCAGAAACAGTGGTCGCAGTCGCAGGGGGGCGGTCGATCGTCTCATTCTCGGTCACCGGAAGGCAGGCTGGGGCGCGGATGGGTTCAATTCGCGATGCGCATCATTCGAATCAAGGGAGCCGACCCAATCGTGATCGACCTGGCAGGTTGCGGCAGGGATGTTACTCAGGCGAGCGGGCAGGAAAAATGTGACAAATTGTCGCAGGGCAGGGACGGCGCAATCTTCTCGTCACCGATCCATGCCTGCATGGCAGGCGTGTCGGGGCTTTGCCGATCTGGTGCAGCAGAGCGGTTTCGATCGGGGAGTGCGCTGTGGCTGAAGTGCCGGCTTCGTGTTGGTGCTTACCAGCGTGCGGCCGGCAGTTGCATGGTGACGCAGTGGATGCTGCCGCCATGTTCGACCAGTGGCAGCGCCATGATCGGCACGATCTCGCGGTCGGGGAAGCAGCGGGCCAGTTGCGCCAGGGCGATCCGGTCGGCCGGATCGCGGTAGACCGGGAGCAGCACCGCGCCATTGATGATCAGAAAGTTGGCGTAGCTGAGTGCCAGCGGTTCACCGCCGAGGCTCCGCTGAGCGGCGGGCAGTGGCAGCGGCACCAGCCGATAGGGGGTGCCGTCACGCTTTCTCAGGGCACGCAGCTCCGCGGCCATGGCGTCGAGTTCGGCGAAGTTGGGGTCATCCCGATCTTCGGTGCTGATGTGGCAGAGGGTGTCGGGGTCGGTGAAGCGGGCCAGCACGTCGATGTGGCCGTCGGTGTCGTCACCCTCGATGTGGCCATGGCTGATCCACAGCACGCGGTCGATGCCGAGCAGGCGGCGGAATTCGGCCTCGACCATCGCCTCGTTCAATCCCGGATTGCGGCTCGCCGTCAGCACGCTCTGCCGGTTCAGCAGCAGGGTGCCTGCGCCATCGCACTCCAGATTGCCGCCCTCGAAGACCCAGTCGATCGGCTCCAGGGCGGCGCTGCCGAATGCGCCGCGCCGATGCAGCTGGCTGCTGATCTGGTTGTCGAGTTCGGCCGGGTACTTGCCGCCCCAGCCGTTGAAGCGAAAGTCGAGCAGTCGCGGCTGGTCACCGCTCAGAACGGTGATCGGACCATGGTCGCGTGCCCAGAAATCATTGGCTGGCACCACCTGACCGATCAGCCGCTGCGCCGCAATGCCGGCCTGTCGCAGATGGTCGCGCAGGGCGTCGAGCTGTTGCGGCTGGGTGACGCTTACGATCAGTTGCTGGCGTTGGGCGATTGCGCTGGCCAAGGTCAGAAAGAGCGCCTCGACCTCGGCGAAGTTGCGCTGGCAGTCCATTCCGGCATGGGGCCAGGTGAGCATGACGGCCCACTGCGGTGCCCATTCGGCGGGCAGGTGGCGGGGGTGGTTCATCGATGATCTCTCGAAGGCGGCGGTGAAAACCGATGGGCAGGCTCAGCCATTCTCGGGTGAATCCGGTTTGCTGCGATTGCGCTGCTCGCGCCGCTGCTGCGCCTGCTTGCGCAGGATGTAGCGGGCCAGCAGCTCCCGTTCGCTCTCCTGGACATGGGTGAATTCGACACCGATGTTGAACAGCCGCGCCGTGGGTGCGGCCGAGCTCTGGTTGCCGGCGTCAGGCGGGGCGAGCGGAGTGCATTGTACCACCCGGCCGAACAGCAGCAGACCGAAGTAGGCGGGAAAGAGCACCAGCTTCAGCGCGAGATGGCTGTCGGGCGCGAGCGGCTGTTCATGGCGGAACGACAGTCCGCTCTCGCTCAGGGTGACATCGTGGGTCGGGGAGGGGGCCTCGCTGTTCGAGCTGGCGAACATCCCCATGGCGATCAGTTCGATCTTGCGGTTGAGGGTGCGCAGATAGCTGCCCAGATGGCGGTCTGCATCGCTGATCTGCCGCAGGGTGGCATGTGACTCATGGTCGAGTTCATGCAGCGCGTGCAGAACCTGAAAGCGTGGGTCCAGCGTGAATGGCATGACGGGTGTCTGTGCCAGCGCCTGCTCTTTGGGCACGCTCTGGAATTCCAGCGCCAGCGTGTCCTGAATGCGGTAATATTCGCGCCGCTCCTTGTGTTGGTTCATGTCGTGATCCAGCTTCTGGTCTTGCCTGCTCTGATTCCATGGATAAAAAAAGTCTAGCATGGGATTGGCAGCGCATTGGTGAGCCGAAAATTTCTCCCACAGGTTGATGCCGAATGTTCAGACCGCTGCCGCTCTTCATCGGGCTGCGTTATACCCGTGCCAAGCGCCGCAACCACTTCATCTCGTTCATCTCGCTGGTGTCGGCGATCGGCCTGACGCTGGGGGTGACGGTGATGATCGTGGTGCTGTCGGTGATGAATGGCTTTCATCGCGAACTGCGTGACCGCATTCTGGGCATGGTGCCGCACGCGACCGTCTTTCCCGAGCAGGGGGCGCTGGCCGACTGGCAGTCGCTGGGAGCGCAGTTGCAGAAGCATCCTGAGGTGGTCGGCTTTGCCCCTTACATCAATGGCGAGGGGATGCTGGCGGCCAACGGCCAGGTGCGCGGTGCCCTGGTGCAGGGCATTTTGCCGGAGCTGGAGCCCAGGGTGTCGATCCTGCCGCAGCACATGGTCGCCGGCACGCTGGAGGCGCTGAGGCCCGGCGAATATGGCATCGTCATGGGCGATCTGCTGGCGGCGATCCTGCGGGTGCGGGTCGGTGACAAGGTCACGCTGGTGATGCCGGAGGCGAATGTCTCGCCGGCCGGGATCTATCCACGGCTGAAACGCTTCACCGTGGTCGGGCTGTTCCGGTTGCGGGCCGAGCTGGATGCCTCGCTGGCGGTGATTCATCTGGAGGATGCCGGTACGCTGTTCCGCATTCCCGGCGAGGTGCATGGCCTGCGGCTGAAGCTGCAGGATCTGTTCATGGCGCCACGGGTGAGCTGGGAGGTGGCGCGCGATCTGCCCGGAACCTTTCGGGCCAGTGACTGGACCCACAGCCATGGCAACCTCTATCAGGCCACCCAGCTCGAAAAACGGATGCTGGGGCTGCTGCTGATGATGATCGTCGCGGTGGCGGTGTTCAACATCGTCTCCTCGCTGGTGATGCTGGTGGTCGACAAGCAGGGTGACATCGCCATTCTGCGCACGCTGGGCGCGACGCCGCGCACGATTCTCGGCATCTTCATGGTGCAGGGGTCGGTGATCGGTGTGGTGGGCACCTTGATGGGCACGCTGTTCGGCACCCTGCTGGCCTGGACCATCACCGACCTGGTCGAGTGGCTGGAGCGGTTGAGCGGCCACCGCATTCTCAGCTCCGATGTCTACTTCATCGACTACTTTCCCTCGCAACTGCTCTGGAGCGACGTCGCCATCGTCTGCGGTGCCACGCTGACGATGAGCTTTCTCGCCACCATCTATCCGGCGTTGCGGGCGGCCCGCATCGAACCGGCCGAGGTGCTGCGTTATGAGTAGCAGATCAGCGCAGCCGGTGCTGCAGGGCAGTGGTCTGATCAAGACCTACCACCAGGGGCCCGAAGAGGTGCAGGTGCTGCGCGGTGTCGATTTCGCGGCCTGGCGCGGCGAACGGGTGGCGGTGGTCGGCAGCTCCGGCTCCGGCAAGACCACCCTGCTCAATCTGCTGGGCGGCATTGACCATCCGACCGCCGGTCAGGTCAGACTGGCCGGCATCGATCTGAAGACGCTCGATGAGCGTGCGCTGTGCCGATTCCGCAACGAGCAGATCGGCTTCGTCTACCAGTTCCACCACCTGCTGCCGGAGTTCACGGCGCTGGAGAATGTCGCGCTGCCGCTGCTGCTCAACCGCCACGCCGTGGCGCTGGCGCGCGAGCAGGCGACGCAGATGTTGCAGCAGGTCGGGCTGGGCCACCGGTTGCAGCACAAGCCGAGCGAGCTCTCGGGTGGCGAACGTCAGCGGGTGGCGATTGCGCGGGCCCTGGTCAATGGTCCGGCATTGGTGCTGATGGATGAGCCGACCGGCAACCTCGACTCACGCACCTCGAACGAGATTCAGGAGCTGATGGCCCGCCTCAGCGAAGGCGGCGACACCTGTTTCGTCGTCATCACTCATGACCAGGCATTTGCCGAGCGGATGGATCGGGTATTGCGGCTGGAAGCGGGACGGCTGCTGCCACAGGATTGAGCGCGGGACGGGTCGGAGTCCGACGCTGCCACTTCCGGGTGATGTGCCAGCGCCAGACCATGCGGATCGCCAGATAGCTCGCCGCACCGAGCAGCAGGCCGACCACCACCGAGCCGACCCAGAGCGGCTCCCAGGCGCTCAGCGCGAACTCCTTGAGCCACTCGAACGAAGCCTCGATGTGATCGATCTGCGGCTCCTGCCCCAGCAGCCAGCAGCCGGTGCGGTAGGTCACATAGAGAATCGGCGGGGCGGTGATCGGGTTGGTGGCCCAGGCAAGTCCAGCGGCAATCGGAATGTTGCAGCGCAGCCAGAGCGCCAGCAGCGTGGCCAGCACCATCTGACCGGGCATCGGCAGGATCGCGCAGAAGATGCCGATGGCAAAGGCGGTCGCCACCGAGCGGCGGCTGAAGTGCCACAGCGCTGGATGGTGAATCGTTTCACCGAGAAAACGCAGTGCGCGCTGCTCCCTGATCTTGTGCGGATCGGGGGCGATCCGTTTAAAAATGCGTCTGGGCATGAATGGAAGCTAATCCGGTTTCGATGACAGCATGATGATCGGGGCACGCAACGGAGTTGGATCAAAAAGGGTGCCAATGGTTGCACGGTTGTTGGCACTGTGTGGCGGCATTGCGCTGGTCGCACTGCTGCCAGAACTGCCCGACCGGACTCTGCTGGCCAGTTGCGTCGTGCTTCTGGCGCTGCTTCGCTGCAAGTATAGGGCAGTGGCGCCGGCACTGGCATTTTTCATCGGTCTGTCGTGGGCGACCGGCTATGGTTGTCTTGGTCTCGCCAGCAAGCTGCCCGCCGAATTCGAGGGGGTCGATCTGCGGGTAGAAGGGGTGATCGGCAGCCTGCCGCAGTGGCGCACCGGCGCTGCGCAACGGCCGGAGGCGCTGTTTCTGTTCGATGTCGAGCGCTGGCTGCCCTCCGAACCCGACGGTGAGGTGCCGGCCGCATTGGAGCGGGTGGGACGGTTGCGGCTCAGTTGGCGTGATGCGCCGCCGGTCGCACCCGGAGAGAAGTGGCAGTTGCGGCTGCGGCTCAAGCGGCCGCATGGTTCGGTCAATCCGGGGGGGTTCGACTACGAAGCCTGGCTGTTCCGGCAGGGCATCGATGCCACCGGTTATGTGCGCAGTGGCGATGACAACCTGCGCAGTGCCCCGGCCGGCTGGCACGCTTGGGACAGCCAGTTGCGCGCCTGGGTTGATGGGCTGTTGGTGCCGCAGCTGCACGAGCGACGCCATGCCGGTCTGATGCGGGCGCTGATCATCGGTGAAAGTTCGCAGTTGACGCCGCAGGAGTGGCGGCTGTTCGGCGCCACCGGCACCATCCATCTGATGGTGATCTCCGGACTGCACATCGCGCTGGTGGCCTGGTGCTGTCATCAACTGGGCGGATGGGTTGGGCGCCATCTGCTGGCCCCGGGACTGCTCTGGTCGGCCAGCAGTGTCGCGGCCTGGAGCGCGCTGCTTGGTGCCGCCCTCTACACCGCACTGGCCGGTTTTGCCTTGGCGGCGACCCGTGCCCTGATCATGACCGCCATCTGGATGGTGGCGAAGCTGCTGCGGCGGCAGATCGACCCCTGGTTCGGGCTGGTACTGGCGCTCAGCCTGGTGCTGCTGAGCGACCCGCTGGCGCCGAGCAGCAGCGGTTTCTGGCTCTCCTTTGGTGCGGTGATGACGCTGATGCTGCTGTTTCAGGGCACGCAGCAGCAGGAGTGGAGCCGGCTGCGTCGCTTTGGACGGGAGTGGTGGCTGGCGCAGTGGGGACTGTTCTTTGCGATGTTGCCGATTCTGCTGTGGTGGAACTACAGCGCCAGCCTGGCTTCGCCGATCGCCAACCTGCTGGTGGTGCCGCTGTTCGACCTGCTGCTGGTGCCACTGTTGCTGCTGGCCACGCTGCTGACGCCACTGTCGTCGACCCTGGCCGATCTGCTCTTTGCTGGCGGTGACTGGCTGCTCGACCTGACCGATCGCTTTCTGCACTGGATGGCGGCCTCGCCGCTGGCCGCGGCCCGGGTGATTCAGCCGCCAGCGTGGCTGCTGTGGTTATTGCTGCCGGCGCTGCTGCTCTGGCTGTTGCCGCGCACCTTGCCGGGACGGCCCTGGGCGTTGCTGTTGTTGTTGCCGCTGTGGCTGATGCCGGTGCGGCACACCGACTCGGAGCCGTTGCGGCTGACGGTGCTGGATGTCGGGCAGGGGTTGGCGGTGGTGGTCGAGGTGGGTGAGCGGCTGCTGATCTATGACACCGGCCCCCATGCCAGTGAGCGGTTCGATGCCGGCAGTCAGATCATCGCCCCCTATCTGCGCTGGCGTGGCCGAACCGTGATCGACGCCCTGGTGGTGAGCCATGCCGACCGCGACCATGATGGCGGCGCGGCGGGGCTGCTGCGGGAGGTTCCGGTCGGCAGGGTCTATGTCAGCGGTGATTCGCTGTGGGGCCTGCAGCGCGACCAGATCGATCTGCATCCCTGCCGCAGTGGCGATGGCTGGCGCTGGCAGGAGGTGGAATTCCGTTTTCTGCATCCGGACCTGCCGCGGTTCGGCAGTGACAACAACAACTCCTGTGTGTTGCAGATCAAATCGGGTGACCAGTCGATCCTGCTCACTGGTGACATCGAGGCAGCTGCCGAGCGGCAACTGCTGCAACGCTGGGGGAGTGCGCTGCAGGCCACGCTGCTGGTGGCGCCGCACCATGGCAGCAATTCGTCGTCGACGCCGGACTTCATCGATGCAGTGGCCGCGAAACAGGTGATCTTCTCGGCCGGTTACCGCAACAGCTACCGCCATCCGCATCCGCAGGTGGTGCAGCGGTATGTCGAAACCGGCGCGACTCTCTACAATAGCGCCGCCACTGGCGCCGTCGGCTACGCTATACAAAGTGGGGGCGGGATGGCGCCGCCAAGTCTGGCACGGCAACAGGCACGGCGTTACTGGTACGATCGGCTGTCCGCGTCGGCTGCCGATGCGGCGCTGATGCCCCATGAATCGGATTCGCGCAAGGAGAAATGACAGGTGCTGGAGATCATTGTTGCCGGCGGCTGGGTGATGCTGCCGATTCTGCTCTGCTCGGTGATTGCACTGGCCATCGGCTTCGAGCGGGCGTGGACGCTGAATCGCCGTCGCATCCTGCCGGACAACCTGCTGATTCAGGTGTGGGGCTGGATCAAGAACAACCAGCTCGACAGCGACAAGCTGAAGAAGCTGAAGGAGGAGTCGCCGCTCGGGCGCATTCTGGCGGTGGGGCTGGCCAACTCCAAATACGGCCGCAACATCATGAAGGAGTGCATCGAGGAGGAGGCCGGCCATGTCATTCATGAGCTGGAGCGTTACCTCGACACGCTCGGCATCGTCGCAGCGATCTCACCGCTGCTGGGGCTGCTCGGCACCGTCTTCGGCATGATCAAGATCTTTGCGGTGATGATGGGGCAGGGCGCCACCAATGTCTCGTCGCTGGCCGGCGGCATCTCCGAGGCGCTGATCACCACCGCGGCCGGCCTCAGTGTCGCCATTCCGGCGCTGGTGCTGCACCGCTATTTTCTGCGCCGGGTCGACAATCTGGTGGTCGAACTGGAGCAGGAGGCACGCAAGCTGGTCGAGGTGCTGCACAGTGAACGTGATCTTGGTTGAGGTGCGCTGCATGACCCTCCATTCCCGTTTTGCGCCGGCCATGCAGGCGCGCCGATGAAGTTTCGCCGCCGCCGCGAGGATCCGATCGACACCGCGATCAACGTCACCTCGCTGATCGACGTGATGTTCGTGCTGCTGCTGTTCTTCATGGTCTCGACCACCTTCACCAAGCAGAGCAATCTCAAGGTCGACCTGCCCGAGGCCGGTGGCGCACAGACGCCGGTCGATGAGAAGCGGATCGAAATCACCATCAGCGCCAGCGGCGAGTACCGCCTCAACGCCCTGCCACTGCCCAATGCCAGCCTCGATGCTCTGAAGGCGGCGCTGATCGCCCAGGTCGGCAGTGACCGCAACCTGCCGTTCGTCATCACCGCCGACCGGCAGACCCCGCACCATGCGGTGGTGACGGCGATGGATGCCGCGGCCCAGCTCGGTTTTGCCCGGCTCAGCATCACCACCCAGCAGCCGGCCGGACAGTGACGGCGGTTTGGGTCTGCCGGTTGAATCGGGGATAATTGTCGACCGCCCGCCACCGGGCGCTGTCAATCACAGGTCGCAATGAATCGAACGCCCGATGCCACCGAAGTGGCTCGCACCGACTGGATGGTCTATCGCCGGCTGCTTGGCCATGCCTACCCCTACTGGAAGTTTCTGCTGCTGGCACTCTTCGGTTATCTGCTGATGTCGGGTGCCAGCATCGGCGCCGCCGAGCTGATGAAGACCATCATCGACTCCCTGAGCCAGAAACAGCCGGGCTATCGCGCCTTCATTCCGTTGGCGATGGTGGCCCTGATCGGCGGGCGCGGTCTGGGCAGTTTTGTCGGCAACTACTCGATGGCCTATGTCAGCAACGCGCTGGTGTTCGACCTGCGGCAACTGGTGTTCGGCAAGTTCATGACGCTGCCGGCGGTCTATTACGACACCCATGCGGGCGGGCATCTGATCTCGATGATCACCTTTCAGGTCACGCAGGTGACCGATGCCATCACCAAGGCCGGCAAGATCATGCTGGAGCATGGGCTGTTCCTGATCGGACTGGTGGCCTACCTGCTGTGGATGAACTGGAAGCTGTCACTGCTGCTGCTGGTGGTGGCGCCGCCGATCTTCTTCATCGTCCGCTATGCCGGGCGCCGCTTCAAACGCATCAGCCGGCGCATCCAGCACTCGATGGGTGATGTCACCCATGTCACCGGTGAGATGATCAATGGCTACCGCGAGGTGCGCATCTTCGGCGGCGAGGCGAGTGAACAGGCGCGATTCCAGCGGGTCAGCAACTTCAACCGTCAGCAGCTGATGAAGCTGACCGCGACCGAAGCGAGCAACGGACCGGCGGTGCAGCTGCTGGTGTCGCTGGCGATGGCGCTGCTGATGTGGCTGGCGCTCGATCCGACGCTGGTCGATCAGTTGAGTCCCGGTGGCTTCGTCGCCTACATCACCGCGGCCAGCCTGCTGGCACGTCCGGCGAAGATGCTGGCCGATGTGCAGTCGATCATCCAGCGCGGTCTGGCGGCGGCCGATGAGATCTTTCACATGCTCGATCAGCCGTCGGAACCGGACGGCGGCATGCTCAGCATCGAGCGGGCGCGCGGCGACATCGACTACCGCGATGTCAGCTTTGGTTACCACGGCGGTGAGTTGCCGGTGTTGAAGCAGATCTCCTTCTCGATTCCGGCTGGCAAGATGGTGGCACTGGTGGGGCGCTCCGGCAGCGGCAAGTCGACCATCGTCAGCCTGCTGCCGCGCTTCTATGACCACCAATCCGGCCAGATCACCCTCGACGGCATCGAGATCGGGCAGTTGCGACTGGCCAGCCTGCGCGCCCAGATCGCCTATGTCTCGCAGCAGATCACGCTGTTCAACGACTCGGTGCGCAACAACATCGCCTATGGCGCCACGGCCGGTCGCAGCGAGGTGCAGATTCGCGAAGCGGCACGGCGCGCCCATGCGCTGGAGTTCATCGAGAAGCTGCCCGACGGCTTCGACACACTGGTCGGAGACGATGGCGTCATGCTCTCCGGCGGTCAGCGCCAGCGCATCGCCATTGCCCGCGCCTTTCTGAAGGATGCGCCGATCCTGATTCTCGACGAGGCCACCTCGGCGCTCGACACCGAGTCGGAGCAGAAGATCCAGGCGGCGCTGGAGGAGGTGATGAAGAACCGTACCACGCTGGTGATCGCCCATCGCCTCTCGACCATCATCCACGCCGACCAGATTCTGGTGATCGAGGGAGGTGAACTGCTGGAGTCGGGCAGCCATGCCGAGCTGCTGGCGCGCAACGGTGCCTACACCGCACTGTATGAACGGCAGTTCGCCGACGAGGCGGCGCCCGTGGTCACGCCATGACGTTGCGCGGTCGGATCGAGGCGCGGCTGCTGCACGCATGGTATGCGGGAGGGCCGCCGCTGCCCGGCAGCAGGGTGCTGGCCTGGCTCTACGGACGGCTGCTGGCGCTGCGTGAATGGCTCTATCGGCACGGCATCCTCTCTGCACGGCAGGTGGGCTGTCCGGTGCTGGTGGTCGGCAACCTCACGGTCGGTGGCACCGGCAAGACCCCGCTGGTGATCGCATTGGCCGAGCAGCTGCAAGCCTGGGGCTATCGGCCGGGCATACTCAGCCGGGGCTATGGCGCGGCACCGTCCAGCCTGCCCCATCGGGTCGAATCAGAGGAGGATGCGACCCGGTGTGGTGATGAGCCGCTGCTGTTGGCGCGGCGCACGGGTCTGCCGGTGATGATCGACCCCGACCGGGTGCGTGCCGCGCGGGCATTGCTGGCCGCTGAAGAGGTTGACCTGCTGCTGTGCGATGATGGCCTGCAGCACCGCCGGCTGGCGCGCGAGATCGAAATCGTCGTGATCGATGGTCAGCGCCGCTTCGGCAATGGCCTGCTGCTGCCGGCCGGACCACTGCGCAGCCCGCTCGACCGGCTCGACAGTGTCGATTACCGGGTGGTCAACGGCGCTGCCGGCAGTGAGTCCGATGGCGCGGTGGCGATGCGGCTCAAGCCGCAGCATCTGGTCAATCTGGTGACCGGCGAAGAGATCGAAGTGACCGCCTGGCAGGGTGAGCGTCGGGTCCATGCGCTGGCCGGCATCGGCCATCCGCAGCGCTTTTTCGCCACGCTGCGCGAGTTGGGTTTCGACCCGATCGAACATCCGTTTGCCGATCACCACCGTTTTGCTGCGGCCGATCTGCCGGCCGACGGCCATCCGTTGATCATGACCGAGAAAGATGCCGTCAAATGTGCCGCCTTCGCCCGCCCGCACCACTGGTGGCTGCGGGTCGAGGCCGAACTGCCGGAGCGCTTCTGGCAGGCGTTGCATGTGCAATTGGCACAGTTGGCGCAGCCCTGCGGTGCCACACCCCCCAAGGAGCAGTGAGCAGTGGATTTCGTGGTGGTGATTCCGGCCCGCCATGCCTCATCCCGCTTGCCGGGCAAACCGCTGGCATTGGTGGGTGGCCTGCCGATGGTCCAGCGGGTCCATCAGCAGGCGCGGCGCAGTCAGGCACGGGAGGTGGTGATCGCCACCGACGATCTGCGTATCGCCGAGGTGGCGCGCGGTTTTGGCGCCGAAGTGGTGATGACCTCGACCGAACATGCCTCCGGCACCGACCGGCTGGAAGAGGTGGTGCGGCTGCGCCGCTACGCGCCGGAGCAGATCGTGGTCAACCTGCAGGGCGACGAGCCGCTGATTCCGCCGCAACTGCTCGACCAGGTGGCGGCGGCACTGCTGCATGGCACCGCACCGATGGCCACGCTCTGCGAGCCGATCGTCGAGCGGGAGGACTTCTTCAACCCCAATGTCGTCAAGGTGGTGCGTGACGAGCGCGGCCATGCGCTCTACTTCAGCCGCGCGCCGATTCCGTATCCACGTGGCATTGCGCTCGACAGCGATGTGGCCTGGCAGCAGGCGGGCGTGCCGGCGCTGCGCCACATCGGTCTCTATGCCTACCGTGCCGGGCTGCTGCATCGGTTCGTCCGCTGGCCGATCGGCACGCTGGAGCGGATCGAGGCACTGGAGCAGTTGCGGCTGCTGAGTCAGGGCATCGACATCCGGGTCGAGCTGGCGCAGGTCACGCCGCCACCGGGGGTCGACACCCCGGAAGATCTCGAACGGATCAACCGGCTCTGGCAGATGCGAATGCCGTGACGAAAAATTGCCGGCCAATCTCGGCGCGGCGTCAGAAAATGGTCTAGGCTCAAGGCAGGGCTGACAGTTGTTTGACTCCCAAACCGGTCTGACGGGATGCGGAGCAGTGGAAGCAGGAGGATCGAGCGTCGATGCGCAATGAGCAGTGGTTGCTGGTGATCGAAGATGAGCCGGCGCGGCAGGCCGAACTGAGGATCATCACCGATTTTCTGGGTGAAGCGGCTGTGGTGGTGGCCAGTCATGGCTGGCGGGAGCAACTGAAAGCCGCGCCGCAGGCCGAGGGCCCGCCGGTGGCAGTGCTGCTGGGCAGCCGCGCCGAGGGAGGTTCCCTGCCGGAGTTGCTGACCCAGCTTCACCAGTGGGATGGCTGTGTCGCCGTCATCGACATCAGTGGCCAAGCCGCGGATGAGAGCGTGCCGAACGAACTGAAACGCATGGTGATCGCCCGTGAAGCCTGGCCGCTCGGTTACAACCGGCTGATCGACCACCTGCATCGAGCACGGGTCTACCGTGATCAGCATGAGCGGGCGCGTGGTGAGAGCGCGCCGCGCCGGCGTGAGATCCACCTGTTCCGCAGTCTGGTCGGCACCAGCCGTGCGATCCAGAAGGTGCGGGAGATGATGAACCATGTCGCCGACCGCGATGCCACCGTGCTGATCACCGGTGAATCGGGCACCGGCAAGGAGGTGGTGGCGCGCAATCTCCACTACCACTCGCCGCGCCGCGACAAGCCCTTTGTACCGATCAACTGCGGTGCCATTCCGCCGGAGCTGCTCGAAAGCGAGCTGTTCGGCCACGAAAAGGGCGCCTTCACCGGCGCCATCACCGCGCGGGCCGGCCGCTTCGAGATGGCCCATGGCGGCACCATCCTGCTCGACGAGATCGGCGACATGCCGCTCAACATGCAGGTCAAGATTCTGCGGGTGTTGCAGGAGCGCACCATCGAGCGGGTCGGTGGCAGCCGGCCGATCGAGATCGATGTGCGGGTCATCGCCGCCACCCACAAGGATCTCGAAGCGATGATCGAGCGCGGCGAGTTCCGCGAAGATCTCTATTACCGGCTCAATGTCTTTCCGATCGAGATGCCGGCGCTGCGCGAGCGGCGTGAGGACATCAGCCTGCTGCTGCAGGAGCTGATCGCCCGCATCGAGCACGAAGAGCGTGGCGCGCCCCGCTTCAGCTCGGCGGCGATCATGTCGCTCTGTCGCCATGACTGGCCGGGCAATGTGCGCGAGCTGGCCAACCTGATCGAGCGGATGGCGATCATGCATCCCTATGGCGTGATCGGCGTGCATGACCTGCCGAAGAAGTACCGCTACGACGACAGCGAGGTCGAGACCTTCCTGCCCGAGGGTGAACCTCGGCCAATTCCTCAGGCGCTGCCCGTCATGGCGCAGCCGCTCTCCACACCGCCACAGCAGCAGGACGAAGCGCTGCCGCGCGAACTCAAGCTGCCGCTCAACGGTGTCGACCTGCGCGAGTACATCAGCCATCTGGAGACGACGCTGATCCAGCAGTCGCTCGACTACAACAACGGTGTGGTGGCGCGCGCCGCCGAGCAGTTGCACCTGCGCCGCACCACGCTGGTCGAGAAGATGCGCAAGTACGGCATGCAGCGCAAGGAGTGGGAGTAGCCGTCAACAATCCGGCTTGTGTTTTTATCTTGTTGAATAAAAAGAAAAATAAAATAGGCATGGCGGTTGCATTTTCAGGGAACAGTGCCGCAGCGCGACGAATTTCCGCCGCGCTGCCCTCCCTGAACTCACGGAATGGTGACCGATGCCCATGCTGCACCCTGTTCCCTTCGCGCCTCAGACAACGCTTCACTGGCCTGAAAGTGTCGGCCTGAGCGCACACCCGCCCGCTGCGTCCGGTGCCTATCGGGCACTGAGCGAACGGGTCAACCAACTGCGTGATGAGCTGGCCAGCGAGAGTGCCGAGCGACGGCATGAACTGGCACAGAAGGAACGGCTGGCCGACCGGCACGAGGCGCTGCTGCGGCTGTTGCCGGGTGGTGTGGTGGTGCTCGATGAGCGCGGCATCGTCACCGAGTGCAATCCGGCCGCGATCGAGCTGCTGGGCGAACCGTTGCTCGGAGCGCGCTGGTCGACAGTGATCGAGCGCTGTTTCGCACCGCAGGCCGGTGATGGCCATGAGGTCTCGCTGAAGGATGGCCGGCTGATCGCACTGGCCACCCGCTCGCTGGAGGGGGAGCATGGGCAGTTGATCCTGCTGACCGATCAGAGCGAAACCCGCGCACTACAGCGCCGTCTGCACCGCGATGAACGGCTGGTCAGTCTCGGCAGGATGATGGCGGCGCTGGCCCATCAACTGCGAACGCCGCTGGCGGCCGCGATGCTCTACAGCGACCAGTTGCGCAGCGAACGGCTGTCGGCCGAGCGGCGCGACCGTGCAGTGCAGCGGCTGACCGAGCGGTTGCAGCACATGGAGGAGCAGATTCGGCAGATGACGGTGTTCATCAAGGGTGAGGTGACCCTGACCGAGCAGATCACCCTGGCGCAGCTGCTGGAGCAGATCGAGCGCAGCGCCGAGGTGGCGGTCACGGCGGCCGGTGCCCGCATTGACTACCTGCTGGAGGCACCGCCGGCGCTGCTGCGCTGCAACCAGGCGGTGCTGGTCGGTGCGGTGGTCAATCTGATCAACAATGCGTTGCAGGCGGCCACTGCGCAGCCCCGGTTGCGGGTGGCTGTGACGCGGCTCGATGCCGAGCACATCGCCATCCGCGTCGATGACAACGGCCCTGGACTGCATGGCCGCGAGCAGGCGGCGCTCGGTGAGTTCTACACCACCAAGAGCAGCGGCACCGGCCTCGGTCTGCCGGTGGTGCTGGCGGTGGCGCGCGCCCACCATGGCGACTTTCTGCTCACCGACCTGCCGGGCCTGCAAGGGCGTGACCCGGGCGGTGCCCGTGCCGAGCTGCGGCTGCCGGTCGTGCAGTGGCTGACCTGAGCCATGCACCGCACCCTCCAACCCGCAATCCGGGAGCCGAACCCATGATGAACCGGACAACCATTCTGGTGATCGAGGATGACCTCGATCTGGCCGAGGCCTTGACCGAAACCCTGGAGCTGGCCGGTTTCGATGCCTGCAGCGTCAATTCGGGCGAGGCGGCGCTGGCGCGGCTCGAACAGATCGAGCCCGGCCTGCTGCTGTGTGACGTCAACATGCCCGGCATGGATGGCCATCAGCTGTTGCAACAGGTCAAGGGCAGCCGACCGATGTTGCCGGTGGTGCTGATGACCGCCTACGGCTCGATCGAAAAGGCGGTGCAGGCGATGCGGCAGGATGCGGCCGACTATCTGGTCAAACCCTTCAGCAGCGAGCGGCTGATCGAAACGGTGCGGCGCCATCTACCAGCGACCTCGATCGACGAGCATGATCCGCTGGCCGAGGCCGCCAGCAGTCGACGCCTGCTGGCGCTGGCGCAGCGGGTGGCACAGAGCGATTCGAATGTGCTGATCTGTGGCGAGAGCGGCACCGGCAAGGAGGAGCTGGCCCGTTTCATCCACCGCCACTCGCCCCGTGCCAGCCAGCCCTTCGTCGCGATCAACTGCGCCGCCATTCCCGAGAACATGCTCGAAGCGACGCTGTTCGGCCATGAGAAGGGCGCCTTCACCGGCGCCTACCAGAGCCAGCCAGGCAAATTCGAGCAGGCCAACGGTGGCACCCTGCTGCTCGATGAGATTTCCGAGATGGCGCTGCCGCTGCAGGCCAAGATTCTGCGCGTGCTGCAGGAGCGCGAGGTGGAGCGGATCGGTGGCCGGCGCACCCTGCAACTCGATCTGCGCATTCTGGCCACCACCAACCGTCTGCTGCATCAGGAGGTCGAGCAGGGGCGCTTTCGCGAGGATCTCTACTATCGCCTCAGCGTCTTTCCGCTGGAGTGGCTGCCGCTGCGCGAGCGGCACGAAGACATCCTGCCGCTGGCGCGGCGGCTGCTGGCCCGCCATGCCCAGCGTGCCCAACGCCCGGCGCCGCTGCTGACGCCGGCTGCCGAGCGCGCGCTGCTGGCCCATCCGTGGCCGGGCAATGTGCGCGAACTCGACAACGTGTTGCAGCGGGCGCTGATTCTGCAGGAGGGGTGTGAGATCGATCTCTCGCAGCTCCACCTCGGCCCCCTGACCGGAACCGCTTCCCATTCTGTCAGAGTCGCCATCTCGCACAGCGAGCCAGTCACCGCCGCCACCGACCTTGGCAGCGATGTGAAGTCGCATGAGCATCGCCTGATCATGGAGACACTGCGCCGCTGCCAGGGCAGTCGCCGTGACAGCGCCCAGCAGCTCGGCATCAGCGAGCGGACCCTGCGTTACAAGCTGGCACAGATGCGCGAGGCCGGTTTGGCGCTGGAGGTCTGAGCTGGCACAGCGAACGCCGGTCTGCATCACGACATCCCGTTCTCGACGCGGTCACTCCAGCAGTGGCCGCTGTCGTTTCAGCCCTTCCCGAATTCCTGTCGCTGGCCCGCGCGTGGCGGCCATGACCCCGCAGAGTTGGCCTGATCCCTGCTATCTACTGATCGAACCGCTGCAGAACCGGGTCAGCAGGGCGGTTTCGTCAAGGAACTGACGCCGAACTGCCCCGGAACATGTTTGAAGAACAAAAAACGTCGAAAGTCCGTCCATGTCGATGACAGGAGAGAACCATGGTGAACCGCATCAACGACCGCAGCGACATTCAGCAGCTGCTGCAGCAGATGCGCTCGATCAAGGCCGAGATGAACAGCCAGCGTTCCGATGTGGGCAGCGTGCCCGGCATGGAGATGGCCGGGATCGGTGCTCCAGCGGTCACCTCCAGCAGCGGATTCGGCGACCTGTTGCGGCAGGCGGTCGACGGGGTCAACGACATGCAGAGCAAATCGGCGCAGTTGGCGCAGGCCTATGAGCTGGGGCAGCCCGGGGTCGACATCACCCAGGTGATGGTGGCGATGCAGAAGTCGAGCCTCTCATTCCAGGCGCTGACCCAGGTGCGCAACAAGGTGGTCGATGCCTATCAGACCATCATGAACATGCCGATCTGATCAAAGAATGATTTTTCATATCAATACAGTACATTCACAACGCAGGCAGGGTTGAAAGAATATGGAGACGCTTCCGGCAGCTTCGCAAGCTCAGAACAGCGGTGGCATGGGCCTGCTCTCCGGCATGGTCAATCTGCCACTGCTGCGCCAATTCGGCCTGCTGGTCGGGCTGGCCGCCAGTGTCGCCATCGGTGTGGCCGTTGCGCTCTGGTCGCGCGAGGAGCCCTACATGCCGCTCGACGCCGCGCTGGGTGGCGCCGATGCCGCGCGGGTGGTGAGCCTGCTCGATGCGCAGAAGATTCCCTATCACATCGATCCCAGGAGCGGGGCGCTGCTGGTGCCTGCCGACAAGATGCAGATCGTCAAGATGAAGATGGCCGGCGCCGGCCTGGGTGGCGAACGCGCGCAGGGCTACGAACTGCTCGACCATGAATCGCCATTCGGCAGCAGCCAGTTCATGGAGGCGACCCGCCTGCAGCGCAGCCTCGAAGGAGAACTGGCCCGCACCATCACCGGCATGTACGCGGTGCGCAGTGCCCGGGTGCATCTGGCGCTGCCCAAGTCGACCACCTTCGTGCGTGGCGGCAACAAGCCGCGCGCCTCGATTTTCGTCGAGTTGCAGTCGGGCAATGCGCTGACGCCGGATCAGGTGAGCGCGATGGTCAATCTGGTCACTTCCAGCGTGGCCGATCTGGATGCCAAGGATGTCTCGGTGGTCGACCAGAAGGGACGACTGCTGTCGCGCAACGAGGAGGAGGGTGCGCTGGCCGATGCCGGAAAGCAGCTCGAACATGTCCGCCGCATCGAGGAGTCGCTGATCGGCCGGGTGCGGCGCGTGGTTGAGCCGCTGGTGGGCTATGACCACTTCACCGCCGAGATCTCGGCCGATGTCGACTTCACCGAACAGGAGCAGACCAGCGAGCAGTACCAGCCCGACCCGCCGGCGCTGCGCAGCGAGCAGACGCTGGTCGAGCGGATGATGGGGGGTGCCGGAGATCGGGGCGGGGTGCCGGGTGCGCTCTCCAACCAGCCACCCGGTGCCGTCAGCGTGCCGGAGGTGGCCGCCAGGCCGACGACTCCGCCGCTGCCGGCCGAGGCCGCAGCGGGTGCAGCGGCTTCCAGCAGTGCCGAAACCGGCCGCAGCCGCAATCAGGCCACCCGCAACTACGAGCTCGACCGCACGCTGAGCCACACCCGGCAACAGGTGGGCAAGGTGCGCCGGCTGTCGATCGCAGTGGTGGTCGACGATCTGCCCGACCTCGCCCCGCCGAAGAAAGGCAGTGCCAAAAAGGGTGCGGCAGAGGGCAAGGAGGCGGCCAACGCCGTGCCGCGACGTGCCTGGAGCGACGAGGAGCTGCGCAAGCTCACCGAACTGGTCAAGGGTGCGACCGGCTATGACGCCGCGCGCGGCGACACCCTGAGCGTGGTCAACTCTTCCTTTGTGAAACGGGAAATCGAACCGGCTGGTGAGCCGGTGGCTTTCTGGAGCGAGCCCTGGTTCTGGAGTCTGGCCAAACAGCTGCTGGGTGGGCTCTTTGTCGTGCTGATCGCCATTGCCATCCTGCGGCCGGTGATGAAGAACATCTCTGCCTTTTCGGGCACGCGCCCTGCCACGCTGGTGGCCTACCCGGCCGGCACGGTGGTGATGGGAGAGGGCGGCGAGATGATGCAGACGGCGGCGCCGATCACCGAACCGGGCCGGATGATCTCGTTCGATGGCAGCAAGAGCTATGAGCAGCAACTGGATGCGGTCAAGGGACTGGTGCAGCAGGATCCGGGGCGGGTGGCGCAGGTGGTCAAGAAGTGGGTGAACGACGGTGAGTGAGCGCGGCAACTCTTCGCTGCGGCCGATCCAGCGTGCCGCCATCCTGCTGATGACCATCGGTGAGGAGAACGCCGCTGCCGTGCTGAAAAACATGGGGCCGAAGGAGGTGCAGCGGGTCGGTGCGGCAATGGCCGAGCTGAACAACATCTCGCGCAGCGATGTCGAGCAGGCGGTCTATGGTTTTGTCGATGAGGCCGGTGACCTGACTGGCCTCGGGGTGGGCAACGACCAGTACATCCGCAAGATGCTGGTCTCGGCGCTGGGTGAGGACAAGGCCAAGAGTCTGGCCGACCGCATCCTGATCGGCGGCAACACCAGCGGCCTCGACACCCTCAAGTGGATGGATGCCCGTTCGGTGGCCGGGATGATCCGCTACGAACATCCGCAGATTCAGGCCATCGTCATTGCCTACCTCGACGGTGACCATGCCGCCGAGGTGCTGGTCAACTTTCCGCCACAGGTGCGGCTCGACATCATGATGCGCGTCGCCCGGCTCGACACCGTGCAGCCCGAGGCGCTGCAGGAGCTGAACCGGATCTTCGAGCGCCAGTTCTCCGGCGGGGCCGGTACCCAGAGCGCAACGCTGGGTGGCGTCAAGACTGCGGCCGAGATCATCAACAACCTTGACAGCTCGATTGCCGCGCAGGTGATGGAGGGCATTCGCGAAGAGAACGAAGAGATGAGCAACAACATCCAGGATCGGATGTTCGTCTTCGACAACCTGATCGGCATTGCCGACAGCGGCATTCAGGTGCTGCTGCGCGAGATCTCCTCCGAGAACCTGATTCTGGCGCTGAAGGGCGCCGACGAGGCGCTGAAGCAGAAGATCTTCGGCAACATGTCCAAGCGTGCCGGTGACATGCTGCGCGATGACCTCGAAGCCAAGGGGCCGGTGCGGGTCAGCGAGGTCGAGGCCGCGCAGAAAGAGATTCTTGCCGTGGCGCGGCGTCTGGCCGATGCCGGGACGATCATTCTCAGTGCCGGCGGCGGTGAGGAGATGCTCTGATGACGAAGAGTCTGCTGCTGGATGTCGAGAGCGTGCGCAAGCTCTACCGCTGGGCGCCGCCGCAGATCAGTTCAAGTGGCGAGGTGATTCGCTCGCCCGATGCCGCGCGGCAGGCCGAGGTCGAAGAGCAGGTGGCGCTGCGCGTCGCGGCGCTGAAGGCGGCCGCCCAGGCCGAGGGCCATGCGGCCGGCTACGCGCTGGGGCGCGAGGAGGGCGAGCGGGCCGGACGCGAAATCTGGCAGAACGAGGCAGCACGCCTGACCCGGCTGCTGGCCCATCTGGCCGATCCGCTGGCCGAGCGCGAAGCCGAGATCGAGACCGCGCTGCTGAATCTGGTCATCGAGATCAGCCGCGCCTTGCTCGAACATGAACTGAAGAGCTCGGGCGAGACGGTACTGAGCGTGGTGCGCCAGGCCATTGCCGCACTGCCGAAGGGCGCGGAGCAGGTCAGCCTGCTGCTGCATCCCGACGAGCAGGCGCTGCTGCTGAAGCTGCCGCAGAAACTGCCGCTGACCATCGAGGCCGATCCCGGCGTCAGCCGTGGCGGCTGCCGGATCGAAAGCCGCGACAGCTGCATCGATTTCACCACTGAGTACCGCTTTCGTGAACTGGTCAGAAACCTGCTGGGCCGCGAGCTGAGCGCGGCGCAGCGCTTCATCGATCCGGCGGTGGATTCGACATGACCAGGCCGCAGCTGCTGGAGCGGATCGCGCGCTATCCGCTCGACACCGCTTCGCCACCGCGTCCGCTGGTGTCGGGTCGGCTGGTGCGCTCGGTGGGGTTGACGCTCGAAGTGGTCGGCCTCGGTGCTGCGCTGGGGGAGTGCTGTCTGATCGAAAGTGCCAACGGACAGCATATCGAAGCCGAGGTGGTCGGTTTCGACGAGGGCAAACTGTTTCTGATGCCGATGCGCCGCATCGGCGGACTCAAACCGGGCGCCCGCGTGCTGCCCGGTGGCGATGAGGCACGCATCGAGGTGGGCGACGCGCTGCTCGGGCGGGTGATCGACGGACTGGGTCTCCCGCTCGACGGCCTGCCACCGCCGCAATGCAGCCACACCATCCCCTTTGCCGGACCGATGATCAACCCGCTGCGGCGATTGCCGGTGCGCGAGCCACTCGATGTCGGCATCCGCGCCATCAACGGCCTGCTGACCGTCGGCCGCGGTCAGCGCATGGGGCTGTTTGCCGGCAGCGGCGTCGGCAAGAGCGTCCTGCTCGGCATGATGACCCGCTTCACCACCGCGCAGATCGTCGTCGTGGGGCTGGTGGGCGAGCGCGGCCGTGAAGTGCGGGAGTTCATCGAACACAACCTCGGCGCCGAAGGGCTGGCACGCGCGGTGGTGGTGGCCGCACCGGCCGACGAATCACCGGTGATGCGGCTGCGGGCCGCCCGGCTGGCCACCCGCATCGCCGAACACTTTCGTGACCAGGGCCACGACGTGCTGCTGCTGCTCGACTCGCTGACCCGCTTCGCCCAGGCGCAGCGCGAAGTGGCGCTGGCCATCGGTGAACCGCCGGCCACCCGTGGTTATCCGCCCTCGGTCTTTGCCCAACTGCCCGAGCTGGTCGAACGTGCCGGCAATGGCGATCAGGGCGGTGGCTCCATCACCGCCTTCTACACCGTGCTGATGGAGGGCGATGATGACCAGGATCCGGTGGCCGACTCGGCGCGGGCGATTCTCGATGGCCACGTGCTGCTGGCCCGCCGGCTGGCCGAAGAGGGCCACTATCCCGCCATCGACATCGAAGCCTCGATCAGCCGGGTGCAGCCGCAGGTGGTGTCGGCCGGGCAACTGGCCCAGGCGCAACGCTTCAAGCAGCTCTACTCGGCCTATCAGCGCAGCCGTGAACTGATCCAGATCGGCGCCTACCAGCGCGGCGCCGATGCCGACACCGATCTGGCCATCCAGCTGATTCCGCAACTGCGCGGCTACCTGCGTCAGGGATTGAACGAAAGCTTCTCGCTGGCCAGCAGCAGTGGTGAACTGGAACAGCTGTTCAACACCGCTGAAACCGCCGGCCGATGATCAACAGCAAGGCGATCTGGCCAGTGGTGAAGCTGGCCGAAGAGCGCGAACAGACGGCGCTGCTGGCACTCAATCAGGCTGCCGGTCAGTTGCGCGAGGAGCAGCAGCGGTTCGACCAGTTGCGCGGCTACCTCGACGACTACCTGTCATCCACGCCCGGCGACTACCCGCTGCCCGGAGCGGCCTTCATGCTGCAGAATCGCCAGGGTTTCGTCGATCGGCTCAAGGTCGCCATCGGCCAGCAGGAGCGCCGACTGCTGATCGTCCGCAACGACCATGCGGCGCTCGAGGCCGGCTGGCGCGAACTGAGACTGCGCCGCCTGGGGCTGCAACAACTGGCCGAGGAGGCCGACCGCCAGGCCCGGCTGCGGGCGAACAAAAAAGAGCAGCACCGACTCGACGAAATGGCCACCCAGCGGGTGATCGCCAACCGGGTGCAGCGCTGACCCCAGTCCGGGAGTTGAAGAAGATGCGCAAGAAGCTCACGTTTTCGATCGCACTCCTGCTCCTTCTGGCCGTCACCGCGGCCGATGCCCGTCTGCATGACGGAGCGAGCGACTCCCATACACCTCCTGACCGGCACGGCGAACCCGCCTCCCGGAGCATCGCCTATGGCCGCGACGCGCTGCAACGGCTCGATGTCTGGACGACGCAGGAGCGCAGCCATCCCGCCCCGCTGGTGATGTTCGTGCACGGCGGCGGCTGGCAGCGCGGCAGCAAGGACAACGCCTCGAGCAGATGGCTGCCGGCGCATCTGACGCAACAGGGTTACGCCTATGCCTCGATCGACTACCGGCTGGTGCCGGCCGTCGCGGTCGAGCAGCAGGCCGAGGATGTCGCCCACGCACTGCGGGCGCTGCTCGACCGTGCGGCGGAACTGGGCATCGATCGCCGCCGGGTGGTGCTGATTGGCCACAGCGCCGGCGCGCATCTGGTTGCCCTGGTCGGCACGGACGAGCGCCATCTGAAGTCGGCCGGGCTCGGCTTTGCCGACCTCCGCGGTGTGATCGCCAACGACGGTGCAGCTTACGACGTGCCGGCGCAGTTGCAGGAAGATGCGCCGATGATGCATCAGACCTATCTCGAAGTGTTCGGCAGCGATCCGGCGCGTCAGTGGGCGCTTTCGCCCACTCACCAGGCCGCCGCGCCCAATGCGCCGGCCTTTTTGCTGCTGCACGTGCAGCGTCCCGACGCCGTGCGGCAAACCGAGGCACTGGGCCGCGCGCTCGCCGCCGCGGGCAGCGCGGTCGACTACGGCAGTTTTGCCGGCACTGGCTTGCGTGGCCACATGGAGATCAACCGCCGGCTCGGCGATCCCGATTACCCCGCCACGGCGCTGGTCGATGGCTGGCTGCGGAAGAACCTTGCTGAATGAAGCAGCGCCGGAGTGCACTCCAATCCGGCGCGCAGAGGCGTTTTAGCCCTCCTCCCCCGCCAGCTCCAGGCTCACGCTGCGGAACTGCGTGAGCGCCGCCTCCAGGTTCTCCACGATCTCCGCCGCCAGCACGTCCGGCTCGGGCAGGCTGTCGTCCTTCAGCCAGAAGATGTCGAGATTCAGCTTGTCGCGCTGGGCGAGTTCCGCGTAGCCGAAGCGGCGGAAGCGCTCGGTCTCCTGGCGCGCGTGGAAGCAGCGGATGAAGTCGTCGAAATCGCCCCGCTCCAGGCGCTTGGTCTTCAGCGTCTTGTGCACGTTGGTGCGGTAGTCGTAGACCCACAGCTCGCGCGTCTGCGCCTCGCGCGAGGCCGGGCGCTTGTCGAAGAACAGCACGTTCGCCTTCACCCCGGGGCTGTACCAGATGCCGGTCGGCAGGCGCAGCAGGGTGTGGAAGTTGAAGCCCTCCAGCAGCCGGCGGCGGATGCCCTCGCCGGCACGGCCGGCCTCGAACAGCACGTTGTCCGGCAGCACCACGCCGGCGCGGCCGTGGGTGTCGAGGATGGTCATGATGTGCTGCAAAAAGTTGAACTGCTTGTTGGACGTGGTGAACTTGAAGTCCTCGCGCTCGTAGTGCTCGCGCTCGGTGGTCACCGCGCCGTCCTCGCCCACCACCGTGTAGCTCGATTTCTTGCCGAACGGCGGATTGGTCAGCACCACGTCGAAGCGCCGGCCATCATCGCCGGCCAGGGCATCGCCCTGCACCACCGGGCTGCCGCCGTTGCCGATGCCGTGCAGGTAGAGGTTCATCGCGCACAGGCGCACCACCTCATCCACGATGTCCACGCCCTTGAAGGCCGTGTGGCGCAGCGCGTGCAGCCGCTGCCGGTCCTGGGTCTGCGTCTTCATGTGGTCGTAGGCGGCGAGCAGAGAGCCGCCGGTGCCGCAGGCCGGATCGCAGACGGTCTCGCCCACCGTCGGATTCACGCAGCGCACGATGGCCTCGATCACCGGCCGCGGCGTGAAGTACTGCCCGGCGCCGGACTTCACCTCGGCGGCGTTCTTCTCCAGCAGGCCCTCGTAGATCTCGCCCTTCACGTCCACGCCGAGGCCGATCCACGGCCCTTCGCGGTCGATCAGGCTGACAAGCCGCTTGAGCTTGGCCGGGTCGGAGAGCTTGTTCTGCGCCTTGCGGAAGATGGTGCCGATCAGCCCGTCCTCGCGGCCCAGCGCCTCCAGCGTGTGGCGGTACTGCAACTCCAGCGCGTCGCCATCGGCAGCGGCGATCTGCGCCCAGCGCCACTGCGGCGGAATGGCCGAGGCCTCGCCCAGCAGGTCCTCGCGCTCGGCGTCCATCTTCAGGAACAGCAGATAGGTGATCTGCTCCACGTAGTCGCCGTAGGAGATGCCCTGGTCGCGCAGCACGTGCGCGTAGTTCCACACCTTGGAGACGAGTTGTTCGTTGGTCATTGCGGGGGTGTTTCCTGTCGCGAAATTCGATTGTTCACGTGGGCACGCTGCGCTTTGCCCACCCTACGAGAGCGAAGCTGCCGACGATGTGGATGTAGTAGATGTAGGGTGGGCAAAGGCCGAAGGCCGTGCCCACGCGGAGCGTCGAGCTTGCGGTCCGTCCGCCATCATCTGCCGCTGCGTTGCCACTCGTTCAGCAGCGCCGGCTGATGGCGCTTCAGCCAGGCGCGCACTTCATCACGCAGATCGCGCGCGCTGGCGATGCACTGCTCCACGGCGCTTTCCGGCACCACATCGCCCGCGTAATCGGCCACGTTGCGCTGCTTGGCAAGGCGTCGAGCGTGATGATGCGGTCCGGGTCCAGCCCGATGGTGCGGCCCGGCGTCTGGATCATGGTCATGTGGTGTCCGGGGCGGCTGGTCAGGGTGCGGTAGCCGTTGGCCTGCAAGGCGGCATTGGCGAGCTGCATGATCGCCTTGTAGGCGGCGTCGAAGCGGTTTTCGGCGCTGATGCGGTCCACGCCCGCATCGGCCAGATTGCGCTCGGCGGCGCGCAGCAGTCGCGCAATCGCAGCCGGGTCCGGCTCGATGCGCTCCAGCGTTCGGCCGACCAGATTGTCCAGCGTCATGCGGCCTCCCCGATCAGCTCGATGCGCGGCCTGCCCAGCAGCTCGCGCACAAAAGCGTCTTCACTCGCCACCCGTTGCGCCCACTCGTCCGGCCGGTAGAGCTTTGGGTTGATTTCGCGCGTCAGCGCTTCCTGTAGGGGGTAAAGCGCACGTACCAACTCCGCCAGCGAAACATCGCCGATCACCAGCAGGTCGATGTCGCTGCCCGGCCGGTCCTTCCCGGCGGCGAAGGAGCCGAAGATGAACGCGCGCGCAATGCGATCGGTCAACGGCCCCAGCGCCGCGCGGATGGCGCTGGGAGCGCCGAGCGTCTTGCGCACGATGGCGGCCAGCTCGTCATGGATCGGGCAGGCCGGATTCGCCTGATAGTGGTGCTGGTTGCCGATCACGGTGCGGGTGAGCAAACCGGCCTCGACCATCCGGTCCAGCTCGCGCTTGACGGTCGCCACGCCCAGGCCGGTCTTGCGCAACAACTCCTTGAGGTAAAAGCTGCGCCTCGGCTCGCCATACAGCAGCGCCAGCAGACGCTGCTGGGTGGTGGTGAACAGCGCTTCGGCCAGAGCCGGCGCGTGTTCGATGGGCAGGGCGCTTGCGTTCATCATTGGTGAACTATAGTTCCCAATAAATGAACCATCAAGGTTTGGCGCGAGGCACACAGCGCCGACGGGTCGTAGGGTGGGCAAAGGCCACCAGGCCGTGCCCACGCGGGGCATTGCAGACACTGCGTGGTCCTGCACGAACCGCTGTTTTCCACCCCGTAGGGTGGGCAAAGCCCAGCGTGCCCACACAAAAGGCTCAATCGGGTTCACCAAACTGCCCGGCGGCGTCCGGTTTCACTCCGGCCCAATCGGCGGGCAAATCCCCGTTCGCCACATGCCGGTGAAACGACGAATAGGGCCAATCCGCCACCCGCGCCACCAGAGCGTGCTTGACCGGGTTGAAGTGGATGTAATCCACATGCCGCTTCAGATCCGTTTCATCGCGAATCTGATGCTCCCAGAAGCGCCGCTGCCAGATGCCCTTTTCGCGTTTGGCCTGCTTGCTTGCCGAGCGATCAGCCGCGGCATCGAGCCCCGTCGAAAACAGCCGCTTGATGGCCCCCCAGCGCCCACCGAAATCGGCGTCGCCCTCCGGCAGGCGCCAGATGGCATGCAGGTGATCCGGCAATACGCAAATCGCGACTGTGTGGAACGGATGGCGGGATTGAGTGATGCCGTAAGCGCGCCGCAACCGGCCGATGTGTTCCACCAGCGCACGGCTGCGGCGGTCGGCCAAGGTTACCGTGAAGAAAAAGGTGCCGCCGCTGACGAGGCTACGCCGGTAATGAGACACGGGACGCCTCCGGAATGACCG
>JACKOQ010000009.1 GCA_024234215.1 Pseudomonadales bacterium
GGCTGAATGGAGATCAGCGATACAGGGTGCGTCCTGACGCAGTCAGCTGGGCAACAGGGCACCAGTCGAATCTTTTCTATAATAGAAGCGTGATCCTTTCATTGCCATCCGGCAGGGACTTGTTGAACAGGAGTCGAATCCGCAGTGACCACCATTCGTATCGCCAAGCATCATGTGCATGTCTCCTATCTGATTCTGTTTGCGCTGGAACTGCTGATGCTGGCGGCCTCGGTGCTGATCGGTGCCTATTTCCGTTTCGGCGAGCCGATGCTCATCGAGGAGGAGGTGGCGCACCCGTTGTGGCGGGCGCTCCTGTTTGCGCTGGTCCTGATGCTGTCGATGCTGGCGATGGGGGTCTATCAGGTACGGTTTCGTGAAGGAGTGCTCGGCATGATGCTGCGCACCGCCAGCAGCTTCATGGCGGGCGGCCTCGCGCTGTCGATTCTCTTTTACCTCTTTCCCATGTTCTTCCTCGGGCGTGGCATTCTCGCGCTGTCGCTGGGGGTGGCCTTCGTGCTGCTGGGGTTGCTGCGAGTGGCCTTCTTTGGTCTGGTCGACACCGAGGCGATGAAGAGCCGGGTGCTGGTGCTGGGTGCCGGGGTCCGGGCCAAGAACATTCTCGATCGCCTGCGCCGTCGCGCAGACAGAAAGGGCTTTGTCATTCATGGATTCGTGCCGATGGAGGGTGAGGTGGTCGAGGTGCCGCGCACAGAAGTTCTCGGATTTGCGCAGCCACTGGTCGACTACAGCCGGGCGCATCGGATCGATGAGATCGTCTGTGCAATGGATGACCGTCGGCGCGCCTTTCCGCTCGACGCGCTCTATCAATGCAAGCTGGCCGGTATCGCCGTGCTCGACGTGGCTGCGTTCTTCGAGCGGGAGATTGGCCGCATCGAGCTCGATCTGCTCCACCCCAGCAACTTCATTTTCTCTGATGGCTTCGATCGCAGCGCCTTTCGTGCATTCTCCAAACGGCTGTGCGATCTGCTCTTTGCGGTGCTGGCACTGCCGCTGTTGCTGCCGGTGATGCTGCTCGCCCGGGTGGCGATCGGTCTGGAAGAGGGCTTCGGTGCGCCGGTGATCTATCGGCAGCAGCGCGTGGGGCTGGACGACAAGCCCTTCACGCTCTACAAATTTCGCAGCATGCACACCGATGCCGAAAAACATGGTGCCCAGTTCGCCCAGAAAAACGACAGCCGCATCACCAGGGTCGGCGCGGTGATCCGCAAGTACCGCATCGATGAGTTGCCACAGATCTTCAATGTGCTCAAGGGCGAGATGAGCTTTGTCGGGCCACGGCCCGAACGGCCGGAGTTCGTGTCGCAGTTTGGTGAGGAGATTCCGCACTACCACAGTCGGCATCGGGTCAAGCCGGGGGTGACTGGCTGGGCACAGATCAACTACCCCTATGGCGACTCGGCCGAGGATGCCCGCCAGAAGCTGCAATATGACCTTTATTATGTGAAGAACAACAGCCTGATGCTCGATTTTCTGATATTGATCAGAACCTGCGAGACCGTGCTGTTCGGCAACGGCGCGCGTTAATCCTCGCTGCGCAGCGCCTTGCGCAGCAGGTGTGGCAGCAGCAGGTGCGGCGGCATCCGCAGCCAGTGTCCGCGCAGATAGAGTCCGGCCAGTGCCACTGCGGTGCCAGTGGGTGCGCAACTGGGGTGCTGTGGTTGCAATGCGCGGCGGTAGCAGAAATCGAGCATCTTCAGCACTGGCCAGCGCGGTGCGCTGTCGGCCAGCGCCTGCTTCACCGGGGTGGGCAGTTCATCATCCAGCAACCCTTCGACATGGCGACAGGCATGAAAGAGTGCCTGTCGCTGCCGCCACTGCGTGGCCCGATCGAGCAGTTGCGACCAGAATCGCGGTTGTGACCCGAACAGTCTGAACAGTTGACGCAAATCGAACAGGTCGCGCAGGCCGTGGTGCAGCTCGCTTTCATGGAACAGGTGGATCGCGCTGTGCAGCAGCAGATCGACGTTCGACGGCAATCGCGCCTTGTCGAAACCGGCCAGCGGTTGCGAATCGGCCAGCAGGCTGGCGGGATCGGGGCTGTTGCGGCAGGTTCGGGGCAGGATGCGGTGGTGCACATCCAGCACGCTCTGCCGCTTCAGATGCAGCAGCGGCGGCAGCTCATGCATCCAGGTGCGGTAGTAGTGTTGATCATAGGGATGGTGGTGGGCACCGTGCCAGCCATGGATCGCCAGCAGCTGTTCGGCGTGGGCCAGCTCCTGTTCGGCCACCAGAATGTCGACATCGCTCAGCAGCCGTCCGGCTGCCAGCGGCAGCTCGGCCGCGACATAGGCGGCCCCTTTCAGCAGCACGAAGGGCTGTTCCAGCGGTTGCAGCGCCTCTTCGAGCCGTTCGATCTCCCACAGCACCGACTGCCTCTGTCGCTGCACCAGCGTCAGGGCCGAGTTCAGGTGGTGCCGTGGCGGCTCCGGAAGCTGTTCCAGCAGTCCGGCGCGGTCCAGCGTGTCGGCCAGCAGCGCCAGCAGGTTGGCCGCGCGCGCCTGCCGGATCAGCAGGCTCCAGTCGGTCAGGCTCAAAGCGAGCGCCTGCTCGGGTTGCAGGCAGAGTCTGATCAGCCAGGACGGGCTCATGGCGTCATCCCGGTCAGTTGATCGAGTCTGTCGAGGGCGATGTCGAGGTCGGAGTAGATCAGCCGATGGCTGCTGCAACGCTCGACCAGATCAGCCAGCACCTCAAAGCCACGGGCACCCAGAATGGTGTAGTTGAAGCTCTGCTCGGCCAGTTGCATCAGCATCTCGCCCTTCGGCACTGGCCGCAGCCGGCTGCGCGACCCGCTGCGGTAGCGCGGCATCACCACCCAGGCCGGCTCGACCATGCGGTGTGCCAGCTCCACGCTGGCGGTCGGTGGTTTCAGATGGGCCACCGTGCCCTTCTGGGTGTCATGGCAGGGGTCGCTCAGCACCGCATCGGCAAAGCGCTGCCGGATCAGCTCGATCGAGTCGTTCTTGAGGCTGACCGGCCGTGGAATCGGTGCCAGCAGTCCTGAGGTCAGGTCGATCAGTGCCAGCTCGTCGGAGAGCAGCCGCCAGCCGGAGTGGATCAGGGTCGCGCAGAGGGTGCTCTTGCCCGAGCCGGGCGGCCCGGGCAGGATCAGACCGCGGCCACCGCGCTCCACCACGGCGGCATGGATGATCAGATAGCGGTGGGCGGTGGTCGAGATGGCATAGTTGAAGCCCCATTCGAACAGCGGATAGGCCTGACTGCGCGGCAGCGGCTTGAACGGGATGGTCTGGTCGAAGTGGAAGAACACCTGTGGCCGAATCCAGCGGCGCAGCGTGGCCGGTGGCGCGACACGCAGGTGGAAGTCGCTGAAGGCGGTTGGGCTGACCAGTGCAAAGTCGGCATAGAGCCGCAGCAGGCTTCGCGCCACCGCAGCGATGGGCGAGCGCACCGTCACCACGAACGGACCGGTGGTCAGCGACAGACCCGCCGGCCGGTGCAGTTGCCGCCGGATCTCGGTCAGTGACAGGGTGGCGAGGCGAGGCTGGCTGAGAATGGCGCGACGATTCCGAGCAGACAGAGTTGATCGATCACCGCCGGCAGGCTTTGCAGGTCGAACTGCTGCAAGGCTGCCTGCAACTGATCATGGCTGAGCCCGGCAGAGTGCCCGGCAAGCCGGCCGACCAGCGCAGCGGCGATGCCGCTGAGCAGGTGGGTGTCGCCCGAACGGCTGTCATACAGAATAGCCGTGTCATCCCACTGTCGCCACTGGCCAAAGCGGGCGTGGTTGAAGGTCAACGGGCCAGTGGCTGACATCGTGCGGCGGCGGGGGCTAGGTCCAGGTGGTGTTCAGATAGGCTTTCATCTGACTCTCCGTCCACACCGTGCCGCGGTCATCGGTGAAGCTGCCGGTGGCCAGGATCGAATTGGCAATCCAGAGCACGACATCGGGCTTCAGCACATAGCTGCTGAAGTTCAGCGCATTGAAGTAGGCGGCAATGGCATGAAAGGCAAAGGAGCCTGGTTTTTGCCACAAAACCTGCATCAGGGTCAGTTTTTTCAGATTGCCGGGAGCGGATGTGAACACCGTGCCGAAGCGGGTGCCTGGCACCGTGCCGCCTCGGTTGAGCGTGGTGTCCTCAAACATCGTCTGGCAGGTTTGGGTAATGCTGCCGTTGGAATCCAGTGGCGAACAGCCGGAGTCGAAACCGGGAGGCCAGCCGGGTTCGCCACCCCAGGGCCCGACCCTGGTTTTGTAATAACCGGGGCTGCGGCCCAGCACGCAGCCATTGTTGGGATGCGACAGGTTGCCCGACATCTTGCCGGACCAGCATTCGGCGGCCAGTGCCGAGCGCGCGCTCAGCGTGGTCACCACCACCGGGGCCGCCTTGAGGCTGTTGAGTGCCAGGGCGCGCCGCGCTGGCGAGGCCAGCGTCGAACGGCTGGTTTGACCGGGTGTGGCGTCTGGCTTGACTGGGGTCTCTTTGCTGGATTTCATCATGGTGTCCGTTTGATCGCTCGGTGAGGCCGCGGGCGCCGTTGCAAATCTGTTTCTACTATATCAAAAGCGAACCAGAAGAATCAGCGGGCAGTCGGTGACTGGGCTTGCTCTTCTTTTTTCGAATACAAGAATCATGCCCTTTTTTGGATATTCATGTTTATCAACAAGGTAGAGCAGATGTGTCCTGCGTGCAAAAATCACCCATGCCGACTTTGTAAAAAATATGGACACTCGTGTCCCATTGCGCAAGGGCAGGGTCTGTCGATCAGCGGCAGCCGGAGTGAGCCACCAATCGCCACGCCACTGTCGCGTGTGGAGCATCGGCCCCGCAGTTCAACGCTTTTGTAAACCTGAACCGATAGAGTGCGTGTCGTCATGCCGGGAGAGTCTGTGGATTTTTCGCAAGTCGGATATGGTTGTGTGGCTGTGGTGGCGCTGGTGTTGATGCCACTGGTGGCCAGCCGCTGGCGTGACCGGCTGCCACGATTGGCGCTGTTGCTGGTGCTGATCCTCTCGGTCGGTTGGGCCGCCGCGCTGGGCTCGGGTGAAGTTTCGCTGCGGATGGTTCTGGCGCTGGAGGTGATGCGCGGATTTGCCTGGATGGTGCTGCTGTGGCGCATGATGGCGGCCCCGGCCAACCAGGATGGCTGGCGCCTCTATCTGGATCGGCAGCGGATGCGTCCGCGACTGGCGCTGGGTGCTGCCGCTTGCCTGCTGCTTGGGGTCACGCTGATGCTGTGGCCGGAGCTGAGTGATCGGTTGACCGCACGGATTCGCCTTGGTGCGGATGGCCGGGTGCTCTATCTTCTGCTGTTGAATGTGTTCGGTCTGTTGATGGTCGAGCTGTTCTACCGCAACACCCGGGTCGAGCAGCGCTGGGGCATCAAGTTTCTGGCGATTGCGATCGGTGCGCTCTTCGCCTATGACTTCGCGCTCTACACCGAGGCGCTGCTGTTTGCGCGGATCAATCCGACGCTCTTTGGTGCCCGTGGCTTCGTCAATGCCGCGCTGTTGCCGCTGATTGGCGTGACCGCCGCGCGCCTCGGCAACAAGCCGGTGGAGCTGTTCGTCTCTCGCAGAGTCGTGGTGCACACCACGGCGTTGATGGGTGCCGGGCTCTATCTGCTGGTCATGGCGTCGATCGGCTACTACCTGCGCAACTACGGTGGCAGTTGGGGCGGAGTCATCCAGATTCTTTTTCTCAGCGGCGCGGTGGTGCTGCTGGTCGCGCTGTTCTTCTCCGGCACGCTGCGTGCCCGGCTCCGGGTCTTTTTCGCCAAGAACTTCTTTGCCCACCGCTATGACTACCGGGAGGCGTGGCTGAAGTTGAGCCGGGAACTGGCTGCGCTGGGTGATTTCACCACGGTGACGACCGGCGGCATCAAGCTGCTGGCCGACCTGGTCGAGAGCTCGGCCGGCACCCTCTGGTGGCAGAGTGAGCAGGAGGGCTATCGCTGCTGCGGCGCCTGGGGGATGGCGCTGGAGAGTGACGCACGGGTCGATGCCGATGATTCACTGGCACATTTTCTCTGCGCGTCCTCCTGGGTGGTCGAGTTGCCGGAATACCTCAGAACGCCCGAGATGTACCGCGGCCTCGATCTTGCGTCGTGGCAGCAGCGCTACCCGCAACTGTGGCTGGTGGTGCCGCTGATGCGACAGGAGGCGCTGGCTGGTTTCGTCTGCCTGCTGAAGCCGCGGGTGCAGCGTGCGATCAACTGGGAAGACCATGACCTGCTGAAGACCGTCGGCATCCAGTTGGCCAACCACATTGCCCTGGTCAGTGCCAGCGAGGAGCTGGCGCGCGCTCGGCAGTTCGAGGCGTTCAATCGGCTCTCGGCCTTCATCGTCCATGATCTGAAGAATGTCGTGGCGCAACTGTCACTGGTGGTCACCAATGCGCAGCGTTACAAGCACAATCCGGAGTTTATTGACGACGCACTCGATACGCTGGCCAATGCAGTGACTAAAATGAACCGTATGCTGGGCCAGTTGCGGCAGCGGGCCGTGGAAGCGCCCGATCCTCAGCGCACCGAGTTGTGTCAACTGGCGCGCGAGGTCGTCGCCCTGCATCGACACCGGCAACCGGTTCCGACGCTGAGCTGCCAGCTGGAGTCGCTGATGCTCCGTGCCGACCGCGAGCGGCTGGGTCGGGTGATGGGCCATCTGCTGCAGAACGCGCAGGAGGCCACTGCGCCACAGGG